>CAVLCT010000128.1:0-5367 GCA_963661665.1 Bulleidia sp. | reverse complement strand
ATTGCAGTACACCCTGTCCAGCCAAGATGGATTTTGCTAAGACAGGCCCAGGCCATTTCTATGTGGAAGCATTTGTCCACATGGGTACGGTGCACAACGAGTTCGACAGCAAAGGCTTAACCGAAGGTTTTGGCAATGTTGTCAGGTTTGACATGGACAGCCCCTATTACAGCCTGTAGGGCGGCTTAGGCTACGTCTTGAACATGGCAGAAGGGCATAAGCTGAACCTGTACGGCAAGTACATCTGGACCAGGGTTCAGGGGACGGACGAGACCCTGACTACGAAAGACAGGTACAGCTTTGATGACATGAATTCCAGCCGTGTGCTTGCCGGCGTGCGCTAAAGCTATACTGGCAATGAGCTCTTTAAGCCGTATATTAGCCTTACGTATGAGCATGAATTTGCCGGATCCTGCGATGCCACGACGTATGGGCATTCCGTGGCAGCCCCGAGCTTTGAGGGCGGCACAGGCACAGGCGAGCTTGGCATAGCCATGAAGCCGACAGAGGCGCTGCCTCTTTCGTTTAACCCGGGCGTGCAGGTCTATGCAGGCAGGAAGCAGGGTGTTTCCGGCAACTGTAGTACCATGTATGAATTTTAGCGAAGGACCAAAAAGGTTGCGATTGGCAGAGAGATTGGCAGTGCGACTGACAGAGCGACTGAGGGAGCGTCTGACAGAACGACTGGCAGGCTGAACGCAAACAAGACAACGGGTACAAAGACAGACAAGCCTTGTTCCGGGATACGATGATTCAGAGCTCAAAAAGTGCTTGCCAATTTGTTCATTTTTGAATTATACACAAAAAATTATATAAATATCAAATACTTGGTACGACTTCACTGCTTCTCCTGGTTTTAGTTCGGCAAAACTCTGCAGTTTCCCAGGACGGGCAGGTTTTCAGGTTGCAGGAGGCAATATGGCCAGTAACGACGCCACTCCGCGTGATCCCTCGCGCTTGGGAAGGGATTTTATTCTTGCGCTTGAGTCTGATCCCAGGATTCAGGAAATCATAAACCAGCATTCCAGTATCAGCGGCGCGATGGGCTTAATCCCCGTTCCTGCCGCAGGGGTGGCAGCGTCTCTGGGCAACGTCTATACGATGTATTATCGCATCAACAAGGCCGTTGGTGTAAGCTTTTCTCAAAATGTAGTAAAATCTGTGGCCGGAATGATTGCCAGCAGTCTTGGGCAGAGAGTACTTATCTCGGCCGGGCTTGAAGCGTTAAAGGTTATTCCGGTTCTGGGCACCTGTGTTGGCGGACTTGGCGAGGCTGTCGTGCTTGGAGCTGCAACCGCAGTTCAGGGAAAACTGTATTGTGAATGGCTGCGTCATATGTGCGAAAAAGACGCTGTCCATACAGATGGTACTGTTGACGAGACTGTCAGTGAGTCTGTTATAGATACCATTTTCAGCAGTAAGAGCCGCATTGAAGACATGGTGCAGGATGCAAAAGAAAATGCAAAACATGTGGACTATAAAAAATATACTGCCCAGGCTCAGGAGATTGTCAGTCACTACAAAACATCCGTTACAGATACAATTTCAGACACTAAAAGCCGTATTGGAGCCATGATGCAGAGTGCAGTAAATACTGTAAAAAGCAAAATATGAAAAAGAGAAGGCCGGGGCGTTGTTGTGCGGTACAAATGCGTGGCAGTATAGTAAGACAAAGCCAAAGTACAGTGACGCAGCCTGTGGGCACGAACTGTACCGGATCCTGTGACTCAGGAGACTACTGCTGTGACGGCAGTTCCCTGGGCTGATTTGTCTTGCCTGAAAGCAGCGCTCGGCTGCACTTGCCCGCTAAAGTACGATGAAAGACAGCAGGAAGTATCTGTTATTTCAAGTTTGTCAGACAAACTGAAAAAACAGGGCGTTGCCAGTATTTCAATTTCAGCTAAGAAGCATACGGCAGAAAAGCATACTGCAAAGACGCATACGGCAGGTAAGAAGCAATGAACCATCGCGCAGGGCATTTGAGAACAATCCCTGTCAGGGGAGTATCAGGCCTTCGTTCCCTGCCCTCTGCCGGCTGTACCTCCCGTACACATGACCGGTGCTGTTGTTGCTCTTCTAATCAGGGCTCATTCAGGGCTTGCTGTCCTGGAAATGGTAGCAGGGCGTACTCCCAATGCCGCTGTGTTCGTCTCCATGCCTGTGCGTAAAGAAGCCCTGCTGTCCTCTCAGATTGAGGGGATTCAGGCCTCATTGGAAGAGGTCCTGGACCCTCTGACTGCATCCAGTACAAACAGCTCAGCCGCAGCTGTCGCAAAGTGCATCAAAGCCACTGAATTTGCCATCAGGAGGCCGAAAGAGCTTCCTCTGTGCAACCGCCTGCTTTAAGGAAGCCCATGCTGTCCTTATGGAAAGCAGGGGACAGGAAAAGGGGGCAGGAACAAAGTCCGGGAGAATTCCGGCATTCCCAGAACTGGATAGGCGGCCAGGGTTCTGCACTGCAAAACGCCAGGTACATTCCTCCGTCTCCCGATGATATGAGAGAGGCCATGTCCTGTCTGGAAAACTATATCCATACTGATGATGAAGCCGGTGATACAGTGGGTCAAATAGCTCATACAGCCTGAAGAATAGAGATTAATGCCCGTTATCGGCCTTGAAGCCAATAACGGGCATTTGCCAGTCTTATACAGGCCACAGTACGATTTCCTTCGCAAGGGCACCTGACATGTCAAAGAACCCGTTGTAATGGGGCCAGGGCAGGCTTGAACACCCTGTGCTGGCGCTGGCCGTGCACAGTGTTGACCTGCTCCCAGAAGAGGATTACAGCATTGCCGCCCTGATATTTTCCAGTCAGGACCAGTCGTCATTTGCGGAGGCAAAAATGAAAATCGTACTCATTACAGGCAGTGCCCACAAACATGGCACAACAGCTACGCTTGCAGACAAGTTTGAGCAGGGCGCATCAGATGCAGGGCATGAGGTGTTTCGCTTCGATGCTGCCTTTCATACGGTTCATCCCTGTATAGCGTGTGACAAATGCCGTGAAGCCGGCCAGTGTACATTTCATGAAGATGACATGAAGAGTCTGAATCCCCATCTTCTTGAAGCTGACGCCATAGCCTTTGTCTCGCCCATTTACTATTTTGCCATCAATGCCCAGATTAAGGCTGTCATAGACAGATTTTATGCCAATGACGACGCTTTGCATGGCGGAAAGAAGGCAATCTTAATAACGGCCATGGCAGATACAGAAATTTCCTCTGCATCCGGCGCCAATGCAAGCTTTAAGGAAATGCTTAACTATCTGAAGTGGGAAAATGCCGGCATTCTGAATGCCAAAAATGCCACGGTTGCAGCGGATTTGAGCGAAGAGGACCTTAAGTGCGCCTATGAGCTTGGCAAAAATCTGAAGTAGGCAGCTGACTGGCAGTCCTGCCAGACAAATTCCTTTGAGCCGCCATGGAGAAATCTGTGACGGCTCTTTTATTTGCAGGATGTATTGCTTTGTCCGCACAATCGTGTATCAAAGCGTATGCTGACACCATAAGACCGAAAGGAGTTTGGGATATGGCGAAATCAGCTAACCTGTATGCGCGAATCGAACCGGATCTCAAGGAGCAGGCTGAAACTATTCTGACCTCGCTGGGCATTACGGCATCCTGTGCCATTACCATGTTCTATAAGCAGATCGTCCTTCACAACGGTCTCCCGTTTGCAGTGAAACTGCCGGAGCACCCTCTGGATGTCAGCCAAATGTACGGGCGGCACAGCTGGATGCAGAGCTTGAGAAAGGCTGTGCGGATGTGAGAGCCGGACGCACGATACCTGCGGAGCAGGCCTTTGCTCATGTGCGTAAGGAATCCGGTGTATGAAGCAGGCAGTTGTTCTGTCTCAAACCCGCACAGGCTGGTCTTGCTGGCCTTGCTTCCATGCTCAGAGAGATTGCGGCAGGGACACCGGCAAGCTAGAGTGGCAAATTGGGGCTCTTAGGGGGGATTTGTGGGTAGAACAGACGCTTAAGTCAGGAAATCAAATATATGAAATATCAATAAAGCATATGCTGATTTTGACGGAGTGGCACAATATCAGGACAATAATTCAGCTGGCAAATTCCAATCTGGCAAGCTTCATGAATGGAACGGCACCGATAACAAAGGTGTCAGCTGGTATGGATATTTCGACAGCAACGGAAACATTATTTCATTCTACCCCCAAGATTAAGGAGGATATAATGTATAATATTTATTTGAAAGATGAAGATTTATTAAGATCAGAGCATTTTCCAGTAGCTGCATTGCTCAATGAGGCAAGTAACTCGAACATTGTCGAGTTTGTTGAAAACCTGTCGAAGAGAGTAGGAAGCGGATATAATTTTTCTGATTGCAGTTTTTGGAACGATCTTGACGAGTATGAACAGACGAACACTCCTAAATTTGATGGACTGTGGGTTACAAATGAAGCCGATGAAGATATCATCATTTCCTTGCAGGATTTGAAATATTATTTGGAGGTTCTCTACCGCCGCCTAACAGATGCTCATTTTGCCGACCTGCCCAGGCTTCGCCAGGCTCTCGATAAATTTGAAGTATAGTTCTGAGTGGAAGGACGTACCGCTTGTACCTGGTCCCATTCTCCTGGAATTCTGCTCAAAACATGACTGTCAGGGAAAACTGCAAGGGGGATTGCCCTATTTCCTTGTACTGTCCCTGCCGATCAGTTCGCAGGTCCGTACTGGTCACAGTACTTTTCACCATACTGTATTCTGAAAACTTCATAGGTCTCAGAAGCATTCCAAACGAAGAATTCAAAAACTACTATTTTAGTATGACAAAAAATAAAATTGATGTATATAGAAGGCGTTTTTAACAAACTTGCCTGTATGGTGTAAGAAACGCGACCTGTGTTACAGGATAGCAATCGGAGTGATTTCCTTTGAAATTCTGACCCTTTGCGAACAGATTGGCAAATTGGCTAAACACTGTTTAGCCAATTCGACAGACACTGTCTGCTGAATTTGGTGCTGCGGGTAAAAGGGGCATAAGCTTATCGTCCTTCACAACGGTCTCCCGTTTGCAGTGAAACTGCCGGAGCACCCTCTGGATGTCAGCCGCATATACGGTAGCAGGGACGCCGGCAGACAAACTGGGATGCCGGGAACGCAATAAGCCTTAAGGAGCGGCCTCCAAAGGCCGTTCCTCTTTCATCCCGTCAGACATACTCTTATCAGGAACACCGTACATGCTGGTGCCAGGTTCCTGATAAGAGCGTGCTGTCTTTACATCATCACCAGGTTCCGCAGGTGCTGGTAGCTGGTCACAACGTCGTAGACGACATCCCCGTTGCTGATGGCTTTGAAGTGCTCCCTTGCGCAGTGAATCTTGGAGTCCTCAATCTGCCGGAGCTGGC
>CAVLCT010000127.1:1413-5390 GCA_963661665.1 Bulleidia sp. | reverse complement strand
GCACTTCTCTGTCACCGGCCCGGATAGAGCAGCTGGCAAAGGAGAATTCCCTGCTTTAGCCAGCCTCAGAACATTGGCGTCCTAGATACGGTCAATACATGAAGCCTCTCTTATTCCGATAAACGGTGCAGTTGCACCTGATTTCGAAATAGAAAGTCACTTCATACCATTCACCGTCTGCTTCAGCTGTTTAGCAAAGCCGTTCAAAACGCTCACCAACTGCCTCCCTTAAGCCGTTACACCTCCTCTTCCCTGCCCCTTTGCAGCAGTTCCTCTGTTATCCCCTGCACAAGGTCCTCTGCCTCATCTGCGCCCTCATCCCGTCTCAGGTATTTTCTCCTTTCAAGCTCCTCCCTGACAGTCCCTTCCGGATAGGCTTTTTTCAGGATGTTCAGCGCCTTTGCACAGCCAAAGGCCTGGTAGAGGGCATTGCGCACGCGCATGTCCTCAGCCGTCGTGCTGAAAGCCCACCTGGTGATGGATCCAGCCGTACAGGTCAGCTTCTGCAGGCACTCGCCCTCAGAGGTCCTCTGCAATGCCACAAAGTCTGCACCGGCTTTTGTCGGCTTGGTGCTGTGGCGCAGCGCATAGACTGCCGCCCTGCTCAGCCCGAAGCGGCTCCCGATTTCCTCTGCTTCCTGGGCATTGCCTGCTCCCATGGCATAGACGTTTGTCGCCAGATCCACCAGCACCTTGGGAAAGTCTGACAGCTGCTGGGAATAGAGGCATATGGCCAGATTCTGCTTGCGGGCCTCGCGGCTGGCGCAGGTCAGGTCCGCTATAATCTGCCGTGAGAGCGGATTGTTCATGTCAGCGCAGCTTGCCCTGTGAAACTCGTCATAGCAGAGCCTCTTGGGCAGAGATACCAGATCCTCAAAGCGCTGCCTGTGGTATTCCCTGGCATAGGCCGGCACCTGTTCCAGATCCGCCATGGTATTGAAGAAATGCGCAGCCCCTGCAAAACGCGCCAGCAGGTACATGATGCCGGACTGCCGCTCTGCAGCAGGGCCGCCCCTTGGCGTCACCTCGGTGAGATCAAGCCCCACCACCCTGGCTTCCCCAAGCTCAAACTGCGTAGGCGCAGCCAGAAGCGGATATTCCCTTATGGCCGTGGTCAGGTGCCTGGCACAGGCCTCTGGCACGCTTTCCCCGGAACCGTGCACCAAAATGGCGGCAAAGCGGTTTTTCAGAAGCGGATTGCTCATTTCCACCATGCAGTCTGCCAACAGCGGCACTGCGTGGCGCTGGGCACGGACAGCAAGGGCCGTCTCCCCTGCCTGAAAAAGCTCGCGCACCACTTCCCACCAGGTGGCGTCGTGCAGAAGCTGCGGGGCATTGTCCTTAAGCCAGGCTGCCACCTCCGGCTCGGCATGGGCGTCAAAGCGCCTGGGCTCCTCCCCGTCCGGTGCAAGCCTCCTGTACACAGCATCCAGCGCCTCCCGCAAAAGGTCTGTAACACCGTCCTGCGGCGCCGTTTCAGAGAGCGGCGTGCACAGCAGGGAGAGGAAGTTGATCAGAAAGGATGCATGGGCCCTTGTCGGATAGGGACAGCAGAGAAGCGTGTCAAAGGGATTGACGGCACAGGACCTGGTATTGCGGATCCTGGCAAAGACAGCCAGGTGGCGCATGGCCGGCGGCAGCGCTGCCCTCACAAGCTCTATGACGCCTGAGCAGGACTGGCCGATGTCGATGACAGTAAGCCAGGGGAGCCTTGCAAGCCCCGGCCTCAGCAAAAAGAAGAAGTTGAGCGTATTGAGGAAGAAGGACTTGCCGGATCCCATGCCAGCAAAGCAGATCTCGTTCCAGCTGGCCATGTTCTTTGCAAAGAGCTTCAGCGGCATGGAACGCCCGTCAGGCGTGCGCAGGGGCACGTCCGGCTCAGCCCAGGGAGAGCAGGGACGGAACAGGGGCAGCAGGCGCACTGCCTCTGACAGGGGGCAGACAGCCCTGACCGCAGGCGAGACATAGCTTGCTGCCGGCAATGTCGCCGTGTAGGCAAAGAGCGGATCACCGGTGAGCATGCAGGTGTCGCACGATCCCCATGACTGCACTGCCTGCGCAAACCTGGCGGCACGGCGCGAGAGGCGCTCCCTGGCCTCATGCAGGTCCTTGCAGTCCTCAAGGCGCACCCAGGTCACAAAGGCAATCTGCAGCCCTATGCAGATTTCCCCGGCAAGCTCAAGCTCCTTCAAGGCCGCATAGGACCTGTGCAGGCGCACGTTGGCAGAGGATGCAAAGGACAGTATGGACGCTGCAGCAGACTTTAGCCCCTGGCCGCGCATGCCGTCGCCGCTTAAGAGCATGGCGCAGCGGAAAGGAAGCCCGTCTGCGGCAAGGACTGAAAAGAGGCTTGAAAAAGGCTGCACGTTCTGGGGCGGCATGCTCATCACAAAGGGCGCATAGAGCCTGTTGTCCACTTCCACAAAGCGTCCCTCATACACCCTTGCCTGCAGGGGCCATACCTGCCTGGCAAGCACCGGGGGCAGGTACGAGGTGGCATCACGCAAAGGAGCGCCCCTTTCAGGAGACCGCAGCGGCAGATTGTCCCCAGGAAGCACGGGACGCCAGTCTGGCGCTGTCCAGTTGGGGCAGTTGCACTGGCGCACCATGCGCACAGCCTCATGGCTGTCTGCCACGTGCACAAGGCAGCTGGCACCCCTTAGGGCTGCGGCAATCTCCCGCACGCAGGCCCTGTGGGCATCGCGCAGCCTGGGCCAGGCCTCAGTCCTCTTCATGGCCTCCTTAGCCTGTACCAAGGGACCGGTTCCTGCCTGCATGAGCCCGTTTTTCTTCTGCTCAGCCCTGGCCAGTATCTCAGGGGTAGTCCAGACAGCCAGGCACAGGCTTTCCGCAGCACAGTAGGAGGCCAGCGCCTCACCCCAGTCGTCCAAAACCTCGTGCAGGGCAAGCCCTGTCTTGTCGCAGGTTGCCTGCATGGGCTGCATGGCCTTCTTTATCATGGCCCTGCTGTCCTCGGGATCGCAGGCAAAGACGCACTGCACATAATGGCCGCTGCTTAGGAGCGGCGCAGCCAGGACGCTGTGCAGTGCCTGGCATATGGCCTGATATTCTTCGGCACCGGTCATGCGCAAAAAGCCCTCAGTGCGCAATATGGATACCAGGGCCCCGTTGTCGGCAACAAGGACACCCTCCTCGTCCGTGCTGTGCAGGCGGCACATGGACAAGGGGGACACGCCGCAGAGATCCTGCACGTGCCCTATGAACCTGTCGAGTGACAGAAAAAAGGAATTCCAGCTCATCATTGAAATTTCCAACTCCCCTTTCGTTACTGCTGTATTATTGTTGTTCTTCGGCCCGCTGCAGCCTGCGTGAGGCGACAAGGCCGGAGATGGCCACGCCGCGCACATTCTCGGCAGGCGAAACCCTGCGCACCCGCACGGCAACCGTATAGGCATTGTTGGCAATGCGCCCCATGCTCGTCTCATAGGTCAGAAGCAAAGGCACCTCGAACTCCCAGACAAGGACGCCTGAAAGGACGCCGCTCTTTGTGAGCACTGGCGCTCCCTGCACCACGGCATGGACAAGCGCCTTCTGCTGGCGCATGAGCGGCAAATGCCCTTCCTTGTCCAGGGACAGGGCAAAGCTTGTAAAGGCAGCCGGAGTAAAATACTCCCTGGCCTTTGTCAGCTGCCCGCGCCAGTTTAAGTAGTCCAGGTTAAAGGACGAACTCACGGCCTCTGCCACCCAGTTCTTTAAGGCCGCATCCGTCAGCATGGGCTCAGACAGCGGTGTCATGGGCAGAAGCTTCATGTCGCTGCTCATCCCGAAGTACACCGGGGCAGGCCGTACCAGAAGCGTCACCACAAAGGCTGCCAGGGACAAAAAAGCCGCACATGAGAGCACAAGGCAGGTCTTCTGGGCCGTGCGCAGGGCCTGGCGCGTCCTCTCAAGGCCTTCGCCCAAGGAATCAAGGCCCCATTCTGGTGCAAAGGTTCCGTCCCCCGTTCCTGTTCCTG
>CAVLCT010000127.1:0-1307 GCA_963661665.1 Bulleidia sp. | reverse complement strand
TTTTCTGCCGGAGAGCCCGGATAGTATTGCCGGCACCTTCATCACACAGTCCTCCGTATGTCCTTATCCCTGCCTGCCCTTTTTAAGTTTCCTTAAAAGGGCATCAGGGACGGACTCCCTGCTTTTCCAGCCTGTCCAGCACAGTCTGCGCAAGCCAGGTCCACTCATTGTACCATTTGTTCTCTTCATGCCACACATCAGAGTCCGCATAGCATTTAATCTTGAGGTCTGCTTCCCAGTCGTAAAACCAGCGCAAAGGACGCAGATGCCTTGCTACGGCGTCGCGCTCACGGGCCGTGGGATTGCGGCGCAGAAAGCTGCCGAGCACCGATCCGAACAGCACAGGATTGTCTGAAATGAGGCGGCCTCCGTCCTTTCTTTCCTGCAATATGTCCAGCCCCTCCGGTATGCCAAGCGTGCTTATGCTCTCACACAGTTTGCGGCACTTCTCCCGCAATGCCCTGGCCTGTCCCATGGCAGCTCCCGGAAGCGGTGGCTCAGCCTCCATCCTGGCCGTCAGCACCTCGGTCACGGCCCTGACATGGGTTATCATGTTCAGCTGCATCTGCGGTATGGCGTCTGTCCAGAGAAAGCGTCCCGGCATCCTGCCATGCTGCAGCATGAGGTCCAGGTGCAGTATGCCGTGGCACAGGGGGCAGACTGTCACCAGGTTGGAGATTTCGTTGTTGTTGTAGTTGTCGTCAAAGTGGTGCACCTCAAGGCCGCACCACAAATCGTGCACGGTTACGGAAGATCGCAGGCCGCAGCCCTGGCAGGTATAGTCGTCCCTGCGTATGACACCGTGCCTTACGTCTGTGATATTGCCGCTTCCTGCGCTGTCAATGATGTCTGTCTTCCAGATGGCAGTCTGTATGCAGTGGGCTATGTCGAGCATGTCAAAACCTCGTTCATATGCGCTATAAAGCGGGAGCGCCCGGAGGAGTTCATAAGGACAGGCGCCCCCGCACCCGTTTATGGGGGATCAGAATCCCGGCTAGAGCCCTATTTCGTTCAGTTCGGGCGAACCTGTGCCCAGGGTCCCGGATCCCATCTGGGCTATGGTGGCTGCACCAAGCAGGCCGCAGCCTATGACGATGGCCATGATGGCCGATCCTTTGGGGGATCCAGGCTGCTGGGACCTGGCCCAGAGCTGCCACAGGCCAAGCCCCACCAGGAAGAAGCCGCCCAGGGCAAAGCCTGCCTGCAAAAGGGGCCCGAAACGGGTCATCTCGCTTTTGACGTTGTCAGCCATGTCCCCGAAGCTGGCTGCATAGGCAGACACAGGGGAAAGTGCCAGAAAGCCTGCC
>CAVLCT010000126.1:0-5452 GCA_963661665.1 Bulleidia sp. | reverse complement strand
TGCTAATTGGAGATTTGGATCAGCTATGAGCATGAATTCCATAAATTTTGAATAGATTTTCCCAACGATCCTGAAATACAGGCACTTTAAGAGGGTATTTGTATAGCCTTACTGGTTGGGAAAATTGTAATTATATGTACCGCCGTGCAGGGTAAGCGTATTGTCGTCAGCAGAAGCGGAAACATAAATAGAAGAACCATTTGTTTCCATTTCTTCCCCCACTGCTACGAAACCGCCTGCAACTACTGACTGGGAACCGCCTGTAATATCAAATGTATTGTGGCTGGCACTAAGGGTCATTGTATGTGTTGTCTGGTCAGCCGTATCCGACACGGCAACAATTGCTGCAGTATCATTCAGGGCATTTGCAGAACTGCTTAAAGCATTTGTTAAGCTAATGGTTTGGGCATCGGTGTCTTTGCCATCGACGCCGTCGTGGCGGTCCGAGCCTTCGGAGCCGTCGGAGCCGTCGCCGTCGCGGTCGTGGTCTTCGGGGGCGTATCGGTCTGGGTCGGTATTGCCACCCTGGTCGCCAGAGTCACCGGGATGATCGTCCCCGTCTTGATGATCATCCCCCGATCCCTCATTAACTCCTATGAATGCAACTGCCCCGAAACTTCTATAATTGTCTGCGCCGGCGATCTGCACTGTATTATAGTCAGATGTTGCCTTGGTATTTCCGGTACTGTCATATGCAGAAGGTTCCGTAATTGCTCCAATTAAATAGTATGACTTAAGAAAACCATTAAAAGTAATATTATTATGGCTTGCGTCAGTGGTATGAATACCTTCTACATTATCCAACTCAGTGGTGGTCCCTCTAGCCTGAGCTATTGCACCGTAGATGTTGCCATACAGGTCACGCCCATCAGTTGGCGCAGGCACAGCTTTTGCTGATGTTTGTCCCGAGGCTGTCGCAGTTCCATTATCCTGGTCAACTGTCCAGCCAATAAGATAGGGGTCTATTTCCTCTTCTGCATAAGCAGAAAAACATAAGGCAGGGGAAAGTAGCAGTACGCATCCCAGCCCTGCTGCACGTGTAAAAGACATAATTGTACCTCAAATCTTCCTTGTACGTTGTTTTTGTGTATCGGGTTTTGAGATACTCTGTCAGGTAGATGTCTCTTTCCAGGACAGGGCAAAGGATCTTCCAAATATTGGCTTCCTGGGTACAACACCAGAGACCAGCACTGCTCTTTTGCAGCGCATCTTTTGGTATAATCTAACCCCTCTCCTTCTTTCAGCCTTTATGCTTCTGCCTGTTTTCACCAGGACAGCAACAAGAGACGTACAGCAAATTTCTTTCTGTACTATCCGGTAGTTAGAGCCGGTTTGGGCAAGATCTGGGGGGGGGATTAACATGTTAAAATAAAAAATAATTTTACCTAAATTAATGCAGAACTTCACAATGTATATTTGTTCACATCCTATATTATATCTATTTCATATCATATGGAAAACGTCAATACAGATAAAAATGCAACATGGCTGTGTGACAGCTGTGCAAATGATTGTAATGATACCCTTTTTGAAGTACGTTGCCTGTATCGGGAGCAGAGGGACAATTGTATGAATGAGGCCATACTACTGCCTTCAGACTGGCTCTCTCACGGGTCCACCGCTCCCCGGCCTGCCCTCATCCGTACAGCAGGCATCACCACAGCACGCAAAACAGGAAAAGGCACTCTTCATGAGTACAGAACAGCAGACAGCTACCCTTGAATCCCTGCAGGCCAACCCCACCATTGTCACCTGCCATGCCAATGCCGACTTTGACGCCTTTGCTGCCATGCTGGCAGCGGCCAGACTGTATGCTCCCTGTGATCTCCTTTTCCCAGGTTCCCAGGAAAAAAATCTCAATGAGCTTTTTGAGGAATGCAGGGACACGGCAGGCTCCCTGGTGGAAGGATGCCGCTTTGTGGAGCAGGCTTCCATACAGGGTGCTTCCTACACGCAGCTCATTGTGGTGGACACAAGGCAGCGCTCCCGCCTGCATCACGTCTGGCCCCTTTTAGACAATCCCGGCATACGCCTTGAAGTCTGGGACCATCATCCCGACACCTCTGACGACATACACGCCCACATAACCCACTATTCCCCTGTGGGTGCCGTCACCACCATGCTTGTCTTCCGCTTAAGGGATAAAGGCTATGCCATTTCCCCAAAGACAGCGACCCTGCTGGGGACAGGCCTCTATTCTGACACGGGATCTTTTTCCTATTCGTCCACCACAAGCGAGGATCTTGAGGCAGCAGCCTGGCTTCTCAAGCAGGGTATGGACATCAATGCCATCACCGACAGACTGGCCTTTGACATGACAAGGACCCATGTCCAGACCCTGAACAGCCTGCTTGAGTCAGCCCAGTCCTATACCTTCAACGGCGAGCAGGTCGTCCTGGCTGAAACTACCCTTGAACAGTACCTGGGGGACTTTGCCTATCTGGCCCACAAGCTGATGGAAATGGAGAAATTCAACGTCCTCTTTGCCATAGGGCGCATGGACGACCGCATCCAGGTTGTGGCCCGCTCCCGTACCGGTGCCGTCAACGTAGGCGCAGTGTGCCAGGCGCTGGGTGGCGGCGGGCACGTCTATGCAGCCTCTGCCAGCATCAAGGACAAGAGCTTAAGCCAGGTGCGCGATGCCCTGCTCAATGCACTCTACATGCAGCAGTCCGGCGAGAAAAAGGCCGCTGACTACATGTCTGCACCGGCCATAGGGATTGAGGAGGGAAAGACGCTGCGCGAGGCAGACGAGCTCATGATGCACTTCTCCTTGAAGTCAGTCCCTGTCTTTGCCAAAGGCACAAGGCACTGCGTGGGCATCCTGAACGACAAGATAGCGCAGCGGTCCCTGGCCCACGGCCTGGCTGACGAAATCATAGACGACTACATGCTAAGGCGCTTTTCTTCCCTGCCTAAGGACGCAAGCCTAAAGGATGTCACCAACGTCATTGTCGGGCAGCACCAGAGGCTTGTCCCCATTGTTGACAAGGACGAGACCATAGGCGTGGTCAGCAGGACGGACCTTATAGGCATCTTTGCGGCAGAGCCTGGCCGCATGGACGAGGAAGTGCAGCGCAGCCGCGATGTCAAGAACCGCAATATGCCCAAAATCCTGAAAAACCAGGTGCCGGCTTCCATACTGAGCCTGCTCAGCCTGGCGGCAGACCTTGGCAGGGAGCACGGCATACCTGTCTATGTTGTCGGGGGCTTTGTGCGCGACCTGCTCTTAAAGACGCCCAACTCTGACATTGACCTGGTCGTAGAGGGGGACGGGCTTGCCTTTGCAGCCCTCCTTGCCGAAAAGCTGCACGGCAGGGCACGCAACCACGACAAGTTCCTCACAAGCTGCGTTGTCTACACCGATGAAAACGGTCAGGAGGCAAGGGTCGATGTGGCCTCTACCAGGCTGGAATACTATGAGTCGCCGGCAGCCATGCCCACGGTGGAACACTCAAGCATCAAGATGGACCTCTACCGCCGCGACTTTACCATCAATGCCCTGGCCCTGCGCCTTGATACCGAGCCCATGGGGCAGCTGGCGGACTTTTTTGGCGGGCAGAAGGACATAAAGGACAAGGTGATCCGTGTCCTGCACACCCTGAGCTTTGTGGAAGATCCCACGCGGATTCTTAGGGCCATGCGCTTTGAGCAGCGCTACGGCTTCCGCTTAGGCGCTGCTACGGAAAAACTCATCCGCAATGCCCTTTCCATGCACCTCCTGGACAAGATCTCCCCGGCACGCATCTTTCATGAATACGAGGCCATCTGCAACGAGGAACAGGCCCTCTCCATCCTCTGCAGGCTGCAGGAGCTTGGCATCTTGCAAAACCTGCATCCCCTGCTTGCCTTTAACGGCACAACAACGCAGTCGCTGACAAGGGCCTCAAAGATTCTTGCCTGGTACAGGATGCTCTACCTGGACGTCGCCATAAAGAACTGGATCGTCTATTTCATGAGCATGACGGCACACCTGAACTACAATGACGCCCTGCTCTGCTTCAGGCGCTTAGGGCTCCCCGAAGCCTGCAAAAAGCAGGTTATGCAGGGCAGGGAACAGGCAAAGAATGTACGCCCTGCCCTGCGCAGGCTCTTTGCAAAGGAAACGCCTTCTCCCAGCATGGTCTGCCAGGCTGTTGGCAGGATGCCCATGGAAGCACTGCTGTGGGTGCTGGCAGAGGAGACCAATCCTGAAATACGCCGTACCCTGTCCAGGTACATTACCACCTGGCGCACCATGACTGCGGACATTACCGGCAAGGAGCTCCAGAAAATGGGGTTAAAGCCAGGGCCGGCAGTGGGCAGGATTTTGCATGAGCTCCTTGCCGCCAAGCTGGATCATGACGCAGACACGCCTGTAAAGCAGTATGAGCTTGCCCAGAAGCTTGTCCTGGCAGAACTGGAAAAAGACAGAACTGGTACTACCTGTCCTGCCATGCAACACGGTACTGTCTGCCATGAGGAAGATGCCCTTGCAAAATCAGGCGGACAGTGAGCGGTACCGCTGTATTGGCAAAACAAGATACCAGGCGGGAAAAATGGCGAGAATACGGATAGACACAAGCAACTCCTCTTTCAGGGACCTCAGGGAGAATCAGCTCTGTTACGTCGATAAGACAGACTTTATCGAAGAGTATATCAGCAATGTTCCCAGGAAAGCCTGCGTGATTATACGCCCCAGGCGCTTTGGCAAAAGCCTGACATTAAGCATGCTGGCTGAATTCTTTGACATGCAAAAAGACAGTTCCGACATCTTTTCCGGCCTGAAGATTATGGAAAACAGGGAGCTGTGCGACCAGTGGATGAACAAATACCCTGTCATCCAGCTCAATTTTAAGCGCGCTGATGCAGATACGTATTCAGAAGCAGTACAGCAGTTGCTGCGTACTGTTACTCTGGGCATGTGGAATCACCAGTACCTTTATTCAAGTAACAGGCTGGATGCAGGGCTTAAGAGGGATCTTTCAAGGCTGGATGACGGCACTGCCAGTAAAGCGCTGACTGAATTTTCTTTGTATTTTCTCAGCATGGCCGTGTCTGCTGTTACTGGCAAAAAGCCCATTATTCTGATTGATGAATATGATGTTCCTCTGGCAACTGCGCAAAAATACGGGTATTATGAGAAGATGCTGTCCTTTATGCGCTGTCTGCTTGGCAACGCCTTGAAAGACAATGAGTCCCTGAAATTCTGCCTTATGACAGGCTGCCTGCGCATAACTCAGGAAAGTACATATACAGGGCTTAACAACCTGAAATGCTACGGTATTTCGGATACTCTTTTTGCGGACAAGATTGGCTTTACGTCTGAAGAAGTACGTAAGCTTCTTGATGATGCAGGGCTCTCCCACAGACAGGACGAAATACGTGCCTGGTATGATGGCTACTGCTTTGGCGGGCAGGAATGTACTGTCCCTGGGATGTTTTACAGTATGTAGAGGACGTGCAAAACGCC
>CAVLCT010000125.1:0-5510 GCA_963661665.1 Bulleidia sp. | reverse complement strand
CTGTCCGCAATGCCTGTGCCGTAGGCCTCGGGGACACCATACAGGGCAGGCTCTCGGATGTCCTGGGAAGCCTGCCGACGGATGCAAGGACGCCCTTTGGGGTGATAGTTGACGAATATGCAGCCATTGAAACGCCGGGCTTTGAGATACTGCTGACTCAGGGAAGAGGACTGGGCATTGCCGTGACTGTGGCCTCGCAGGACTTTGCCGGCATACGCAGGGCCTCTGAAACGGCTGCCAGCCAGATTGTATCCAACTGCAAGGTAAAGATGTTCATGTGCCAGGAAGACCCCATGGCCACCATGAATCTGGTAAAGGCCATTGCCGGAGAGGCCTGGATACAGCGCACCACCGGCTGGTCCGTCAAAGCACCTGAGCTTGGCATGAGCTTTGCGGACAACCTGGCAGTCTCAGGGGAAAAGCTTGCCCGTGTCGATTTCAGGGATCTGCAAAAGCAGACAGAAGGACAGATGACGCTCTTTTTCAGGGGAGGCCTTATCAGGGCACGGTCCTTCTATGCGGACCCGCCGCTCTGCCCGGGCCAGGAAATACGCCTTGCTTCCCATCTCAGGGTCAATGCACCGCAAAGATCAGGACTGTACACGGCTTCATCATCCTGGTGCACCATCCGCGGACTCTTTGAGCGCTGGATACAGGAGGACAAGACCGAAGAAATAGCAGTGGCAGACAGGACTGTTCCGGAAATAGAAGCCATGCATGCCTTGTACAAGGTTGCCGTAGTCATTCCGGAACTGATGTACTACAGGGCCATGATTGCCTGCATCTGCGCAGCCTGCGACGGCGCTGCCCTGAAGGGGCAAAAGGGGGTCAGCCAACCATAAACACGCAGTGCTTTTTGTAAAAAGCTATGCCCCAGAACGTAACCGACCAGACAGCCCCGTTCCTTTTCACAAGGTCTCATTCTGAATTATCTTTGGGCTGGTGGAAGGCTTTCTGTGCAAGGGCGGACAGTTCCTTTTCAGAGCCGGCACGCACGGCCTTGATTGCGGCAATGCGCCGGTCTTCCTGATTACCGAGCAACCAGCAAAGAAAAGGTATCCGCTCTGGGGTGGCGTTCCTCCCCTGAGCGGATACCTAAAATATCATTTTTTCTGCGTAGCAGGTCTATCAGCCTTATCATTCTTAGAAGACTGATTTTTATTGTCTTGTGGTTGGGCTTTGAGTTTCGGCTTCTCTTTATCAGCTGAAGGGGCGAGAGCGGGCTGTTTACGTGAGTCGCCCTGCATTCTATTCAGCTTGTTTTCCAGCTCCTCAACCCTTCTCCTTAATTTGGTATTCTCCTCCTTAGAAGGGATTTCACGATTCAGCCTTTCAACCATATCCTTCAAGTCTTTGATTTTACCTTTCTGCTCAACAACAAGCTGAGAGAGATTTTTATTCTCTTTTGTCAGACTGTCGTAATTCAGTTTCAGGCCGATCCCTGCAAGCAGAATCAAGACTACCGTGACCCCGGCGACCAACCGGGTCTTTCCCGCGACCCAAAAGATCCCAGAAAGAGTCTCTGACTTCGGACCAGGAGCAGATTTTATCTCCCTCATCGCCCTTTTTTTTTTTAAATTGTGGCTGACCTCACTAAATCCAATGCCATTCCAGAATACTCCCGTTTGAAGCCGCATACCCTTGACCGAGATGGAGGGAAGTATGCTCCTGCCCTTAGAGCTGGTGAGTTTGAATGTGTCATTAGGTTCCGCCAGGTACGATGCCAGGACGAATTCACAGCCGACTGCAATCCCATCAGTTTGAACAGCCTGGACCTTGTTTTTCAGAAAATCGGCAATTTTAGCAAACGTCAGGTCTGGCTTTACAGATTTGTTATCCTGTATAAAGTCGTCTAAAAACTTGCCAAGCGATTTCAGCTGCTCTTGGTTGGAGTACAATCCACACAAGATACGAGCCCATTCCTGCATCGTTCCAGGCTCATCCTCCAAAGCAATGGCGTATCGTATTTTTGTGTGCATGTAGTCTTCCCGTGACGAAGGAATCCCGGTCAACCAGCACAGGACTGAATTTGAGTCTTCATCCTTAAGGATGAGCACGCCTTCAGTGGTATCGTCAATGAGTTGCCGCAATCCTGTTTCAACAGCGGCAGCTTTTGCCTTTTCTATCACGCCTGTCTGCAGAACATCCTTATAGTCTGACGTACTTTGCAAAAAACGTGTTTCCAGAGAACCCTGCATATAAGGACTCCTGTTAATTCAGAAACTGTTTTCTATTATACGGAACAACGGATCTTTCCACTGCGTGTCTGGGATCCGCCATGATCTTATCCAGTTCATCCACTGCGCTTAGAAAGTGCTTATAGGCCCGCATATTAAAGCTATTGTGCCGGATAACTTCTGCAATGAATTTGCAAAGTTCCAGTATGATATTCGCCGGGCCATAGGGAAGCCATCCGGCTTTGCCTGGCTGAGCGGCGATACTGTATTCGGCGCTGAATTCGCTGTCAGTCCACCAAGATTTCTGCAGGAAGCAACAACCAATCGTGTTCACCGGCATATAGAGGCAGGATATATGGCTGAGATTTTCAAACAGCTTTATTGAATCTCCGTAATATTCCATTGTCCGGCTTAAAAGCACCTGCGACTGGTCACAGAGATTGCTCGCGATAGGCGGCATGGTGAAATACGTTTCACATTTCACAGGAGCATAGATGCAAAGACTGGGTTGATCGTTGCGCTCGGCAAGCCATTCCCGCACAAAATTTTCCACATCATTGACCCCAAGCAGGTCACGTGCCAGGACCATCTGATTCCTATAGCGGCTTTCCATGATAACTGCAGCGTCAACTGGGATAATGACAATAGACCAGTCTTTGATTTTCAAATCTTCCCGACGGTTTGGTTCAGCGATCCAGCCTCCGGGAAAGTCATTTAACCGTATGACCGGATTGAAGCCATCATCGCCAGGAGAAGAGAGTCGCAACTCAAAAGTTTCGTGGCTGGAGGTACTGGACAAAGTGCCCACTGCAAAGCGTCCTTTGGTAATGCCCATTTTAAGGTCGCTGATCTTCCTGGACAGGATCTTATTCGTATTTGCCTCAGCCTGAAGGGTAAGGAAGTCTTTTTTCTTGGTCCTCAGGCTATCTGTATATTTCTTAAATTCTTCCACCATGGAAGCGATAAGGGTAGTTTTGCCTATTCTGCTTGGTCCGAACAACCCTATTTCAATGGGATTTTTGTCGGCCAGGAACTTGTATACACAATCTGGTATTTGATCCAGCACCATGTCCAGCATATCCATGTCAACGCTCCTCCTAGTGATTTGCAGCCAGCCTGTCCAGTGCCTTGAGCACCTGATTCAGCGCAATCAGCCTCGCACGCCGATCACTGCCGCCGGCACTGCTAATAATGTGGTGATACGATTTAAAGAACCTAATCCATTCATTTTTTGCATTGGGACTGCGAACAATGAGGTCATCGAAGCGTTCATAAGCGACATACAGGATATTGTAGAGAGATTTGCGCGTTTCTTCTGCGAGGATGTTGCAGATTTCCTGTACAGCGCGTGCTCCGGCGTTCTGCAATGTCTGGAATACGCTGTCCAGTTTTTCATCAGGGGACTGTCCGAGCAGTTTCTCATCATCATCAATAATCTTTTTCAGGCGACGGATTGGATCATAGGAACGTGGGTAATATTGAGTTTTGTGCTCAATCCGCAAAGAGAGCAGGCTGTCAACAGACTCCTCCATATCCGGCAGACTGAGTTCAGAGTTCTCCATGTATTGCATAAACTGACGCAGGTTTTCCTCCGGAGTACCGGCCTGCAGAAGACCATTCAGTACATCGGAGTCATTAAGAGCATTCACAGCGTCTTTTTGTATTTTCTGGACATAATCTTGGTAAACAGTATCAAGCGAATGAGAGAATTCATTGGCTATTTTCACGCGCAGTGTATGAATGTCGTCCGTAAGGATTCCCTTCGCTGACAATTTGCTAGCCAGTTTACGCCTGTTGTACTTTTCCCATTCCTCCCGGGAACTATAACCAAGTCCGGTATTTACAAACTCATCTATAATCTTTTTGAGGGCTTCAAGCTGGTCGATAATTTCAGGAACGTCATCATCCGCTGTCGCACTTCTTTCAAGCTTCATCAGCGTATTTTGACTTAGTTCGGCAAAAGCATCCCGGGCAGCTTCTGCAGCACTTCTTATCAGTTCTTCGTCATCTTCTACTTCAGAAAATCCGCGCAGGATCTTTTTGGCTTCTTTAGCGAAAGCGGTTATTTGCGAAACCAAAGAGGCCTGGTGTTTCTCCACTTCCTGGCAGACGGCGCTGTCTGTGGCTTCCAGGCGCCCGGACAGCTGCTCCAAAACAGTGTTCAGCACATCGTTTGACAACCCGTCTGAATCGGAACTCCTGGTGCAGATAACGGTGTATGCCGGTCCAATGCGCTTTTTCGTCTCATTGTACATCAATTCAACGTTATTGTCCTGGCAGCCGCCACCATTGACAACCAGCTGTATGAAATCTTCCGGGCGTCCGGCACGAGGACTGCTACGCTTGAGCGTTTCCAAAGTTTGCTGCGCCTGCTCATCCCAGTCCATGCGCGTCCCATCCGGCCTTCTGATGAACAGACACGCATCCACATTGTTGGCAAAGCCTTCTGTGTGCCGGTCATTAAGGGCCGGATCCAGTTCTCCTAACCCAGGAAGATCGATAAGCATGAGATCCCTGGCATCGGCCTTCGGAAATTCACAGCGGATTTCCACATAATTCACAGCCAGGTACAGGTAATTCTTCCTTGGCTTGCCGTTTTCATCCAGGACGGTGTACGCCACATAGGGACGCAGGTCTTTCAGGTCAATGGTCTGCTGTCTTCCAGTCAGCAAGCCACTCCACGTTGCGATGCTTTCCTGCCAGGATTTCAAATCCTGAACGTACTTGCGCTGTCTTTCATCGCTGGCGTTGTCTTCGGACAGCTCAGTAGCACTGAATTCTTCCAGAGACATAGGGCTGGGCAGGCCGAGGGCCTGAAACAAAGGACACACACGTTTTTCCAGGAAACCCCTTTCATCATGGAATCTGACAATGGCATTGTTGTCACTGGAATTGCGCAACACACTGCGCACAGCTGTCACAGGCATACCATCGGCAGAAGGCACTTCATTGTCAGTAAGCCCTGCGAGCTTTTGCAACAGGAAACTTTTGCCAGTGCCCTTGTTGCCGCCAAAACCGATATTTATTGTCTGCCTGCTAAACCGTTTTACAGCATCATCTGACTCTTTGCGCAGTTGAGCTGCCTTTTCTTCAAGTTCATGCAGGTTTTCAATCAGACCGCTACTGCATTCACGTAGTTGCTTATCTTCGGGAAAATTTTGCAACAGACGATCTACTCCGGCAACGGCTTGCGCCAGGTTGCGGGTAGTGCCTTCACACTGTTCCTTGATTGTTTTCAGCCCTGGCAGATGCGCCTGGCGGTTTTGCAGTATATGTGAAACCTGTTCCTGTATTGAGGGCATGGTGGAGCTCCTTATATATATTGTGTTATAT
>CAVLCT010000124.1:0-5510 GCA_963661665.1 Bulleidia sp. | reverse complement strand
TTTCCGTGTCCTGCTGGGTGTTCTCTTCTTCCTTCAGGGCATCATCAATGTCTTCCAGCATAATATCAATGCCCAGAGCCTGGCAGACTGCAAACAGGTCCTGAGCCTTGTCGCCTGACAGGGTGATTTCTCTCAGTTTGTCTGCTTCGGCTGCTCCGTCATGGGTGCGCAGCCAGCGTGACAGACGTCCATCCTTATGCATTTCAAGGAGTTCGGTTGACGGATGCTCACGCAGCTCACTCAGTGAGTTTATCTTCTCACCATCAAGCACCATGTCAAATTTGAGCTCTCTCTTGGTAATTTTCATAAGCAATCCTTTACCTTATTTTGTTGTTAAAAAAAGTTTTTCAGTATTCTAATTTGTTTGAGAAGCTATGTCTTCAGAAACTATAGTTTTGCAAGCTCATAAATGTATAGCTCCTTTTTACAGAAGAACAATGAATGTGACGGGCCGGCAATGTATTAGTAACATTAGCAGATACTCTGCCAGATGTAATCAAACTTAAGGTAATTGGATTTTTGCGTCAACATGATGGAATTTTACGCTGTTCGCAGGATCCAGGTTTTCCTTCAAACTTGTACTGACAAGAGGTGCAAACATGAAGGATTCAAAAGGTCACAAGCTGGCTCAGCTGGTAGGTTGCAACATTGCCACGCGGAGGAAGCTTAAAAAATGGACCCAGGCTCAAATGGGAGAGATGCTCGGCATAGGTACTGATTCTGTTTGTCGCATTGAACGCGGCATAACTGCGCCGCGCTTTCAACGCATTGAGGATATTGCTCACCTCCTTGACTGTTCTGTTGCTGATCTTTTCAAAACTCCTGAGGAACAGCTTCAGTCTGCAATGTATACTGAACAGGCCGAGACATCCGGCGCTGCGCTGGATATTCCTTCCCAGATAGCCAGGCTATCAGAACAGCTCCTTTTACTGGCGAAACAGCTCAGCAAAAGCTCCACCGCAGTTTGATTGGGGGTACGCAAGCCTTTGCAACCGGCCTTTAGCAGAAACCCTTCTGCCTCGTCCCAAAAGTTGCGTACCCGGACAGCAGACTCAGCAACGCTTGTAGTACTGTGTGTCTGGCCAGAATGTACTGAGCAGATGCTTTTCAGCCCGGAAAGTACCTGAGTCTGTCAGAAAATGCAGAAGAAGCTGCCCCGTATTTCCCAAAAAGTTTAGAATAAGCCAAAGAAACCACTCTTTGACTCTCCCCCTAATGGCGTTCTGTTCGCAGAATAAAATGAAGGGTCACTTGTCCAGTTAAGATATGACTTTTTTACAGCATTAAACAGCTTGTTTGCAATAAGCGGATGCATAAAGTTGCCATGCTTCTGGCTGTCATACAAATATTGAGGAGCGGAGAGATATACATTGTCCTTCTTATCGATAGTACCGCTGGAATACGTTTTGTCTGATATCCAGCTGTCTAACTTGTCCTTGCTGAATGGAGGGAACAGGCTGCCTCTTCCTATGGAAATAACATTTTTTGCGTATATATAATTGTTGTAGTATTTATCTAAATCGTCATTTAAGCTTTCTATAAATATATTATCTCCAATAAGAACCATATTTCTGTTATCTTTTGACCAAAGGTCGTATACATATATATTTTTTGCAAAAATACATGTATTGTATGAAAACCAGTTGCCTAAATTAAGTATGACATTTTCGCCCTTGACAAATATTAAATCAATAGAAATATTTTTTTTGTCATTCGGCGCAAAATACAATCCTATATTTTTACCTTCAAAAATAGCCGCATTTACACCGTAATCCCATGCTACCCAAGCAGGAATTTTTATAAATTCAGTGTCCTCTATATGGTTAATTTTTACATTGTGGACCTGTTCCGGTGATACAATGTTTGTATAGACGCGACGAAGCCTGGTAGCAATTGGAGTTCCATCATATATGCTTTTTACTAAAGCAGCATCTATTTCTTTCTTTGCTTCTTCAAACTGCTCCATCCACTCAGATACTGTCGGATCGTCTGTTTCTGAATCGTCTTCCAGGTCATCATCTCCTGTGTCATCTTCTTCTATGACGCAGGATGTGCTTTCCGTGTCCTGCTGGGAGTTCTCTTCTTCCTTCAGGGCGTCAGCAATGTCTTCCAGCATAACATCAATGCCCAGAGCCTGGCAGACAGCAAACAGGTCCTGAGCCTTGTCGCCTGACAGGGTGCTTTCTCTCAGCTTGTCTGCTTCGGCTGCTCCGTCATGGGTGCGCAGCCAGCGTGACAGGCGTCCATCCTTATGCATTTCAAGGAGTTCGGTTGACGGATGCTCACGCAACTCACTCAGTGAGTTTATCTTCTCACCATCAAGCACCATGTCAAATTTGAGCTCTCTCTTGGTAATTTTCATAAGCAATCCTTTACCTTATTTTGTTGTTAAAAAAAGTTTTTCAGTATTCTAATTTGTTTGAGAAGCTATGTCTTCAGAAACTATAGTTTTGCAAGCTCATAAATGTATAGCTCCTTTTTACAGAAGAACAATGAATGTGACGGGCCGGCAATGTATTAGTAACATTAGCAGATACTCTGCCAGATGTAATCAAACTTAAGGTAATTGGATTTTTGCGTCAACATGATGGAATTTTACGCTGTTCGCAGGATCCAGGTTTTCCTTCAAACTTGTACTGACAAGAGGTGCAAACATGAAGGATTCAAAAGGTCACAAGCTGGCTCAGCTGGTAGGTTGCAACATTGCCACGCGGAGGAAGCTTAAAAAATGGACCCAGGCTCAAATGGGAGAGATGCTCGGCATAGGTACTGATTCTGTTTGTCGCATTGAACGCGGCATAACTGCGCCGCGCTTTCAACGCATTGAGGATATTGCTCACCTCCTTGACTGTTCTGTTGCTGATCTTTTCAAAACTCCTGAGGAACAGCTTCAGTCTGCAATGTATACTGAACAGGCCGAGACATCCGGCGCTGCGCTGGATATTCCTTCCCAGATAGCCAGGCTATCAGAACAGCTCCTTTTACTGGCGAAACAGCTCAGCAAAAGCTCCACCGCAGTTTGATTGGGGGTACGCAAGCCTTTGCAACCGGCCTTTAGCAGAAACCCTTCTGCCTCGTCCCAAAAGTTGCGTACCCGGACAGCAGACTCAGCAACGCTTGTAGTACTGTGTGTCTGGCCAGAATGTACTGAGCAGATGCTTTTCAGCCCGGAAAGTACCTGAGTCTGTCAGAAAATGCAGAAGAAGCTGCCCCGTATTTCCCAAAAAGTTTAGAATAAGCCAAAGAAACCACTCTTTGACTCTCCCCCTAATGGCGTTCTGTTCGCAGAATAAAATGAAGGGTCACTTGTCCAGTTAAGATATGACTTTTTTACAGCATTAAACAGCTTGTTTGCAATAAGCGGATGCATAAAGTTGCCATGCTTCTGGCTGTCATACAAATATTGAGGAGCGGAGAGATATACATTGTCCTTCTTATCGATAGTACCGCTGGAATACGTTTTGTCTGATATCCAGCTGTCTAACTTGTCCTTGCTGAATGGAGGGAACAGGCTGCCTCTTCCTATGGAAATAACATTTTTTGCGTATATATAATTGTTGTAGTATTTATCTAAATCGTCATTTAAGCTTTCTATAAATATATTATCTCCAATAAGAACCATATTTCTGTTATCTTTTGACCAAAGGTCGTATACATATATATTTTTTGCAAAAATACATGTATTGTATGAAAACCAGTTGCCTAAATTAAGTATGACATTTTCGCCCTTGACAAATATTAAATCAATAGAAATATTTTTTTTGTCATTCGGCGCAAAATACAATCCTATATTTTTACCTTCAAAAATAGCCGCATTTACACCGTAATCCCATGCTACCCAAGCAGGAATTTTTATAAATTCAGTGTCCTCTATATGGTTAATTTTTACATTGTGGACCTGTTCCGGTGATACAATGTTTGTATAGACGCGACGAAGCCTGGTAGCAATTGGAGTTCCATCATATATGCTTTTTACTAAAGCAGCATCTATTTCTTTCTTTGCTTCTTCAAACTGCTCCATCCACTCAGATACTGTCGGATCGTCTGTTTCTGAATCGTCTTCCAGGTCATCATCTCCTGTGTCATCTTCTTCTATGACGCAGGATGTGCTTTCCGTGTCCTGCTGGGAGTTCTCTTCTTCCTTCAGGGCGTCAGCAATGTCTTCCAGCATAACATCAATGCCCAGAGCCTGGCAGACAGCAAACAGGTCCTGAGCCTTTGCTCCTGACAGAGTGATTTCTCCCAGCCTGTCTGCTTCGGCTGCTCCTTCATGAGTGCGCAACCAGCGCTGAAGAGTTCCATCCTGATACAGGTCAAGAAGTTCAGTTGACGGATGCTCGCGAAGATCAGCAAGAGAGCTGATTTTCTCACCGTCAAGCACCAGATCTTGCAGTTGTTTACGTTGGATTTTCATTTTGAATCCCCTTTTTAATCTCCCGGGATGGGTATCTTTGAAACGGAGTCATTGCCGTTAAGCTGCGGCCCGGATCACGCAGCCTGATTTCATCAGTACAAGTGTTCCGCCGGCAAGGAAGGAAAATTTTTCGGGAGCCAGGCGAAAATCTGGCTCAAAACGGAGGTTTAGGGCACTCTGGGGGGAGTGCAATCCCTCCCCATTGTTCAAATGGTATCTTTTTCTGTCTGTTCAGGGAGACTACTGCAACTTGCAGGGAATATCCCCGTACTTATTGGGAGCTGGCTGTGACGGGAGGCAGTTAAAAACTAATACTGCTATACCGCCAAGAATGGTCAGATAAAGCAACTGCCACCAGCCTGTACGGCCTGTGTCATGCAATCTGCGGCATCCGACTGCGTAAAACGGGACCAACAGAGGCAGAACGAGCACTAGTCCCCATTCTCCCAGTATCAGAACACAAAAGAATTCGACAAAAAAGCACAGCAGGTAGAACCACCAGAATTCAGCACGTGATGCACGCCCCTTAAAGTCTATATACTTCTTAAAGCATGTATTCAGTGCATCAGGAAAGGACATCATAGACTGGAAGGGCATTTGAGACTGCTGTGCATACATCTGCTGCCCATAAACCGGCTGGCCATGTACAGGCTGTGCATTCATCTGTTGCCCATACACTGGCTGTCCATGTACTGGCTGTCCATTCACAGGCTGTGCATACATCTGCTGTCCATATGCCGACTGGCCATTCACAGGCTGAGCGTACATCTGCTGTCCATACGCCGGCTGAACATTCTCGGGCTGGGCATTCGTCTGCTGGTCATACACTGGCTGAATATTCTCGGGCTGGGCATTTTCAGGCTGTGTAATCATTGCCTGAACATCCCCGGCCTGAGTGTCCTCTGGCTGAGTATTTACTGTTTGCTCGTTCATTAGCTTCTCCTCAGATAGCAGATGGTGTTCTTGTAGTGCAGGCGTCTGCATTATCTCAAAGTCTGACTACTTTCCCCTGAACAGATATGACTATGCTCAGGAAGATTCCCGGAAATCAGGGCTTGCCAGCGTCGCGCCTGAACGGATGCGCTCAGGAAGGGTG
>CAVLCT010000123.1:0-5601 GCA_963661665.1 Bulleidia sp. | reverse complement strand
CTGTTTATTTGTTAAAGAAACGCATAAACCAAGCCGCAAGGACACTGGCGGCAAAGCCGACCAGCAGATCTTGAATGATCTCAGCCATGGCAACCTCCTTGGAGGACTGCCATTCCCTTTTGCCCGAAGGATGTATACTTCGATTCAGTGGCAGATGGAAGCTCGTGGAGCAGGAAGTCTTTATGGGAGCCGCCTTGTTTGCGAGCTGTTGCTGGTATTTTGTTTTTAAACGGGATTGACCAGAGGGTGCAAAGGCCTTATCTTCTATTTAAGATTTGCTTCTGGCTTTGCTTAGAAATAAGCGAGCCCGAAATGCGCGTGAAACACATTCCGGGCAGGCTAAGGGCCGGAGCAGTCCACCGTAATTTTCTACGATATTCTGGCTCCAAGGGATGTACGCTATCCCCTGGAGCCGTATTTATTTGTTTATAAAACGAATAAACATAGCCGCGAGGACGCTGGCGACAAAGCCGACCAGCAAATCCCTAAGGATTTCAGCCATGGCAAACCTCCTTGGAGGACTGCCATTCCCTTTTGCCCGAAGGATGTATACTCCGATTCAGTGGCAGATGGAAGCTCAGAGAGCAGGAAGTCTTTCTGGGAGCCGCCTTGTTTGCGATGTTTCTGGTATTTTGTTTTTGAAACGGGATTGACCAGTGGGGGGCAAAGGCCTTATCTTGTAATTAAGACTTGCTTCTGGCTTTGCTTAGAAATAAGCGAGCCCGAAATGCGCTTCTAACACATTCCGGGCAGGCTAAGGGCCGGAGCAGTCCACCGTATTTTTTTGATATAAGTTTATAGCTCCAAGGGGTAAGCAGCATCCCTTGGAGCCTCTGTTTATTTGTTAAAGAAACGCATAAACCAAGCCGCGAGGACGCTAGCGGCAAAGCCGACCAGTAGATCTTGAATGATCTCAGCCATGGCAACCTCCTTGGAGGACTGCCATCCCCTTTGCCCGAAGGTTAAATATTCCGTTTCAGAGGCAGATGGAAGATCGCAGTGCAGGGCATTATTTATGGTCAGCAACCTTGTCGTGAGCTGTTTCTGACATGTTTGTTTTTGAAACGGGATTGACCAGAGGTGGCAAAGGCCTTATCTTGTATTTAAGATTTGCTTCTGGCTTTGCTTAGAAATAAGCGAGCCCGAAATGCGCGTGAAACACATTCCGGGCAGGCTAAGGGCCGGAGCAGTCCACCGTATTTATACAAATATAGTTTTCTGGCTCCAAGGGACGGCTATCCCTTGGAGCCTCTGTTTATTTGTTAAAGAAACGCATAAACCAAGCCGCGAGGATACTGGCGACAAAGCCGACCAGCAAATCCCTAAGGATTTCAGGCATGGCAAACCTCTGTTACAGAAGGGTGCCATGGCTGTCCTTTTTTTCTGAGGTTTTTGAGCGTACTCCGACAAGATGCTGCTATTGCTTCTTTTTTCGGTTTTGCAGGTAGCGCCTGACAGCGGCATTGTGTTCGGACAGCGTTTTGCTGAAATAATGTTCTCCGCCGTCCGTAATAGCTACAAAGTAGATAAACCCGTGTTTTTCAGGGATAACTGCAGCCTTCATGGCTGAAATGCCAAAAGAGCAGATAGGACCCGGGGGCAGGCCTGCCTTGCGGTAGGTATTGTAGGCATTGCCATCATCATTGAGCATTGCCCTGGTAAGATTGCCGTCAAAAGCTTCGCCCTTTCCGTATATAACCGTAGGGTCAGCCTGCAGCAGCATGCCCTTTTCTAGGCGGTTTGCGTACACGCCTGCCACTCTGGCCCTTTCAGCCGGAATGGCAGTCTCCTTTTCTACAATTGATGCCAGGATGACGTATTTTTTCAGGGCGTCGGTACCAGGCTTGCTGCCATCCGGCCAGCACGCCTGCATCTTCTGCCAGAAGTTGTCAACCAGGCGCCCGCAGACCTTCCATGCCTGTCTGGGATCGTTTTTTGTTTCTTCACCGGGCGTTTTCAGAAGATAGGTGTCAGGCATGAGGAATCCTTCCGCTGTGGCAAAGGGAATGCCGTAGTGCGCAAGGAATTCAGGAGCACGCAAGACCTTCATCAGATCGTCATAGGGCGCAAAGCCGCTGTCTGCCAGGATCTTGGCAGTCTGCCAGTAGGTCAGTCCTTCGGGTATGGTTATCCTTGTCAGGACAGGCTTGCCCTGCACCAGCGTTTCCAGGGCCTTTTCAGGCAGCCAGTCTGTGCGGAAAAGGAAGCGGCCTGCCTTGAGCCCTGTATCGGACTTTTTATATCTGGCAAGTATCCGGAACTTGAATGCATCCGTTATGACACCCTTGTCCTGCAAAAGGGAGGCAATTTTCGGGAGTGTTGTGCCCGGGAGGATGTCAATGTAGACGTCCTTTCCAGGTTCCTTTTCCGGGGCAGTCGTCAGAAACGTGTTGGCTTCATAGGCAAGCCAGCCGCCGGTGCCAAGAATGAGCAGCAGAAGGAGGATCAGGCAGTTACGGATGATTTTCCACATGAAGGCATTTCTTCCTTATCGTTATACGTCGGATGCGCGCCACAAGCGCCTGCCAGGCGCCTGAATGCACTATTTTTGTTCCACGGCAATGGCCGATGACGGGCAGGAAAGATACGATTCCAGGATGCGGACGGCAGCCTGCTGATCCAGCACAGCCTTGATTTTCTGCCTTGTCATTTTTGTCTTGCGCAGGTCGGCAAGCGCTTCCTCGGAACTCAGTAGCTCGTTCATAAAAAAACAGGGGCAGGAGACCCTGTGCTGCAGGCGGGCTGCAAAATTGCGCACCTGCCTTGTGGTCATGCTTTCTGACCCATCAGGCATCAGAGGAAGACCTATGATAACACGCTCAGCTCCCTCACTGGCAACAAGCTCTGCCAGGGAAGCCAGAAGATTTTTGCGATTGCCCTCGCGGGCAAGCTCAAAGGTTTGCAGGGGGTAGGCCAGGATGCCGTCAGGATCGGTGGCTGCCGTACCTGTGCGCTCAAGGCCGTAGTCAATGCCGACAAGTTTCATAGTATCTTGCAGAATGCTCCCCTGCCAGCGGCCGTGTGAGCAGCCCCGCTCCTCCTGTCCTGTATAAATTATTGAAAACACCTGTTTTCAGCGCTTCATTATGATCCAATAGCGGCGGCTAGGCAATAGCCCTGCCAGGCAGGGTATAAGGAGTATAAGCAGGCCGGGCATCCTGCCTTTGCAGGAACATTGGAACACTGTCCGCTCTCTTGCCATAGGGCCCTAAAAAAGGATACTTACCCCCTTTGAAAAGACTGGTTACCAGCAAGGAGATTTGAGATTTATGCCGGCATGTGTGCAGTATCCTACAACGGGATGCCTTGTAGAATTTTTTGATGCAAATTCAGCCCAGGTAGCCTTTGTCCTGGAAGAAGTGTCAGGGAAGCTGAGGCTTATCCTGCCCAGCAGGAGGGAGCTGAAACTGGCTTCCTCGCGGGTTTTGCCGTGGATAGCACCGCCATTGTCCGGTTTTTCTTCCCTGAGCCGCGAAGACATGGCAAGGCTTCTTGAGGCTGCCAGAAAGAAGCGCGAAGAGCTGGCGGGCAGGATAGACGTCAAAGAGATCTGGGAAATGGCCCAGGGCGAAGTGCAGGCTGCAACAGCGCAGTGGTTTGCGGAACTGATGGAAACGGATCCCGATGCAGATACAGTGGCAGCCTACGGGCATGCCCTGCTCAGCTGCCGCACGCATTTCCGCTTCGTTCCGCCAAATTTTGAGGTGTACAGCGCTGAGCAGGTTGCCAGAAAGGAAGAGGAATACAGAAAGCAGCAGGAGCGTGACTGCATCGTCGCCACCGGCAATCCCTTTCTCCATCTTTTGTGGAACGTCAGCCAGGGCAAGGCAGAACTGCCTCCTGAAAATTCCCCTGCCTGGCCTTCCCCTGACGTGCAGGCAAAGCTTGAGGAGCTTTTGAGGCTCCATATGGAAAATCCCGACATGGGAGAGGATCCCCTGTGGACCCGGCTTATCAAGGGACTGAACGATGACCAGCTCCTGCCTGTGCAGCTCCTTTCTGCCTGGGGCAGGATACCGGTGCACTACAATTTCTGGTACGACCGGGCAGGCTATGCCAGGGGAGACGAGTGGTGGCACAGGCACAAGGATGCCGTCGATGACCTGCTTACAGCTGGCAGGGACACTGTCCTGCCTGAATGCAATCTGCCTTTTGTGAGCATAGACGGAGACAGCACCAGGGACATAGACGATGCCTTTTTCCTGGCTTCCTGCGATGACGGCGGCATGGTGCTCACCTTAGCCCTTGCCTGTCCTGCCCTCAAATGGCCCTTCGGGACTTCCTTTGACAATAAAATCCTGCACAGGGCTACCAGCATCTACCTGCCTGAAGGCGACAGCCATATGCTGCCTGAGTGTCTGGGGACGGAGGCCTACTCTCTTGTCGAAGGCGAAAGGCGGCCGGCCCTTGTTATAGCCCAGAAAATCGGCAGCGACGGCAGGATGGACGGAGAATGCACTGTCTCCTTTTACAGGGTGCAGCTTGCCGCCAACCTCCGCTACAATGCCTGCCAGGAAGTGCTGGACGGGACAGCAGCAGAGGACAATGCCTCCCTGCCATATGCTGATATGCTGAAACTGGCACAGCGTTTTGCAGAGCTGCGCATACAGGCCCGCGTGGCTGACGGCGCAGTCTCCCTGCAGAAGATGGAGCCAAAGCTGGAAGTTACGGGGGAAGGGGCCGAAACGCAGGTTTCCATGACTCCGGGCACATTATCGTCCATGTCGCAGAAGATGGTAGCCGAGATGATGATCCTCGGCAGTGCCGCAGCCGCCGACTGGGCAAAGGCACGCTCTGTGCCGCTGCTCCACCGCACGCAGGATGTGGCCCTTCCCAAGGAGTATGCCGGCGTGTGGAGCGATCCTGTAAGGATGACCGAGATTATGCGGGCCATGATTCCCTCAAGCCTTGAGGTTGAGCCGCATCAGCACGCAGCCTTAGGCCTTGTCCGCTATGCTCCTGTTACTTCTCCCCTGCGCCGCTACGCAGACCTTGTCAACGAGGCCCAGCTTCTGTCGTATACAGAAACCGGCACGCCCCGTTTTGACGCAGCTGCACTGGATCAGATGCTTTTCTCCCTGCGCATGGCCCTGAACGGGGCAGGGCAGGTACAGCGCAACCGCCAGCGCTACTGGAAGCTTTTGTATTTCAGGCAGTGCACGGACGAAGCCGTATGGAACGGCGTGGTCACCGAAGTAACAGATGTCAATGTGACCGTGTCCCTGCCCGAATACGATATTTTTGTGCGCGGCCGCCGGCGCCTTTTTGACGAGAAAACATGTGCCGGCATGCCAGTGCGTATCCGCATAGGCAGGGTCAATCCTCTCTGCAATTTCATCAGTATCGTCGAAGTGATGCCCGCAGACGACAGCCTGCCTGCGGATGATCTGGGTGGGGAAGACCCATCTTAAGGAGGCGTGATGCTCTTTACTCTTGCTCTGGCAGTCATTGCCTATCTGCTTGGCTCCTGTCCGTGGGGACTGGTTATTGCCCGCGTGTTCTGCGGCATTGATCCCAGAAAGGACGGCAGCCGCAATACAGGAGCAACCAACGTGGCCAGGCTGTGCGGCTTTGGCTGGGGCGTGGCAGTCCTGGCCTGCG
>CAVLCT010000122.1:0-5725 GCA_963661665.1 Bulleidia sp. | reverse complement strand
CCTTTTCTGCCTATACACTGATTGCAGCTGTCACACTTGCTGGACATATGGTTCCCCCAAAGAAGCAGTTCTGCCTTCCATCTCAGCGCAGCCAGGTACTTTTCTGGCTGTCTGGCACTTATACTTCCCCATAAGCTAGACGCATATAACGATCAGACTGTTCTAGATTAGCATCCAGGGCAGCGATACTTCCAATATCATTACAAGATTTGCCACACGTCACTTCAACGCCATTGTCTCTAAAATTCAAACCAAAATAATGAACTTCAGAGATCTTATTCTGTTTCTGAAGAATTTCTAACTCACGCAAAAGGAAAAGACTGTGCGTAGCAATAGTTACCTGCATAACCTTGCTTAGTTCAGCCAAGATTTGTGCAAGCCTGGCAATCAATCTAGGATTCAGGTTAGCTTCCGGATCATCCCAGAAAAGAGATGACTTATTACGCAATTCTCCATTCAAGATAAGATAGGTCAGCATACCAAGCTTACGATGCCCCTCTGCTACAAGAGGTGCTTCTAATTGCCCGCTGGTAGTTTTGGAAATAAAATAGAACCTATTGCCTTTTTTTACGACTGATGCATTTAAAACTTCTTCCAGCAACTCAACAAGTCTGGCTGTATCTGCAGGCAGCTTCCCCTTTAGAAGAAAAGTGTTTAGAGCCATAGAAAGGGCAAGATATGTCCCATCAAATGCAAGTTCCCTCTTTTGCAAGGCATCTTGAAAACCCTCAAAGACAGAAAGTATTTCCTTGGAGGGAATAAAAAGTACAGATGAACCCAGCATTTCATATTGAGGATTTGCTCTTATATCCACCTTGTCTGTTTTCCTTGCAGAAAAAGAAAACTCAATATGACCTTCTTTTCCCCATGTAGAAGAAATCGAAAAAGCTGCGTTCTCCTGAACACGGGAAACAAGCTTTCCAAGGCTTTCAGGACGAAAGATTTCAATAAGATTCTTAGCAATCTCCCGTTCTGCTATTTCGCGAGCAGGCACTGTACTACCAAGCGACTCCTGCGTCTTCAAAACAGTATATCCCAGCTTCAGCAGATGGCTTTTGCCGGTGCCATTTTCCCCTGTAATAACATTAATGCCAGGAGAGAAGCGTAGTTCTGCCTTGGGGAATATCGTAAAATTTTCAAGACGCAATGTCTTAAGCATATTCACTCCAGCATGAGCATACCATGTTCATCAGGCCAGGCAGCAATCATATTTTCTATCTAAAAAGTGAGGCGTAAATCCCAGTATGTTTTCACATAACAGGCGTACAACTATGCTCACTTGTTTATTTCTACATGAACGATAAATTTTACGCAATTCACAAAATTTCCTTGACTACACCTTTACATTTCAGTGAAAATACCTTTTCATTTTTTATTTATTGTATCTTGCCCAAAGACCTTCGCCTCTTTGGCGGGGGAGAAATGGCAGAACCGGGTGTGGCATCATCCCGGCAGGAGAAAACTGGTAAGTCCTGTATCCTGACCGCAGGAAAGCAGGCTCGTTTATATCCAGGAATCCCACGCAAATGCCAATGGTATTAAGCGGAGGGAGCATGTCAAGCAGTGCTCACATCAGCCAGCTGACTGATGTCGCACGCAAGAAGGTTTTTGCAATGCAGATTGAATCTAAATGTATCCATGAGGGCTATACTCCCAAGTCGGGAGATCCCTGCGCCCTGCCCATCGCCCAGTCAACCACCTTCAGGTACACATCGGCAGAGGATGTGGCTGCCCTCTTTGACCTGACAAAAGAAGGCTTCTTTTACACCCGTCTCGGCAATCCCACAGTAGACGCCCTGGAAAAGAAAATTGCCTCTCTGGAAGGCGGTGTCGGCGCCCTTTGCACCTCATCGGGACAGGCAGCCCTCTTTACGGCCATTGCCACCATCTGCAAAGCCGGCGATCACATTGTTGCCAGCTCATCCATCTATGGCGGTTCCTTTAATCTCATGGGAACAAGCCTGAAACGCTTTGGCATTGAGATTACCTTTGTGGACCAGTCCCTGCCAAACGAGGAACTGAGCAAGGCCTTCAAACCCAATACCAGGCTGGTCATGGGCGAAACCCTTGCCAACCCTGCCCTGACTGTGCTGGACATCGAACGCTTTGCCTCCCTTGCCCATGAGCACAAAGTGCCCCTGCTGGTGGACAACACCTTTGCAACGCCTGCCCTGTGCCGCCCCTTCGACTTTGGTGCGGATATTGTTGTCCACTCTACTACCAAGTACATGGACGGCCATGCCATACAGATGGGCGGTGTTGTCGTAGACAGCGGCAATTTTGACTGGGCCAGCGGCCTCTTCCCCGAATTTACCGAACCTGACCCCAGCTACCACGGCCTTGTTTACTCCGAGGCCTTTGGCAAGATGGCCTTCATCGTCAAGGCCAGGGTCCAGGTCATGCGCGACTATGGCTGCTGCCAGACCGCCCAGGGTGCCTTCTACACGGACCTCGGCCTGCAGACCCTGCCTGTGCGCATGGAACGCCACTCGGCCAATGCCCTTGCCTGCGCCAGGTTCCTGGAAACTCATCCAAAAATTGAAAGAGTCTGCTATCCCGGCCTTGCCTCCAACTCCGAACACTCCATGGCACAGAAATACCTGCCCAAGGGATGCTCGGGCGTCATTTCCTTTGTGCTCAAGGGAGGACGTGCTGCCGGAACGGCCTTCATTGACCATGTGAAGCTTGTCACTGTAGAAGTGCATGTTGCCGATATCCGTACCTGCACACTGCATCCGGCTTCATCCACGCACCGCCAGCTCACTGATGCACAGCTTGCCGACTGCGGCATTGAGCCAGGCCTCGTCCGCCTCTCTGTCGGACTGGAAAACATTGACGACATCATTGCCGATTTAGCGCAGGCTCTTGAACACGCCTGATTTTTTCACAGGCGGCCTTCATGGCCGCCTGCATAAGCCAACCATGCAGAACAAACTGGTCATAACCGGAATGGGGGTTGTCTCACCCATAGGGATCACTGTCGATACCTACTGGAACAACCTCATCAAGGGACTCTCGGGAGTAGGATGCATCTCACGCTTTAATGCTGAGGATCAGGCTGTCCGCATTGCAGCCGAAGTAAAGGATTTTGCTCCGGAAGCCATCATCCCCCACGCTCTTGAGCGCAACATGGCGCTCTTTGCAAAATATGCCTTCGCAGCTGCCGAGGAAGCCCTGGCTGACGCCGGCCTTCTCGAAACGGATCATCCCGATCGTATCGGCATCGTCATGGGGACAGCCATGGACGGGATGAGCACCCTTGCAGCAACGCAGGAGCAGCTGGCAAAGGGGGAAATCCGGAAGGTAGGGCCACGCATGGTCCCCATGATACTGGGCAATATGGCTGCCGGCCTGCTGGCCATGCACCACGGATTTCACGGTCCCAGCATGACACTCAACACTGCCTGCTCCTCAGGCGGAGATGCAATCATGACGGCGGCCATGCTGTTGCGCTCAGGCGAGGCTGATGCCGTCCTGTGCGTCGGCGGGGAATCCATTATCTCCCCGATACTTATCAGCAGCCTGAACATGGCCAAGGCCCTGTCACACAGAAACAACGATCCCGTGCATGCCTCCCGTCCTTTTGACAAGGACAGGGACGGCTTTGTCATAGGTGAAGGCGGCGGGGCTGTCCTGCTGGAAACGGCTGAGCATGCAGCAAGGCGCGGAGCTGAATCGTATGCCACCCTGGCTGGCTATGCCAACACCCAGGACGGCTACCATATTACAGCTCCCGAACCGCACGGGGCTGAGGCTTCCCTCTGCATGCAGCTGGCCCTGAAAAAAGCCGGTCTTAAGCCTGTGGACATAGGCTATATCAATGCCCATGGCACATCGACTCCTATGGGAGACAGGGTGGAAGCCCTGGCCATCCGCAACGTTTTTGGCACTGTAGAGAACATGCCTTCTGTCAGTTCCACCAAGGGCGCCACAGGCCACATGATGGGCGCAGGCGGCATTACCGAAGTCATAACCTGCATCAAGGCGCTTGAAACAGGAATTCTTCCTCCCACTATCAATTACGAGACAGCTGATCCGGACTGCCCCCTTAACCTTGTGGCCAATACCTGCCGGCATGCAGAAATTCATGCAGCCATGTCCAATTCCCTGGGCTTTGGCGGACAGAATTCCAGCATAGTGATGACAAAAGGACCGGAGAACAGGAGATAGACTTGCAACATTCCTACGATGTCCAGGCATTCAAAAACAATTTTGAGCACAAATTTCTGTGGATAAACGGCTTCTTGAGAAATGTGCTGCGCAGACCGGACAAGCCGGCCCTCTTCTGCCCCCTTACCGGGCGCATGTGGACCTATAAGACGCTGAACGAGGAAGCCAACCGTCTGGCCAATGCATTGTCTGAACACAACGTAGGACAGGGCGACGTCATTGCCATTGCCCTCTTAAACTCGGCCGAGTTTGTTTTTGCCTATCTTGCGGCGCACAAGCTTCGCGCCACGCTGGCCCCCCTGAACTACCGCCAGTCGGCAGGAGAACTGGCCCTGCTCCTGGATGCAACTGCGCCTAAGGCCTTTATTTACGATGCCGATTTTGAGCACGTCATTTCAGATACGCTGACAAGGATCAGGACAGAGCTTCCCCTTATCATCAGGGCCGACCTGGAAAACAAGGAAGAAGCACCGCAAAAGGGCGTGACGTACCGCGATTTTGTGGCAGGGCATGCGACAAGCAATCCTCCCCTGCCCGAAAGCGCAGACATCTACGATGAGACTACGCGCTTCTTCACCTCAGGCACAACCAACCTGCCCAAGGGCGTCCCTGTCAACGATCTCAATGAAACCCTTTCTGCCCATGACATTCTGATGCACTTCCCTCTCAATGCCATGGACGTGACCATGAACCTCACGCCCTGGTTTCACCGCGGCGGCCTGCATGCAGGCGGTCCCTGCCCTGTGCTCTACTGCGGCGGCAGCATGGTGATCCTGCGCGACTTTACCCCGCGCCTGGCTGTAGAATACATCAGCACCTACCACATCACCTATCTCATTGCCGTCCCCACAGTCATCAATATGATTGCGAGGCTGCAGGAAACCTCCCCTACGGACATGTCCACCCTGCGTGGCATTGTGCTGATGGGCTCTCCTCTGGACCAGGAGCCCTGCAAGCGCTACATGCAAGTCCTCACGCCCAATATCAACAACGGCTACGGCACTACGGAGAGTTTCTGGAACACCTTCCTGCGCCCGTATGACCTGCCCGGCAATGCCGGTTCTGCCGGAGGCCCATGCACGGACGACGATGTCCGCGTTGTGCGCATTGATGAGAAAGAACTGGTCTCTCCTGATGACATGGTGCCCATGGACGGGGAAACTGTCGGCGAAGTCGTTATCTGCGGCATCGCCAAGAGCACCTGTTGCTATTACAACAATCCCGAGCTCACCAGCCGCAAGTTCAAGGACGGCTGGCTGTATACCGGCGACCTGGCAACCTGGGATGAGAAAGGCTATCTCACCATTGTCGGCCGCAAGGACGACATGATTGTCTCGGCAGGAGAAAACATCTACCCCACCCAGGTGGAAGCCCTGCTCAATGAGCATCCCAAGGTTGCCGAAAGCCTTATTCTGGGCGTTCCGGATCCCAAAAGGGGCAAAGTCCTGCTGGCTTTGATAAAAGCATCGGATCCGTCCCTGACCGAACAGGAACTAAAACAGTTCTGCCTGCAGCACCCAATGCTCTCGCCTTACAAGAGGCCCAGGCTCTACCG
>CAVLCT010000121.1:0-5809 GCA_963661665.1 Bulleidia sp. | reverse complement strand
GGGTCGGTTATAAGGAGTATGTCAGAAGCGTGGGGGATGAAATAGAGTTCGCAGATGGACAAATTGACTATTAAGAAACCCGGTTTGCCGGATGACGCCTGATTTGTCTGCCTATCTTATTGCTCTCCTTGTTTAGTAATTGCCAGCATCGCGTCATAGACTCCGGACAGTCTCCCTTCTTTGGCTGGCTTTTGCTGTGCAGAAAATTTGGGTGCGTTTTTTTGCTGTACATTCCTTTGCAATTTGCCTAAACTCACAAGTATTAAACATTTATACCCCGTGCCGCTGGCAGAAAGACAGTCAGGCACGTTATGCACGACAAAGGAGAGAGACATGGTTGCTATGCAATCCAATACTGTTGACAAATCTTTTCGCGAACTTCGCGAGGATGGATGTATCTATGTGGACAAGACAATGTTCGCAGAAAGATTGTTGTCACGGTTTCCGCCAACAGCATCCATTATTATGCACCCCTATGGCTTCGGAAAGACTCTCGGCATGAGCATGCTGCGTGATTTCTGTGATATCCGGCAGGACAGCAGGGCCATATTCGAGGGACTGGCCATATCAGAAAACAAGGAAGTCTGCGACAAGTGGATGAACCAGTATCCGGTTGTCCTGGTCTCCTTCAAAGATGTCGGCGGGGAAACCTGTGAGCAGGCCATGAAAACAATGGCTTCGGCCATAGGTACTGTCAGCAGGGAATTTGCCTTCCTGACGGACAGCGAGGCCGCTGACGAAATAGACAGGCGCGATATCAGGGAGCTCATTGAAGAACAGGCTGGTGAGGTACTGCTTTCCGATTCCCTGTACGTGTTGAGCCGGATTCTTCATGCACATTTTAAGAAACGGGCCATTGTGCTCATTGACGACTATGACGTTCCCCTGCTCAGGGCCCAGCAGAACGGATACTACAAAGAGATGGCACAGTTCCTGGGCAGCCTGTACGGCGCCACTATGAAGGGAAATGAATGGCTTGAGTTTGGCGTGCTCACAGGCTGCCTGCCCTATACTAACGACAGCATCATCAGCGGGTTTAACAACTTTATCTTGTATAGGCCTTCTGATGTTCGCTATGCCGACACGTTCGGCTTTACCGCAGAGGACGTAGACAAACTTCTGACTGCAACCGGATTCACCGCAAAAAAGGACGAGATACAGGAATGGTACAAGGGGTACCTTATGGGGAATGATACAGAAGTCTACTGTCCCCGTGATATCATGGCTTATATCGCCGCCTTGCAGGAAAACCCTGAAGCAAAACCTGACCAGTTCCTCTGCCATCCGGGAGAAAGGGAGTTTATACAGGAAGATGTGGACAAACTGATTGATTCTGCCGACTTCGTACTGGAAGATCTCCTGGCAGGAGGATGCATAAATTTCTGTATTGACCAAAATTATTTCTTCGGCAGTCACGATGACGAAGAAAGGCTGTTGTGGGCATTTTTGTATATGACAGGCTTCCTCACCGCTGCCACAGAAGAACAGAAGGAGCAGGCCAAAGAAAAGATGCTGTTTTATTCGTCAAATTGCGTCTACTCAGATGGCGACATTCATCTTGCCATCCCCAACAAACGGCTGAGGACGTTTTTTACAGAGGCTATGGACAGGAAGTTCAGGGATGAGATTGCCAGAACGGACAAGACGGAACTTTTCCGGAACTTCTGGGCAGGCGATGCTGACGGACTGAAGGAGCTTTTGGACAGGCTGTTGCGGCAAGCTCCTGCCTGGTACTGTGCAGATAACGGCGGCTACCATGATTTCCTGACGGTTCTGTTTTCCGGCACAGGCTGTGATGTCAGCGTTCCTGGCGGGCCAGGACAGGATAAGCAGGAAATGCTCATCCTTGATCCGGCAAATGATCGTTGTGCCGCTATCGGAGTGCTGTACGCAGGCCTTGAAAATCTTTCAAAAGCCGCAGGAGAAGCCCTGTGCAAGGCCAGGAACAGGGCCGGAGCAGAACAGCTGGAAGGCCGTTATAAAAAGGTTGCTCTCTGGGGCATGGCCTTTCATGGCCGGAAGTGCAAGCTCATGGCTGAATAACAGTTTTCTGACTCCTTTTGTTACAAGCTGTCATAAACTGCGCTTCTTCATACATACCGTTACAATAAACTGGCAGGCAAACGTGCCAGATTTTTGCCGTTTGCTGCAAAAAAACTGCATAACTTTCAGGAGAAAAAGAGACATGTCTGAAAAAGTGGATAAGCAAGGCAGGACTGGCGAGTCTCTCAATGAGTCCCTTCGCAATGAGTCCCTTCGCAATGAGTCCCTTCGCAATGAGTCCCTTCGCAATGAGTCACTTCGCAAAGCATCCCCTGACAATAAGACCTTTCGCGAACTTCGTGAGAGCGGCTCTATCTATGTGGACAAGACATCCTTTGCAGAAAGCCTGTTGTCATCAGTACCACCGGAAGCATCCATTATTTTGCATCCTCATGGCTTTGGAAAGAGCCTGAATATGAGCATGCTGCGCGATTTCTGTGATATCCGGCAGGACAGCAGGGCCATATTCGAGGGACTGGCCATATCAGAAAACAAGGAAGTCTGCGACAAGTGGATGAACCAGTATCCGGTTGTCCTGGTCTCCTTCAAAGATGTCGGCGGGGAAACCTGTGAGCAGGCCATGAAAACAATGGCTTCGGCCATAGGTACTGTCAGCAGGGAATTTGCCTTCCTGACGGACAGCGAGGCCGCTGACGAAATAGACAGGCGCGATATCAGGGAGCTCATTGAAGAACAGGCTGGTGAGGTACTGCTTTCCGATTCCCTGTACGTGTTGAGCCGGATTCTTCATGCACATTTTAAGAAACGGGCCATTGTGCTCATTGACGACTATGACGTTCCCCTGCTCAGGGCCCAGCAGAACGGATACTACAAAGAGATGGCACAGTTCCTGGGCAGCCTGTACGGCGCCACTATGAAGGGAAATGAATGGCTTGAGTTTGGCGTGCTCACAGGCTGCCTGCCCTATACCAACCACAGCGACTTCAGCGGGTTCAACAACTTTGTAGAGGACGGGATGTCAGATGTGGTGCTGGCCGGCCAGTTCGGCTTTACCTCAGAGGACGTAGACAAACTACTGACTGCAACCGGATTCTCTGCCATAAAGGACGAGATACAGGAATGGTACAAGGGGTACCTTATGGGGAAGGATACGGAAGTCTTCTGTCCCCGCGATATCATGGCCTATATCGCTACTTTACAGGAAAATCCTGATGCAAAGCCTGACCAGTGCCTCTGCAGTCCTTCAGATAAGGAGGTCATACAGAAAATTGCTGAAGACATGATTGACTACAGTACCTCCGTAACAGAGGATCTCCTGGCAGGAGGATGCATACATTTCGGTTTTAATGAAAGGCAATTCTTTGGCCATGGTACTGACGATGAAAGGCTGTTATGGGCCTTCCTGTATATGACGGGCTTCCTCACCACTGCCTCAGAAGAACAGAAGGCGCAAAGCAGGAAAGAGGGACGGTATTATTCTTCAAGCTGTTGCTGTTCAACCCGTGCCAGATATCTTGTCCTCCCCAATAAACGCCTGCGGACGCTCTTAATGGAGGCCATAGACAGGAATTTCAGGGAAGTGATTGCCAGAGCTGACAAGACGGAATTCCTCAGAATGTTCTGGGCAGGGGATACCAAAGCACTGGAAGAACATCTGGAAGAACTGCTGATGCAGACTGCCACCTATTACGACGTATATGACGGCTACTACCACGATTTTCTGACAGAGCTTTTTGCAGGCACAGGCTGTGAAGTCAGCCAACCGGCAGATCCCCTGCACAGGACGCAGGAAATTGTCATCCCTGATCCAGAAAATGATCGTTGTGCCGTTATCGAAATTAAGCATGCCGGAGACAATGATCTGTCTGAAACTGCGGAGAAAGCCCTGAGCATGGCCAGGGCAGAGGCAGCAGACCTGAAAGGCCGTTACAAAAACGTAGTCATCTGGGGTATGGGCTTTTGGCGCCGGGCCAGCAAACTCAGGACTGAAACGGCCTGATAGGCTTTTGTCATAACGCACTTGTATTTCAGGTATCAGAGGAGAAGAGATATGCCTGGCTGGAAGCTGAGAATTGGCGATGACTTGTTTAGGAGGCTCAGGGAGAAAGAGTGTTTTTATGCGGACAAAACGCCGCTTATTGGCGAGTTTTTGTCCACTGGTCCTTCAGGGGGCACCATTATCACACGTCCCCATAAATTCGGTGCAACGCTGAATCTGACCATGATGCGGGACTTTTTTGATATCAGGCAGGACAGCAGGGCCATCTTTGACGGGCTTGCCATAGCAGAAGACAAGGAACTTTGCGGCAGGTGGATGAACCAGTATCCGACAGTCTATGCCAATTTATGGACCTATGGCGGAAGTACATTTGAAGATGCACTGATGTATTTTTATTCGCATGTGACCGATGCCTGCTATGATTTCTCGATTTTGCTGGAGAGCAGGGCCGTAGACAAAAGGGACAGACAGTTTCTCAAAAAGATCGCCTTCGGGAAAGACAGGGAATTTCACCCTGACTATCTGAAAGTCCTGTGCCGCGCCCTGTACGCACAGTACGGCAGGCCGGTCATACTGCTTGTTGACTCGTATGACGATGCCCTGTTTTATGCACAGCACGACGGCCAGTACAGTGAAATGGCGAAGGCTGTAAACAGCCTGTTCGATGCGGTTCTGAATGACAATGAGTATCTTGAGTTTGCCATTCTCAAAGGCAGCCTTCCTGTTACCGGCGCAAGCGGGCTGGACGGGTTTGCCGGCTGTGCCTGCTATGACATTTCAGACAAGCTCTTTGCCGACAAGTTCGGCTTCACCCCTGATGAAGTCGATGCCCTTCTGGACATGGCCGGACTCACGGAGGAAAGGGAAACAATACAGGAATGGTATGGCGGCATCTGCTTTGGTGACAGGGAAATGTACAGCCCCCGCGATATCCTGGGATATCTGGATGACGTGCTGTCTGAGGGTAGAAGAGGGAATCCCAGGCGGTTCTGGGTAAAGACATTCGTCAATGCTGCCGTAGACACTATGTGCCGCAACAAAGCCAGCCATACTGGCTGCCAGCTTGAGAGCCTGCTGTCAGGCGGCTCCACAGAGGTCGTCATAGCTGATACCTTTGCCTGCAACAACCCGTATGAAGACGGGGAAGATTTCCTCTGGTCCCTCCTGTACCACCTGGGGCATCTTGCCAAAGCCAGCCCCAAGCAGGATAAGGCCGACGGCCTGCATCCGGGGTACAGGTTCACCCTTGTGGTTCCCAACAGGCAGCTTAGGAATCTTTTTGCCATCCCCATCATGGACTGGATGTATTCATTGCGCATGAAGCCGGATCTCTGGGATTTTTTTGAGGTTTTCTGGGCAAATGATGCCGCCACACTGACCAGGATGCTGGAAAGCATGCTGGATGAGAACGAAGGCATGTATGAAGCCTGCGGGATGTTTCTCCACTATTTCCTGTACTGGCTGTTTGACTCCTGCAGCAAAGGCTACGCTGTGCAATGGGAGAAGATCCGCCGGACTGAGCCAGATATCGTGGTCTATAACAGGGAAGAACGGCGCATTGCCGCAATCAATGTCATGCGTGCCGGTTCTGAAGAGGAACTGCCCGTTCTTGCTGAGAAAGCCTTCCACCAGCTCAAAGACAATATTGGACGCGGCCGTGTGAAAAAGAACAGGACTTTATGGACGGTTACAGTCTGGGGCATGGCTTTTTACAAAAAGCACTGCGTGTTTATGGTTGGCTGATGCCCTCCTGCCCATTCATGGCAACGCCGTCGCAGGCTGCGCAGATGCAGGCAATCATGGCCC
>CAVLCT010000120.1:0-5888 GCA_963661665.1 Bulleidia sp. | reverse complement strand
TTTCTGCCGTCTCTGACTGCCTTATCAGCGGCGATTCCATCACCATCCAGGGCTTTGGCACCTTCAAGGTCTCCGAACATAAGGAGCGCAAGGGCCGCAATCCCTCCACTGGCGAGGCCATGACCATTCCGGCAAGGAAGGCAGCCAAGTTTTCTCCCGGAAAGGAACTCAGCGCCCTTATACAGGAAATACAGGGAAAATAGCAAAAGACAAGATTTTATCTCCTCCCCTTTTACGGACAGGCAGGGACAGGCCATTTAAGGCCAGGCTCAGCCTGTCCTTTTTTCATGCCCGCAAGTTAGAGTGAGAGAATCAGGCAGGTTTTAAGAAGAAATGCCCCTTTTGCGCTTCCCTGGGCCGGACTATTGTATAGCCGTACCTTGTACCGCAAGACTGTCATTAAGGCTCAGCGCCTGTGACTGTACTCTGTAAAGGAGATACGCATGAAAATACCTGGATTTAGTGCAATAGCCATTGTCCTGCTTATCGTCTGCCTTTTGCCTGGGATCTGCCAGGCCGCAGAGGCTGACACACAGGCAAAGGAGAAGATCATGACTGAACAGAAACTGGGACCGTTTCCCCTTGGAAAAGAAAATACAGCCTATGCCAAGTACTTTATCGGCAAAAGCTGGCTGCAGCCCCTGACATCGGAGGGACTGAACATCGCCAACGTGACCTTTGAGCCCGGCTGCCGCAACAACTGGCATATCCACCATGCTGCAAAGGGCGGAGGCCAGATACTGCTCTGCACTGCCGGCAAAGGCTGGTACCAGGAATGGGGCAAGCCTGCCCGGGCCCTGAAGGAAGGCGATACTGTCGTTATTCCGGCCGGCGTCAAGCACTGGCACGGGGCACAGAAGGACAGCTGGTTTGTGCATATAGCCATTGCCGTTCCTGGTGAGAACACCAGCAACGAGTGGCTGGAACCAGTCTCTGACGAGGAATATGCAAAGCTTAAGTAAGGACATAAACAAAAAATACAGCAAAGGCCTCCCTGAAACGGGGGCCTTTTTTTTGTGTATTTTCCCTTGTTCCAATAGGCACAAGCAGGCAGTCAGGCGCCCCTGTCCTGTGCAATCTGCCTAAAAATAAAAAAAGTGCCTTCCTGTTGCCTAGGGAACATTGCCTTTTTTCAGGAATAGTACACTGAAACCACAATAAGTGAAAAAAGGAACAATTTTAGTCCGGCACAGGGCCGGACGTGTTCCCAAATATAATTGCGGAGGTTTATCATGGGTCATCCGACTATCTACCCCACCGGCGTCACCATTTACAATCCTGACAAGTGCTGGAACGGCCTGACAATCTACCAGGGCCAGGAAGTTGGCGCCATCCTCATGGACATGAACGGCAAGGAACACAACGTCTGGAAAGGCGTGCACGGCATGCCCAACAAGATCCTCCCCGGCGGGTACCTTCTGACCAGCCGCGGCCGCCGCAGCGGCAAGTACGGCGTGCAGGACGGCCTTGACGTCGTGCAGCTGGACTGGGACGGCAAGGTTGTCTGGAAGTTCGACCAGAACGAATACATCGAGGATCCCGGCCACGAGGGCCGCTGGATGGCACGCTACCATCACGACATCCAGCGCGAGGGCAGCACCACCGGCTACTATGCCCCCGGTTCAGAGCCCAAGGCCCTTGAAGGCAAGAGCCTTATCCTTGGACACCGCAATGCCCGCAACCCCAAGATTTCCGACAAGCAGCTTCTGGACGACGTCATCCTGGAAGCAGACTGGGAAGGCAACGTGCTCTGGGAATGGAACTGCCATGAGCACTTTGACGAGTTCGGCTTCCGCGAAGGCCCCAAGAACACCCTCGCCCGCAACCCCAACTACCGCAACACCCAGCCCGAAGGCATGGGCGACTGGATGCATCTGAACTCCATGTCCGTGCTCGGTCCCAACAAGTGGTACGATGCCGGCGACGAGCGCTTCCACCCCGACAACATCATCGTTGACGGCCGCGAGACCAACATCCTGTTCATCATTTCCAAAAAGACAGGCAAGATTACCTGGAAGATCGGCCCTGACTACGACACCACGCCCGAACTGCGCCGCATCGGCTGGATCATCGGACAGCACCACGCCCACATGATTCCCAGGGGACTTCCCGGCGAAGGCAACATCCTGGTCTTTGATAACGGCGGCTGGGGCGGCTACGACGTGCCGAACCCCGGATGCCCCACCGGCGTCAAGGCTGCCCTGCGCGACTACTCCCGCGTCCTGGAAATAGACCCCGTGAGCCTGAAGATCGTGTGGCAGTACACGCCCAAGGAAGCAGGCTTCCTGGAACCCATGGATTCCAACCGCTTCTACAGCCCCTTCATCTCCGGCGCCCAGCGCCTGCCCAACGGCAATACTCTCATCTGCGAGGGATCCGACGGCCGCGTCTTTGAAGTGACCAGCGACTATGAAATCGTGTGGGAATTCATCTCTCCCTACAAGGGCAAGTTCGTGCCCATGAACATGGTCTACCGCGCCTACCGCGTCCCCTACGAATGGGTGCCGCAGGTTGCAAAGCCCGTCGAGACTCCGGTTGTGCCTCTTGATGTTGCCACCTTCCGCGTGCCTGGTGCAGCTCCTGCCGGCGACAGGGTGCGCGAAGTGACAGTGGAAGGCTGCCAGCCCTATGAGGGAAGCAACGCCCTCTGCGTGGCCTCTGTGGAAGACAACTAACAGCCTCATTCTCCCCCTATGATATATGCCGGCAGGCAGACCGGTCATAGTCTGCCTGCCGGCTGAAAGCGCACTTGCGGCGGGAGGTACCATGATAATCAAGACAGAAGAACTCACCCCGAAAATGATCGGCATGTGGGCTTTTTCCCTGGCCGTGGCTTTCGGAGCCTATTTTCTCATTCCGCGCTCGGAAACCCTGACCGAGCCCATGATCGCCTTCCTGGCCGTTACGCTCTGGGCAGTCTGCGCCTGGGCCATGGGATTTATGAGCGACATTATGGTGGGCATGCTTTTGCCCATCCTCTATGTACTGCTCTGCAATGTCCCGCAGAAAGTCGTCTTTGCACCCTGGCTTGGTGATGTGGCCATCATCTCCATCGTGGGCTTCGCCCTGGGCAAGATTGTCCAGTATACAGGCCTTGGCAAGCGCATAGCCCTGACCTGCATTGTGCGCATGGGCGGCAGTTTCTCGGGCGCCCTGGCAGGCTTTACGCTTGGGGCATGCATTGTCTCTCCCTTTGTGCCGTCCATCATGGGCAAGGCTGCCATTTTCATGGCTATCGCCATCTCCCTCTGCGAGGCCCTGGATTTCAAGGCAGGATCAAGGGAGGGCACAGCCATCGTGCTGGGTACCTGCATAGCAGTGGGATCCACCAAGCTGGCCTATCTGACCGGTGCAGGCGACCTTGTCATGGGCATGGCCCTGGTGGACAAGGTCATAGGCACGCATACAAGCTGGTTTGAGTACGCCAAGTACAACTTCCCGCCGGCCATGATCTATACGGCCTTAAGCCTCCTGCTGGTGCTTCTTGTCCTGCGCAGCTCCACAAGCAAGGAAACGCTGAAGAAGGTTTCCCATGAAAAGTATGCAGAGCTGGGCCCCATCAGCGGCGATGAAATAAGGGCCGGCATTCTCTTTGTCCTGCTGCTGGTCATGCTGGCGACAGAAAACATCCATCACTTGAGCTCAGGCCACACCATGGTCCTCATCCTGGGCCTGGCCTTCCTGCCTGGCATAAGCCTGATGGACAACAAGAAGATCGGGTCGGTCAACTTTGCGCCCCTCTTCTTTATCATGGGCTGCATGAGCATCGGTGCAGCCGGCGGCTTCCTCAAGGTTACCCAGTGGCTGGCAGCACAGGTCATGCCCCTCTTCTCGGACTCAAGCGTGACCATGGCCTCGACCTGCTCCTACGGCGTGGGTGTTGCCCTGAACTTCCTGCTGACGCCCCTGGCTGCCACGTCCACCCTGTCTGTGCCCATCGCCGAACTGGCCACGCAGCTGGGCATGGATCCGCGCCTTCTGTACTTCTCATTCCAGTACGGCCTGGACAACCTTATCTTCCCTTATGAATATGCGCTCTACCTCTTCTTCTACAGCTCAGGCTATATCAATTTCAAGGACATGGCCCTGGTCATGGCCCTGCGCATCTTCATGAGCGGCATCTTCGTAGCCTTTATTGCCGTGCCCTGGTGGCGCCTCATGCTTGGCTAATGATAACAGCGTGCACAGGGAGAGCTGAGCCTCCCCTGTGCGCACGATATACAGGGACCATATGATCCCGGAAGGAGAACCATGGGTATCACATTATATACTGCACCTGACTGCATCCGCTGCCGCATCGTCAAGGCCTATCTGCATGACCATGACATGCCCTATGATACCGTTGACTTCAAAGCGGATGCCCAGGTTTTCAATACCTTCTACCGTGCCAACCGCAAGGCCATCTACCGTAACCCCGAAGGCGTGGAATTCCCGCTGTTTGATGACGGGTCTGCAATAAAGCAGGGATCCGGCGAGGTGACGGCGTATCTGCTCTCAGGGCATGAGATGGAGTGCTGCGTGACCCGCAGTGACATGCTGCACGGCAAAATCTCAGGCCTCTATCCTTCGCAGTGCCCCGATGCCCAGGACGACAATTTTGTTACCCTGGTGAACTATCTCAGCAACGGCGGGCTTGAAGTGTGGCTGCAGTCGGACGGACGCAAGCCGGCCCTGCTGAAAAGGCTGCTGGAAATAAAGAACGTCCATGTCATCCTCAATGTGGCGGGCGGAGAAGAGCTTGCCACAGAGATATTTGGCGGTGCCCCTTCCAGGGAAGAGCTTGCAGAAAGTTTGCAACTGGTGCTGGGAACTGCTGACGGACAGGTGCGCTTCCTCTGCCTGCCCAAAAAGTCTGGGGATGGCTGGTGCTGGGCAGAACCTGCTGATGCGCAGGCTGCCGCAAAGATGGTTGCCGATGCAGCCGGCAAGCCGACCATACCCTTTGGCATAGCAGCTGCCACAAAGGAAATGCCGCTGGATTTGCACGGCCTTGAGCCTCTGGCAGAGCAGCAGCTCCTCCCCTACCGCCAGGCGGTGCGCAGGCATCTTTTTAAGGCTGACATCGTCAAGGGTTAGAAAGCATTTACAGACTGATATGCAAAGCCCGCATCTGGCATAACCGGATGCGGGCTTTTGCTTTGTACGAAAATTTTGCGGCAGTTGAAGAGATCTCTAGTTCAGTGTACTGTCTTCTAATGATTGGTGATCAGTTTTTTCAGGCTTAAGGAGGCAGACATGACAAAGGATACATCTATTGACGTAACAGAGCGTCCATTTGCCTTCCAGGATTTGTCGGACCTTAATGCGCCCTGGCGGGATGTTTTGTCCCTTGGCCGAAAGCAGACTTACAAGAAAGGGCAGCAGGTGGGCATGGGACCATACCTGTACTTTTTGGAAGCTGGCAAGATACGCCTGTCCCATATCAGCTTGCAGGGGCTGGAAAAAATTTTGTGGTACCTGCACCCGGGGTCACTCTTCGGGGAGACGCCATTCTTTGACCGGCTGCCGGCTGCCGGCTATTTCCATTGCTCTACTGACTGCGTAGTTTACAGTTTTACGCATCAGGCAGTGGAACAGCTGTCAAAGACAAGGCCGGAGCTTATCCTGGACCTGTGCCATTCCATGGCAAGGAAGATGCGTGCTCTGTCGGACCAGGCATCGTCCCTCTTTTTGGACAGTCTGAAGGTGCGCACCGTGCGCTTTCTCGCCCAGCATGTGGTAAAGGGCACTGATCCGATGCTGGTGGATCTGGGGATTACCAAGCAGGAGCTGGCGGCACTGCTGGGCGTGCATCGCATCTCTCTCTACAAGATACTTAAGGATTACGAGGATGCCGGTGTGCTGAGCCCGTTCCACGGCAGCCAGGTGACTGTGCTGCAGCCGGAGGC
>CAVLCT010000119.1:0-6000 GCA_963661665.1 Bulleidia sp. | reverse complement strand
TAAAGATCTCTTATATCATATAGATCAAAAAGAAACAAGGATGCAGAAAACTGTAAAAAGTGCCTGTATACCCGGATTTCCACGCCCGGGCCTTCATGGCAGACCGGCTCTTAAGATTGAGTGCCGTCAGTCCGTACAATAAACCGTTTGCACTTGAAGAAAGAGGCAGAGACCACGGATCGCTTTATCATGCTCCCATGACTTCCGCATTCCTTCTTCTGTCAGGAGTCTGTCTTCAGCTTTTCAGTCTGACCAAGCTGCTCTGGCAGCGTTCTTCCAAGGCTTTCTGCCTTTAGGAGAACCGTCTTTGGAACAACGGCATTGCCGTAGGATATGAAGCATGCAGTGCCAGGCACCGGCCTTTCCTGCCTTTATTGTATTTAAAAGAAAAAGATGAAGAAGATAAGGCTTTGTCGATATGTTTCTAACTCTTGCAAGTGTTTGTTTTTGTTGAATTGTGAATGTTCGTAAAAAGGAACAGTACGAACATTTGGTGACATTTTACGAACATTGCCCCTAAAGACCCCCTGAAACAATGTCACTAAAATGTTCGTAACGTAATTTTCTGTTCGTAAAATGTCAGTTTCGTGTCTAACAATCTGAAATTATGTCTGATTTTGTCAGTATGACTGTGTCTGCCTCCGGCATAAGAAGCTGTTTTTGCTGGCTTTTCTGCCACAGTCACCCAGAGGGGCCTGATGCCTTTTCCAGCCTTTTGATGCCTTTGTGCAAATGATAAAATCATCAATGTAATCAAATATTTATGATGTTTTGGGCTGTATGTTCCCAGGCGCAAAAATGCTGTCGGTAACAGAGTTAAGGTATGGAAATACTGTGACTTTTTTATGTGTTAGGAACAATGGATTGTTAGTATCCTGCGTAGAATGCTGATATCACAGGAAAAAAAGCAGACAGCAAACTGCATGGCCCGGGGCCATAGGCTCTAAAAAGGGGCCTTTAGAGCCGTATCTACCCCAAGCTGGTGCCAGTCTGTGACACGCAGGGCTGGGGACGGACAGTGGCCTTGGGGCGTATTTTGCCGTATTGGCGTGGAAATGTTCGTATCTTTGTTGGAAACATTGGTAATCTTTTGAAATTATTGAATTTTAATATTACATGTAAAATGTCATAATCGGCTGTAATATCTTGATTTTACTTGAGAAAAGTGTCTATTTTGTTAGAAACTAATGTTTATATCGAAGATAATATCTTGATATTATGCTTTTATTTTGAGTATAAGCTGGCTGTCTCAGACTGAAAAGAGGAACCCTGGTCATGCCAGGTCGCCTGAAAAAGCAGATTTTGGGCGGGATATTGCTCAAAGCCGGATGCTGAGGAAAGCTGCGGGCAGCCCCAGGAAGGCGGACATCCTTGTGCAGTTCTGTAATAACACCTTGTTTTTATTTCTATTTTTACTGTTCGTTATGGCATGGAAGCCGCAATGTGGCGAAAATGGCGGATGCCCCTGCTGCTGCCTTCCGGTGCAAAACCTTGTTATTTACTTGATTTTGTTATGTTTTCCAACGCTTCCCCCATTGTCATTTATGCAAATTCTTGCTTCTTGAGTTTTTACGGCAAGACAGATAAAAAAGGGGATCTTTCTTTCGTACCAGACTCTCTCTTTGCATGGTGAACCAATGCTTGACATAATTCGCTCCAATGCCCAGTCGTTCTGGGTCAAAGTGGCTTTTGGCGTTATCATTCTTGTTTTTGTCTTCTGGGGTGTCGGCAGCTTTACCGACAGCGGCTATGTCAATGTCCTGGGGACCGTGAATGACGAGCCCATTACCTATCAGCAGTTTGAAGAATCATACCGCCTGGCAGAACAGGAAGTGTCCAAAAGCCAGGGCAAGCAGGCTCTGACAAACGAGCAGAAAACGCAGCTTGGCCGCCAGGTCTTTCAGAACATGGTTTCCGAGATTCTGATAAACCAGGAGGCAAAGCGCATAGGCCTTGATGTGTCTCCTTATGAACTGAGAGTCTATGTGGGGGCGCTTCAGATTTTCCAGAATGACAAAGGGCAGTTTGACCCCGAAGTCTACAAGAAGGTTCTTGCCGCAAGGCGCCAGAGCCCTGCCTCTTTTGAGGCAGACTTAAGCCGCCGCATCCTGCAGGACAAGATAGTCATGTATGTGACTGCCGGCAGCTGGACCGATTCTGTAGAGGCCAGGAACCGTTTTAACTTCCTTCGCCAGAAAAGAGTTGTGGACTACGTGTATCTTCCTTCCACTTCCGATCTGGTCGGAACAGAAGAGCCTTCTGAAGAGGCCTGCGCCACGTTTTACGAAGAGCACAAGACAGACTATGTCATCCCCCAGAAGGCGGATGTCCAGTATATCGTAGTCGATCCCTTGAAAAGCGTGTCTCCTGACAGCATAAAGACCGAGGAAGCACGTGCCTACTACGACAAGAACCTGGCCGCCTATACAGAGCCTGAGAGTGTCGAAGTGTCCCATATCCTTGTTCCGGTCGAGAAGACTGCCAGTGAGGAAGTGGTCAAGCTGGCTATGGACAAGGCTTTGAAGATCAAAAAGGAAATAGCCGACGGCAAGCCCTTTGCCAAAGCGGCTGATGAATACAACGGGCCAAATGCTGCCGACAAGGGCGGCAAGGTCGGCTGGATTACACCTGGTGCGACAGTTCCCGAATTTGAAAAGGCTGCCTTTGCCGCTGAAAAGAACGTCGTGACCGATCCGGTCAGAAGCCAGTTCGGACTCCATCTTATTCTTGTTACCGACAAGAAGCCTGCTGTTGTAAAGCCCTTTGAAGAGGCCGAGAAGGATATCAAGGCCACATTGGCCCAGTTCAAGGGCAAGGAAGGCCTGTCTGACCTTCTTGACAGCCTCACTGAAGAAAACATCCTTGGCAAGGACCTGGAAGCAGTGGCCAAGGCCAAAGGGCTCAAGGCTGAAAAGACCGGCCTGCTGAGCAGGCAGGAACTGCAGGACAAGCTTGGCATCAAGCAGGAAGCTGCCAGCCATGTAATGAGCATGGGCGCAAACCAGCCTGTAGACACTCCCCTGGAAGCCGGTTCTTCCTATATTGTGGCCAGGGTGCTCAGTACTTCTCCAAGCTCCTTCAAGCCCTATGACGAAGTACGCAGCGACGTTACTACAAGAATCCGCAGCGAGGCCGGCATGGGCAAGGCAAAGAAGATTCTTGAAGACGTTCTCAAGAAGGCTTCTGCCGGTGAACTGCCGGAGCAGTGGAAGACAAAGCTCACTGAGTCTGCCCCTGTTGACCGTGCCTCGGCTCTCAGTCCTTTCCAGGCCCAGGCCGATCTGGACAAGGCCATCTTTGCAACCGAGCCCGGGAAATGGCTGCCTGCCGTCTATGCTGTTTCCACAGACAAGGACACCGGCGTCCTTATCGGATGCGTGAAGAGCATTGTCGAGCCTGAAGATGCCGAATGGCAGCAGTTTGAAGGCATTATGACCTCGCTGGTACAGAGAGAGCGTGCCAGCGGCATCATGCAGTCCTTTATGGAAACACTGGCCGGCAAGGCCAAGGTCATTGTCCGCAATCAGGATATCATTGACAGAAAGAACATGTAGTCACATCTGTCCTGCCTGATTTCAGGCAGGACAGGCCATATATTGCGATATCTTTTTCCTGCTTCCCTCATTGAGGAGACAAAAGCATATGTGTGGTATTGTAGGATATTCCGGACATCGTCCGGCTGTCGCACTGGTTGTTGAAGCGCTGCACAGATTGGAATACCGCGGCTATGATTCGGCCGGCGTTGCCTGCGTGCAGCAGGGCAGTATCCGCGTATCAAAGGCCCAGGGAAAGCTGGCGCAGCTTGAACAGGTGCTGGACAAGGAGCCTCCGTTTACAGCCACAACGGCCATGGGGCACACACGCTGGGCTACCCATGGCGCTCCTGCAGTACGGAATGCTCATCCGCACCTGAGCAATGACAAGTCGCTGGCCCTTGTTCATAACGGCATTATCGAGAATTATCTTGAAATCAAAAATGAGCTTCTTGCCAGGGGCTACAGCTTCTATTCCGATACGGACACGGAAGTTCTGGTCAATCTGATTCAGGAATGCCGCAGGCAGGAACCAGACATAGAGAAGGCTTTTGCCATGGCCCTGAACAGGGCCCATGGTGCCTATGCCGTCTGTCTCATGACAAAAGAGCAGCCTGACGTCTTCTATGCCGCACGCATGTCAGCACCTCTGATCCTTGGCGTCGGTACAGGCGAGAATTTCGTCGCATCGGATATTCCGGCCTTCCTGCCGTATACGCGCAAGGTTGTGTTCCTGGAAGACGGGGAAATGGTCCGTGCTACCAGCTCTTCCTATGAAGTGCGCAAGATTGCCGACTTAAGCCGCGTTGATGTGTCCGTCCAGACCATAGAATGGGATGTCCAGGCAGCCCAGAAGTCCGGCTACCGTCATTTTATGCTCAAGGAAATCTTTGAGCAGCCCAGGGTGATACAGGATGCCCTCTCTGGACGTATCTCTCCGGAGAAGGACCGGATACTGCTTCCTGAGCTTGATGCCCTGCCGGTTCCGGCCCGCCTGACCATAGTGGCCTGCGGCACCAGTTCCCATGCCGGCATGTGGGGACGCCATCTGCTTGAATCTGTGGCAGGCATAGGCGTGCAGGTGGAGATAGCCTCTGAATACCGCTACAAGGAGGCGCTGATTTTCCAGCCAGGGGAAATGGTTCTGGTTATCAGCCAGAGCGGTGAAACGGCGGATACACTTGCAGCCCTGCGCAGGGCGCGCGAGTGCGGCGCCACAGTCCTTGGGCTCTGCAATGTTGTCGGTTCGTCCATTGCCCGTGAAGCCAACTCCGTTCTGTATACGCAGGCAGGACCGGAAATCAGCGTGGCTTCAACGAAGGCCATGTGCAGCCAGATGCTTTTGCTGACGCTCATGGCTTTGTACTGGGGGCAGAGAAAGGGCATTCTGGACAAGGATGCTTGTGCCGGCTACGTGCAGTCACTCCTTTCCCTGCCTGAAATTCTGAAAAACAGCCTGAATGACATGCACGACACAGCAAAGCGGCTTGCCAGAAAATATGCCCAGTCGAGAAACTTCTTCTATCTTGGCAGGGGACACTGCTTCCCGCTGGCCCTTGAGGGGGCATTAAAGCTCAAGGAACTGTCTTATATCCATGCCGAGGGCTATGCCTCAGGCGAGATGAAGCATGGTCCCATTGCCCTCATAGACAGCACCTTTCCTACCTTTGCCATCTGCCTGAACGATGTCCTTCTTCCCAAGGTCAAGTCAAATGTCGTTGAGGTGCAGGCCAGGCAGGGACACGTTATTGCCCTGACCAACAAGGGCGTTGATCTCGCAGCTGATGATGCCTGGATTATTCCCGATGTGCCCGGTGTTCTTGCTGCCTATGTGGTCCTGCCCGCCCTGCAGCTGTTCAGCTATGAGGTGGCAGACTATCTTGGCAAGGACGTAGATCAGCCGCGCAACCTTGCAAAAAGCGTTACCGTGGAATAAGGGGCCTGAAAAAGGGCAGGCAGGCTTTATGTCATTGTAAGGCTGCCACAATATACCCAAAGAGGCTTGTGAGACCGTATACGGGGTTCGCAAGCCTCTTTGTTTGTGCAGAGGAAAAGTTCTGTTTTCTGTCGCAGTCCTGCACCGGTCCTGTGCAGATGTTTTGGAGCTTTAGCGGTGAAAAAGGCTGTAAATGTAGCTTATTTCAATTAGTTAGATAGTATTTTAAAATTTTACCGGCGTGACCATAATCCCTGCTTTTTCACCCTCTTGCATGAACCAGACTTTGGGAGTTTTACTCTTAAAAAAAGCGTAAAACTATAGTAATATCAAGAAATTATATATTGCTAATTTTTTTAGGCTTGTGGATGTGTTCAAAAGTGGCCAGGAGTAAGGCAGATATGCTATTACTAAGTGAACAGAAATGGATCTTTTACATAGATTTCCACCACAAAATATCTACAAAGCAAAAATTTTTGGCTCTTCGGGGGTATTTGTGGGTAGGCCTTGAGCGCCCTATAATGCCACCAT
>CAVLCT010000118.1:0-6108 GCA_963661665.1 Bulleidia sp. | reverse complement strand
TCTTTGCCTTTGCCCCGATGGACAGGACCTCGCCGGTCTGGACATCAAGATCCACAACCGACGGCTCATTGACGATAATCCCGCCCGCCTTGGTATAAAGGAGGGTATTGGCGGTGCCCAGATCCATGGCAATGGGCAGGGAAAAGAGATTCTGTATATAGCTTATCAAAGACATGGCGTATTATTTTTTGTCCTCTGTGGCGGATGGGGCGGTAACATAACTTGGGGAATGCATACGCGGGCCGCGGGTATATATCTGAGCCATGTCCATGCTTTTTCTCAGCCGCATTCGCAGATACAGATTTTCCGTGTGCACGGTAAGCAGGCCGACTGCCTCCCTGAAAAAGGTCCTCATGGACGCATTGACAGGATGGACTTCGGGATGGCCAAAGCACAGGCAGGCCCTGACTGTCTTGTTAATGACAACGGGAAAGACGGCAACGGATGCAAATTCAGGCAGGTTGGAGCTCACTCCGAAAAGGGCAGGCACACGCCCTTCCTCCCCGGTCTGCACAACGGACTGTCCGTTGCGCAGGACCCAGCCTGCCAGTCCGGCATTGATGGACTGGTAAAAAGGCTCCTTGCCGCTGACAAGCACAGGCCTGTTTTCAGCACTGATGCTGTAGGACTCGTCAGGCACTTCCACTGACACAAAGGCCGCATAGTCATATCTGGCTGCATCGGCCACAATACGCAGGAAAGAGGTAATATAATTGTCCCAGGTCCTGTAGTGCACGCGCAGCTCGTCCAGAGTCTCCAGCCTGGAAAAAAATCTGGGAATGTCGCCCAGCCTCGATTCCTGGCTGTCTATAGTATAGATGCCGCTCAGGAGGGTGGCAAAGAGCTGCAGATGCTTCTGCTCGCGCTCGGAGAACTCATACTGGCGCTTGGTGTCTACGCACAACACGCCGCCGCCCGGAACAGGACAGCCCATGAAGGCCTTGATGCCGGCCTCATCCGCATCGCCGTAGTAGATAAGCTTGCCGTGTTCCTGAAAAGAGGACACTTCCAGCGGCTGCTTGTTGGCCAGTATCCAACCGACAAGGTCCTGGCCGGGCTGTACTACCGTATCCGGCCTGACGCTGTCGCCCAGGCTGAAATACGCAGCAAGGCGGCACCCGTCCTCTTCGGCATCCCTTTGCCTGCATGGCAGGAAGAGGACTACCGTATAAGCGTCAAAGACACTGGATATCAGGTCCAGCATCTGCTGTTCCATTGTGGCTATGCGTGCATTCATACGGTATTCTCTTGCTATAGTTGTCCATAACCCAGGTCAGCACAAATGCCGTCCTGCCCCCTGACATCTCCTGCCGGACGCATTCCGCAAAAACAGTTTTTGAGAAAAATTTTTCCGGCAGGCAACAGTTACAAGCTGTCAATGATCAGTAGTATACTAAGAGTGAACAAAAAGACAACAAAAGAGAGGTACAAAGTATTGTACGTAGGGACAAAAACAGCCTCGTCAGTCCCTGAAACAACTCCTGCGTGAAAAGCCTGCAAAGGCCCCGGCCCACATATGCCGTGCTGAAAAAAGGACAACATTTCAAGGATAAAGACAGGAAGCCACTTGTTCTGAACATGAACAACCGGCCAGGACAGGAAGCAGAAGCAGGGCCCTGCGGACAGAAAAACGCAGGGTCAAGAAAGATGCAGAAAAAGACGCACGGAACAAGTTCTTTTTTTCTCTGCATCTTGCTTTTTTGCGCTATAACCTTAATTAAGAAGCAGGTTTACGTATTTTTTTGGGCAGCATTCCCCTCTGCGGCTGTGTTCCCCCTGCCATGCACAAAAGGCAAAGGCCCGGGAGACAAAGATACAGCAGTGAGGAAGGCGCCCTTGCCGGCACAGGCGGTGACTAGTTTGATCAGGTGGCAGAAAATCTTGTCCCAGAACGGGATGCCGTGGAAGGAAGACGGCGTAGGGTTCGCTGAAAACTTCAGCGGCCTTTCCTCCATGGCTGCCCTAAAAGACTACCTGGACGCCGTGCACATCCGCTTCTGCCTTGTCCGCCCCTACCAGGAAAGCGCCCCCTACCCCGTGGTGGAAGCGCGCGAGCTTCTGCCGTCCTTTGAAAACACCATGTTCGAGCACAAAAAACTGCCCGGCTTTTCCATGGTTGTTTTTGACAGGCAGCTCAATGCCTTCAAGGAGCCTTTCCAGTACGACATGCTCCTGACACCGGCAGGCAAAAAAAATACTGCCCGGGACAAGCAGGCGCTGGTGCAGAACATGCAGACCTTTCTTTCGCGCCTGCCCTATACGGACAAGGACGATTTCAGGCAGCGCTTTGCCAAGACAAACCTGACCGCCATCACAAACTATGCGGAGCTCATGGCCTACCTTGTCAGCATGGACAGGGCGCATGTCATAGCACGCAACAATGCCGGCGACTTCTGTCTTGCCGGCATTTTTGGGGCCTTTGTCAACGATCTGGATTCCGTCCTCAAGCGCTTCGGGCTTTCCATCGGCAAGTTTGCCCGCAACAACAACGACCTGTATGCAAAGAACCGCTCCTTCGTCTACCAGTTTCTGATGGAGCAGTACGGCTTCCCCATTGTGAGCGAAAGGCGCACGTCTGCCGCCATGTTTGCCCGCAGGCTCAACAACAGCCACCAGAACTTCCTGCTCAGGGTCTTAGGCCAGACGGACAGGACCATCACCACCTATACGGGCGATGCCGCCACGCACAGCTTCCCCCGCATTGAAAAGGTGGCGCTGGTCGCAGTGGAAAAGGATCAGCAGGAAGCCATAGAGGCCATAGACCGCGAGGGCTTCTTCCTGGACAGGGAAAACCGCATCGTCATCCTGCGCATATCCTACGTGCAGCATAAATACGATCCGGGCAACATCCGCCAGGACCGCGCCCTCTCCGTGTCAGGACAGGAACTTATCCATCCCCTGACAGGCGAGCTGCTCAAGGGCGTCAACATCATCCGCGACACCACCAACATGTACCTGCGCCTCAACGACATTGTGCGCGGCGAATACACCGGGCAGGTCATCTACAAGCGCAACGATATCATCACCTCTACCGAAAGCGATGAAAACCGCCTCAAGGTGCTCTATTACTGGCTCTCCAAAAACCAGCGCCGCATGATAGACTACTCGGACGACTTCTTCCAGAAAGTCTACAAGGTCCTGACAGGCTACCTTTTCTCTCCTGAAAAGGACGATATCTTCGCTTCCTTACGAGAACTGCACCTGGAAGTCTGCTCCAAGCTTGGCTACATACAGCAGGCAAGGCGCGTGCGCGTGCTTGAGGAAGTGCGCAACCGCCGCTACAGGGGCGAGCCCATAAGCTACAGGCGCATGGTGCAGCTGGCCCTGGAAGTGACGCAGGACCTGAAGTACGAGGTGGTCAACTTCTTCCCGCAGATAGTGGAAAACGTCATAGCCTGCCTTGAGCACATCACTTCCAACCGCTATCTCATCAACCGCTATGTGCGCCATCCCGACAACAAGTCCAAAACTGCCTGCGAGGTACGCAAGGGCTACGGGGCGCTGGTTGCCGCCACAGACGACTTCCGCAAGGTCCTGCGCAACCGCACAGGCTTTAAGCCGACTTCCGTCCTTCAGGACCAGCAGGCAAGGCAGGTATCGTCCCGCCAGCAGGATGCCGCAAGGACGGAGACGGCGTAGGAAAAAGCCGTACAGTCTGTAAAGACAAAGACACTATAAAGGCACAATCCGGGGCAAAAGCTTTATGAGCGAACACTATTTTTATGCCGCACCTGAGGACTTCGGGGACCATATCACCCTGCGGGGGCAGGAATGCAGCCATCTGGCAGGGGTCTTGCGCCTGAAAAAAGGAGACAGCGTCCATGTGCTGGACGGCCAGGGAAGAGTGGCCGATGCCGTTATCGAAAAGGCTGACAGGCATGCAACCGATCTTGCGGTCACAGAGGTGCACCAGTTTGAGCGGCCCCGCTCTCTGCCGGTCATAGCCCTTGCCTTCAGCAAGGCCGTGCGGCGCGGCTTCTTCCTGGAAAAGGCCGTCGAGCTAGGGGCATATGAAGTATGGCTCTGGCAGGGGGACTACAGCCAGGGAAAGCTTCCTGACTCCGTGCGCGAAAACTGGCAGGGCAAGATGGTTGCGGGCATAAAGCAGTGCCGCAATCCCTGGCTTACCAGGGTGCGTGCCTTTCCGGACGGCATCACGGCCGTCATAGATGCGGCAAAGGATTTTGAGCACCATATCCTGCCCTGGGAAAAGCAGGACGGCGTGGACATGCTCACGGAAAAGGAGCTGGGCCAGGACGGACGCACCATCTACTGCATAGGACCGGAAGGCGGCTTTTCTGAAAGGGAGATTGATGCCCTGCAAAAGGCCGGCTACAGCGCCGTGAGCTTTGGTCAGCGCATTTTGCGTTGCGAGACGGCAGCTACCCTGTGCCTCGGGCTGCACTGGTGGGCCTCGCAGCAAAACGGCCATCCGGATGCCATGCCGGAATCCGAATCGTAAGAAGTATCAGCTCAGGGCCGGGACTCAGCCCCTGGGAAGACGCCAGAAGCCGCTTTTATCAAAGCAAGTTACTGAAAATACACAACAAAGCGGAGACAAAATACTCCCCTGCCTTTACTTTAGATATGGGAAAATATATCTTTATGTACAGGCAGGGTGACATGTTGCAAAGAGCTCTGATCCCTCTGTTGCTGGTATCCAGGCTGGTTTATCTGGTTCCAGTCCACTTCAGGAAAAGGAGGTGTGCATGGGCGAAAAAGACATAACTGAAAAAATGCTGGAGTCATATAATGAAGTCTTTGCGGACATTGTTAATGTGCTCCTCTTCAAGGGCAAACGTGTTATCAAACCAGAGGAACTGCAAGAGGCGGATCCTCATTCCTGGTACAAGGCCGATGGCACAAATCATGAACTGGAACGTGATATTTTGAAGCGCGTGACAGAAGGAAATATCCATGTGGCCAGCATAGGCTTTGAGAACCAGACAGCACCTGACCCTGAAATGGTTTTCCGTGTGTTTGCTTATGACGCAGCAGAATACATGACACAGAAGGCACGTAATGGCCACATAGAACACCCTGTAGTAACACTGGTGCTCTACTTTAACTACGAAAGGCCATGGAACTGTTCGCGCACTGTCAAGCAGCACCTGAGCAAGTCCAACAGGTTTGATCCATTTTACAGTGACTATGCCTTCAATCTTTTCCAGATTGCTGATCTTACCCCTGAACAAGTACAGCTTTTCCAGAGTGATTTCAGGGAAGTTGCTGATTTCTTTGTACAGAAGAAACAAAATGGCGACTATAAGCCGAAGGCACGGGTAGTTAAGCACATGAAGGAAACGCTTCGTCTGCTGAGCGTCATGACAAAGGATAATCGGATTCTGGATGCGTATCAGCCAGAAGACCCACAAGGAGTTCCTCGTACTATGTGTGATGTAATTGACAGAATTGTAAATCGCAGTCGCAAAGAAGGCCGTGAGGAAGGCCGTGAGGAAGGCATTGATATAGGCATTGATAAACTGACCTTGCTTATGAAAAAATTATTTGATCAGAATCGTATTGAGGATCTCAAAAAGATTTCTGAGGATAAGAAGTATTGTAAGCAGCTTCTGAAAGAATTTGCTATTGTCTAGGCTACCTGTATACAGGGGAGCATCTTTTGATGCTCCCCTCTCTTCTATCTTCATGCCCGAAGACGGCATTTATCTCTTACGGCTCACCTGAACAGCTCCTCCGTCCATTGCCTGGAATGCAATCAGCCAAAGCCACTCCAAATGCCCCACAAGGAGTTCCTCGTACTATGTGTGATGTAATTGACAGAATTGAAAATCGTGGCATTGATAAAGGTGTTGATAAACTGGCCTTGTTGCTGGAGAAATTGCTTGCTCAAAATCGTTTTGATGATGTCAAGAAGATTTCTAAGGACAAGGAATACCGTATACAGCTTCTTAAACAATTTGCTCTAATCTAAACTGCCGTATAAAGGGGAGCCTCTTTTGATGCTCCCCTCTCTTGTATCCTTTTGTCGTGTTGCGGCATTTTCTCTGTTTCTACTCTCCTGAACAGAACCTCCGTCCATTGCCTGGAACACAATCAGCAAAAGCCCCACCAAATGCCCACAGGGAGTTCTATGTATTATGGGTT
>CAVLCT010000117.1:0-6131 GCA_963661665.1 Bulleidia sp. | reverse complement strand
CATCCTTTCTTGATCTCGCAAGATAGTCTTTCAGGGTGCGCTCTGTAACCGGGAACCCTGCGCTGGTAACAAGCCTGGCCAGATCGGCAGCAGAACACCTGCGGGTCTTCAGCATCCCGTCAAGCTTGTCCTGCACAAGATGTACGACGTCGTTCATAGAGAGGCATTGCTTGTCCATGTCCATCTTTACTTCGTCCAGGACTTTCATGAGGCGCAGGACATCATTGCCGGAATATTTCTTTCTCTTTGCGGGAGATGACTTTGCCTGTGCGGCCTGGGCTGCATCCTGCACTTCATTCTGGTTTTCACACTGGATTGCAGCCTCCACGGCTGCAGGAGCGATCATTGTCGTCATACATATTCTCCTTATGGCTAAAAGGTGAGGTATAAAGGTATATTGAGACTGCCTGCGCTCATCACGGTTTCAGAATGTGCATTCAGGACAGGCAGATTGTGTATGAACAGGACTGTAGCTATTTTATTTTTGGCTGTCAATAATATTTTAGCTAAAAATGCTTTTTTATCGAAAAATCTTCTAAACATGTCAGATTTCTGTGATTTTACAACTAAAAGACTTATTGCAGCCAAAGTACCGGACTGTCCTGTCAGTTGCATGGCAGGTACTAAGGTCTGAGCACCTGCTCAAGTCAATATGTGCTCTATTTATAATATCTCTTTTTATCTAGTGTCAATATAGTTTAGCAAAGATATTTATTTTTACGCAAAACAGGGATCCTGTCAGACTTCACAAATGACAGGAGGCTCAGCTGCCTGAAGAGCAGTAAAAAAGGAGGGCGTGATACCCTCCTTTTCTTATTTGCTTTTTTCAGGCAGGCGCTTTTCAGCTTCTGCGTGACCGGAAAAATTCCTGCAAGAGCTCAGCCGAACGTTCGGCCCTGACTCCGCCCATATGCCATACCTTGTGATTCTGGAATGGCATATCAAGGATGTCGGCCCTTGAGCCAACTGCCCCTGCCAGCAGGTCCTGGGCGCCATAGACAACACCGTCTACCCTGGCGTGCACTATTGCCTGGGCACACATGACGCAGGGTTCCAGGGTCACAACCAGCACGCAGCCCTGCAAACGGTAGTTGCCAAGCGCTTCTCCTGCCCTGCGCAGGGCCAGCACTTCGGCATGGGCTGTCGGGTCATGCAGGCGGCACGGCGCATTGGCGCCCTCGCCTGCGATTCTGCCATCCCCTGTCACCACCAGGGCGCCCACAGGGACTTCTCCGCCCCTGCCGGCACGTTCTGCCAGGGACAGAGCCTTGTCCATAAGCCCGTCCCATGACCAGCCCCTGGGCGGATCCGGTACAGGGCCAGCCGTGGGATAGGCGGCAAAGAGAGGTGCCTCCGTTTCAAGCTGCCTTGTCAAAAAGCCCCCTAGTCTATGCTGTCCTTAAGCAGACTGAGAACTTCCTCAGGGCTGTCTGCATAATGAAGATGCTCTTCCAGTTCTTCCATATTGATGTAGCCCCTCTCCATCATGGGACCCTTCATCCAGTCAATAAGCCCTTTCCAGAAGGCCCTGTCATAGAGGATGATCATCTTGTTGATTTTCTGCGTCTGCGCCAGCACAAGGGCCTCTGACATCTCGTCCAGCGTGCCGCCGCCGCCAGGCATGGCAATCATGGCCTTGGAATATTTGACAAACATGAACTTGCGCAGGGAGAAATACCTGAAGGTGCAGCCGATGCGCACATAGGCGTTTGTTCCCTGCTCATTGGGCAGCTCCATGCTGAGACCGATGGAAGGGGCATCAGCTTCCACAGCACCTTTGTTGGCAGCTTCCATAATGCCGGGACCGCCGCCGGTAATAATGCCGAAGCCGGCCTGGCCCACAGCGCGTGCAAGAGCCACTGTCGTCTTGTAGTCTGCGCTGTCCGGCTTGCTTCTGGCTGACCCAAAAATAGAGACACAGTCGTTGTGGATGGCATTCAGCTTGTCAAAAGCAGTCACTGTCTCAGCCATGATGCGCAGCGTGCGCCAGGAATCCGTGGAGACAGTATTGACCATGGTGAAATCATACAGGTCGTCAATGATATTCTGCGATAATTCAGGCATCGGGCTCTCCTTTTGCTGTCTTATGCGGGAAAAAAACGGATCCTTCCGTCTTTTTTGCTTTGTGCCTGTTAGGTGTCCATCCGTCAAGGGAGCATTTCAGTCAGGATCTCCCTGCCCGTGCTACCCGCTGCACCTGGCATCTGCTTATGCTTTTGCAAGGCAGTTGTTCTTTGGCAGAATGACAAGCAGTACAAGGAGATGAAAGTACTCATTGTATAAGACGCCAAAATCTTTTTTACAGCTATAAATAACAAACACACAAGCCTGCAAACTGCAACAAATTACCATAGCACATCACTATACTTTGCTTCATAATAACTATTCTGCTATCCTTCTTGCTACATTTTGCTTGATTTTTTCTGCCGCTGGTTTACAATTTTTCCAGTATATTTTCTAGTTTAAGGAGCGCAGACAACACTCTTTCCTGCCGCATAAGGGTTTTCTTGTGCGGCTGTCCGCTGGAGATCCCATGAAAATTCACTTTCTTGGCGCTGCCCAGACTGTCACCGGTTCCTGCTTTCTCATTGAAGCCTGCGGCCGGCGCTTTTGCGTAGACTGTGGCATGCATCAGGGCAACAAGGCCATTGAACAGCGCAACCGCGATGCTTCCGAATATAACTGCGAATGCGTTGACTTTGTCCTGCTGACACATGCTCACATCGACCATTCCGGCCTGCTTCCCCTTATGGTCAAAAACGGCTTCAAGGGAGACATCTACTGCACGCCGGCAACAGGAGAGCTCATCTCCATCATGCTGGAAGACAGTGCCCACATCCAGGAAATGGAAGCCCTGTCCGAAGCCAAGAAATACATGCGCCGCGGCCTCAAGAATCCTGCGCCTGCGCTGTACACCATTGAAGATGCACAGAAAACCTGCAACTACATCCAGACCGTAAAGCTTGGCGAGGAACTGCGTCCCGCTCCCGGCATCAAGGTTGTCTATTACGAAGCCGGCCATATCCTGGGCTCAGGCTCCATCCGCCTTGAGATCGAGGAAGACGGCAAGACAACGTCCCTCATCTTCTCCGGCGACATTGGCAGGCCCCAGGCTCTCATTGTCAAGGATCCGGTCACCCCGCCCCCGGCAGACTACGTCTTTATGGAGTCTACCTACGGCGACCGCAACCACAAGGATGCCGAATCAAGCACGGAAGAACTGGCCAAGGCTATTGCCTACAGCTATGCGCGCGGCGAAAAAGTCATCATTCCTGCCTTTGCCATCGAGCGCACCCAGGAAATGCTCTACTGCCTGCATGAGCTGAAAAAGCAGGACCGCCTGCCTGCGGACATGGCCATCTTCGTGGACTCTCCCCTGGCCATCCGTGCCACGGAAATTTTCCGCCACCACAAGGAACTGCTTGACGCCCCGGCCATAGAGCTGCTTAACAAGGGCGAGGATCCCTTTGAACTGCCCAACCTGCAGTACACGCTGAGCCGCGAGGAGTCGGAAGCCATCAATGCCTACGACAAGCCGGCCATCATCATTTCTGCATCAGGCATGTGCAATGCCGGCAGAATCAAGCATCATCTGAAGCACAACATCTGGCGTCCTGGCGCAAGCATCGTCTTTGTCGGCTACCAGGCCATCGGCACACCGGGCCGCCTGCTCGTTGACGGAGCCAAGAAGCTGACGGTCTTTGGCGAGGATCTGGAAGTCAGGGCAAAGATGTACTTCATCAACAGCTTCTCAGCCCATGCCGGCCAGTCCCAGCTGCTTGACTGGCTTGCCCCCCTGGCTCCCTCCAAGCCCAAGGTGGTGCTTGTCCATGGCGAGCTGAAAGCCCAGAACATCCTGGGCGGCCTGATCAAGGAACGCTTTGGCATTGAGCCGCATATCCCGGCCTACCTGGAAGAAATGACCCTGGAAGGCAAGACAGTAGAGGAAATTCAGACAAACATGGTCAAGGCTTACCCGAAGGTCAACTGGGACTTCCTTACTGGCGAAGTGGAACGCAAGTGGCACCTCTTCATGGACAAGATGGCAGATATCAATCAGCGTCCCTGGGAAGAGCAGACCATGCTGCAGGAAGCACTGGCCAAGATGGACTACGCCATGACCCGCCTGCTTTCAAAGCTGTAAGAATATGCGTATTATCTCTGGAACAATGGGCTCGCGCAGGTTGCGCACTGTAGAAGGCGAAGGCTACCGCCCCGCCATGAGCAAGGTGCGCGAGGCCCTGTTTTCAATATTGTCGTACCGCCTGCACTGGCAGGGATGCCATGTGCTGGATCTTTTTGCCGGCAGCGGGAGCCTGGCCTTTGAGGCTTTGAGCCGCGGTGCGGACAAGGCATGGCTGGTGGAGCTTGCACCCAAGGCATGCCGCTGCATCAGGGACAACATCAAGGACCTGGGCGTAGAGGACAGAGCCTTTCTGGTACAGGAAGACGTCCTCAAGCTCCTCAGGCGCATCAAGGGTGCCGACCGCAATGTCGGCGGTCCCTTTGATGTAGTCTTTGTCGATCCGCCCTACAGGAAGCACCTGACCCAGAGTTCCCTGGATGCCCTTGCCCAGTGCGGCTGGCTTAAGGATGGCGCTTTTGTCTGCATTGAAGTAGAAGAAGGCTTAAAGCTTACCCTGCCATCCAGCCTTGAGCTTGTCACGCAAAGGGACTTCGGCCAGACGACTACCCTGATTGCCAGGAGAACGGACGGCACCGAAGACTGATTTTTCTTTCCCCCAAGGCCGCCCCTTCCGACATTATGCCGATGGGGCGGTTTTTTATTTTTGCCAGCCGGGCCGGAGCATTCAATATGCGTATTGCGCTCTTTCCAGGAACCTTTGATCCAATTACAAACGGTCACTTAAGCGTAATCCAGCGCGGCCTGCGTGTCTTTGACCGCATTGTGGTGGCAGTCGCCGAAACAACGCCCAAAAAGGCGCTCTTCAGCCTTGATGAGCGCATAGACATGGTACGCCACAGCGTGCAGGGCCTGCCCAATGTGGATGTCATTCCCTTTAAGGGGCTTGTGGTTGACTGTGCCGTCAGGCAGAACGCCAGCACCATACTGCGCGGCATGCGGGCCCTGGCAGACTTTGAGAAGGAATTCCAGCAGGCACTGATGAACCGCCGTCTCAATCATTCAGTTGAGACAGTCTTCTTCATGGCGGACTACCAGTGGCTCTTTACCAGCTCGACCATAGTCAAGACAGCTGTGCAAAACGGCGCTTCTTCCTGCGGCCTGACCTCCGGCTATGTGCAGCGCTGCATTGAGAAAGCCTACGGACTTGCTCCTGCCCCTGCCGTGCAAAATGAGGATTTTGCTGACTGGAAAGACTGCTGCCCTGTCCAGGGGAGCGGGCCTGCCCAGGGAACGGCTATCTATCCCGGCACCTTTGATCCCGTCACCAAGGGCCATCTCAGTATTATCCGCAGGGCCTTAAGCCTTTTTGACAAGGTCATCGTAGCCGTTGCCGAAAACCCCGGGAAGAATCCGCTCTATTCCTTAGAAGAGCGCGTTGCCTTTGTCAGGCAGGCAGTGGAAAAGCAGGCATCCCGCATCTCTGTCATTTCCTACGACAACCTGACTGTCGATGTGGCCAGGAAAGTGAACGCAAGCGCTATCATACGCGGACTCAGGGCTGTGGGCGACTTTGAGTATGAATTCCAGATGGCCCTGATGAACAGGCGCCTGAACAGGTCTGTCGAGACAGTCTTTTTTATGACAGACTACAAATGGCTGTATGTGAGCTCAAGCATAGTCAAGGCCTGTGCCAGCCACGGTGCCTCTGTAGAGGGGCTTGTGCCTGATGCCGTGCAGAAAAGCCTGAGCAGCCTCTATAAAAAAGGCACTATTGCAGAAGCGACCCCCTGTCTTGAAGCCCCTGCCCAGGGCTATCTGAAACACGATACGGCTGCCGGACAGGGTAGCAGGGAACAGGGAAAGGACCTGCAAAAGGAACAGCGGCAATGACGGATATGGCGGCATCTCTTCCGGTACTCTGCCTTGCAGGGCCCACGGGAGCAGGAAAAACGGCACTGGCCCTCAAACTGGCAGCAAAGCTTCAGGGAGAAGTTATCAACTGCGATTCCAGGCAGCTGTACAGGGATTTCCCCATCATTACGGC
>CAVLCT010000116.1:0-6203 GCA_963661665.1 Bulleidia sp. | reverse complement strand
AGGGCGGTGCCTTTGCCTCCTCTTCCGTGGGCGGGCTCTCCGGCGCCTTTATCCCGGTTTCAGAGGACTCAAGCATAGAGGCCGCTGCCACCTCAGGCTTTTTGAGCATGGAAAAGCTTGAGGCCATGACCAGTGTCTGCTCTGTGGGCCTTGATATGATCGCCATTCCCGGCGATACTCCTGCCACAACTATTTCGGGCCTCATTGCCGATGAAATGGCCATAGGCATGATTAACCACAAGACCACGGCCGTGCGCCTTATCCCTGTTCCCGGCAAGGGCGTTGGCGACAAGGTGCATTTTGGCGGCCTGCTTGGCGAGGCTACCATTATCCCTGTTCCCAAGGGCGATGCCTCTGGCTTTATCTCCCTGGGCGGACGTATTCCGGCTCCCATACACAGCCTGAAGAACTAACCTCTTTTGGGCAAGTTTTGTTTCCTCTTTGCCGGCAGGCGCTACATAAGCCAGGCCTGCCGGCAAAAAATGCTTTTCTGACAGCATGCCAGTCCTTTGTTTGCATTGGGAATAATGAGTCTCTGCCGTGAACAAAATAGTTTTTCTGTGCCTTCTGTGCCTGTTTGTTTCTGGTTGCTCCAGCAATCAGAAACAATATGTGTATCCTGCCGGGTATGTTGTATATTCTTCTAACAGCCCCGTGATACTGTCTCGTACATCAACAGCACCTCAAGAATTTGATGATCACGTCCGGGCTACAAGGCAGTGGCTGAACTCTATCCAATATATGGCTCCACCATACAGTATGACCGGACAACAGACGGGTGGCAGCAGAAAATCTTCACAAACTAACAGACCCCGTCCGCCCCAGGAACAGCCAGTGCCTAAATACCCTATCAGGGATGTTCCGGACAAGCTGTAAAAAGCTTTGCTTGCGTACCCATGCCTTATTAGAAGCTCCTTCCTGAATCTGCCTGAAAATATATGCATCCGGGAAACAGCAGAGAAAAAAGCAATGTTAAAGAAGTTCCTATTATGTTTAATATGTCTCTTTGTAATGGGCTGTTCCGGCATGAATTCCAGCAACTCTCCCTGGGATTCTGCCATAAGGGATAATAACAGGGGTTGCGACTACGAAGAAAAAGGCCAGTATGCAAAGGCCATCGAATATTACCAGAAATCTGCCAGTGCAGGTTTTTATGGAGGTGCATTCAATCTGGGCAGGTGTTACTATTACGGCATCGGAGTGCCTAAAAATCCGTCTTATGCCGTGTCTCTTATGATAGAACCCGCCAGGGCAGGTATGGCGAAAGCGCAGTATGTTCTTGGCCATGCAATGTTCTTTGGTTTAGGCGTGCAACAGGACGTGCGAAACGGCATAGCCTGGCTTAATCTGGCTGCGTCTAATGGCGACAGTTATGCAAGAAACTTATTGCAAAGAATAGCATATGAAGAAAACAGAAGGTATGCAGAATACTGGGTCAGGCGCGGAAGAGAGGCTCAGCAGGCAGCGGAAGCAATTGAGGCGCAAAAGGCTGCACGGGCTGCAGTAAACAGTAATTATCGTGCCAGAAAGGCATCAAAGGCTGGTAGCAGCCAAGCCCGCCGTCCCGAACCTGCTGCACCGGCTCAGCCGGCCGTGCCAGACCTGCCCGTTCAAAAGCAACCCATCAGGGAAGTACCTGACAAATTGTAAGCCATGTTGTGCCCAAGATGCCATAAACCTGTTGTGCCCGGAGGGTCTTTTTGCGGATCCTGCGGTGCTGTCGTGTCAGGAAAGCCAGGCCATTCTGGAAAGGTTTCTCCTGTGCAGACTGTCATCATAGGGCGTGACCGCTCGTGCAATGTCGTTTTTCACGACATGAGCGTTTCCAGAAAACATTGCTCTGCCGAAAAATTGCCTGACGGGACGTATTTTCTGCGGGATCTGCAGTCAAAAAACGGCACCTTTGTTGACGGTATCAGAATCAGGCAGAAGCATATTACTGCTTCCAGCCGTATCAGGCTTGGAAACCTGAATATATCCGGTTCCGACATCATTTCACATCTTCAGGGAAGAGCTCCTGCCCATGTACAGAAGACCACAGGGCGCAAAACTGCTCCTTACTTTATTGCCGGAATTGCTGCAATTATCCTGCTTGTTTTCTTTTTCCTGCCGTCCCAAAAAAATGCAGGCTTGCAGAAGCCTGTTCCGCCTGCCATGCAGGAGTCTCGTCCTGAGGCTGCGCCAAAGTCCCGGCAGTCTGATTTTGCAGAGAACATGCGGAATGCCGAGAAAGCAACGGTCCTGGTTGTCGTCAGGCTGCACAATGGCAGCTATGCCTCCGGGAGCGGTTTTTTTGTCAACGGGCATACAATAGTCACTAACAGGCATGTTGTTGACAATGCCAGCAGTATTATTGTCGGCAACAGGATAATCGGAAGGCATCAGGTGCGCCTTATTGGCGTTGCCAAGGGGCGGCAAAAGGATTTTGCCGTACTGGATGCGGGCAGAGATATCGGAACCCCGCTGGCGTTCACAGTGGCTGCAGGCAGAAATGAGAAGGTCTATGCATGGGGGTATCCCGGTCTGCTTGTCGGAGCGATAAAATGGGATGGTCTGCCGGAAGTGGTATCAACTTCCGGTGAAATAAACGTCATTCGCAACGGTGCATCAAATCTGATTGTTCATAGTGCAAAGATATCACAGGGCAACAGCGGCGGTCCCCTTGTTAATGAGAATGGCTGTGTTGTTGGTATCAATACCTTGTTGCTTGAGGACCATAGCGGACAATATTCAGGAGAATACTATATTTCGTATGCTTCTGCGGATATCATCAGCTTTCTTGATTCATACAGGATACAGTATAATGTTCGATAGGAGGTGTTCATGCTAGCAAAGATAATTATATCAAGTTTTGTCCTGTTGCTGTCTGTGACCTCGTCATTTGCTGATGACAGAACGGTCGGTAATATAGATACGCATGCATGGCCCCTGCTGACGATTGAGTATAAAAGTCCTGCACCGGCAGTGGATGACGTGTATATGACGGTTGCAGGAACTGACACAAAGATTCAGTCCAAAAAAATACAGAAGATTCAGGAAACAAAGCAGCAGAACCTGCTTGTAGCCATAGATACAAGCAGAAGCCTTACCGCAGACTACCTGTCCGCCATCAAGATTAGCATTCAGAATTATGTAAAGCATGTCAGCCAGGACAGCCGTATTGCCGTGCTATCCTTTAACGATGCCATTCAGCTTCATACACCCTTCACAACTGACAAAAAGCAGGTCATTGATTCTCTGGAAATGATTAAGCAGGGCGGTGGCAAAACCGAACTGTACGGGACAATTGATTCTGCTGTTTCTCTTTTGCAGGAGAATGATGGCGATAAGACCCTGCTTGTTATCACGGACGGACATGATGAAGGCGGAAACCGCGATACGTCAGCCATCATAAAAAAAGCAGCTGACAACGGCGTGGTGATATACGTTATCGGCCTGCCTGATAAGCAGGCAAAAAACGCAGACTACCTGAAGGCCATCAGGGAGTTCTCTGACAAGACAAATGGTTCCTATGAGGAATGTAGTTCGCCGCTTGCAATTTCCTCCGCAGTCATATCTGTCCTGAACAGGCGCAATAAAATATCGGGAGCCCGGTACAATATTGCTTTTGACCTTTCCGGGACAGAATTCGCAAAAGCAGGCGCTACAGAATGCGTGCTGACAGAGGTATCTGAGAATCAGGAGAAAACAAGCAAATTTTCAGTGACTGTCCCTGACTCTGCTGTGAAACTGTTCGGTTTTGAGAAAAAGTATGTTTATGCAGCCATTGCGGCTGCAGCCGTCCTGCTTGTCCTGCTTGTATTTTTGTTTGTGCGCAGGAAGCCGGCCGTTAAAGAACTGGAGATGCCGTCTGTCCTGCCGCAAAATGATGAAACCAGTCCCTTTGTTATAGAGTTCCAGAGCATGTGCATGTCATTTCCGCTACCATACGGCAGGGTGACCATCGGAACAAGCCGTGACAATGCTATCATTCTGGAAGAGCCTACAGTTTCGCGGCATCATGCAGCGCTTGAGGTATCAAAAGGCGAATGCAGGATTGAGGATCTGAAATCTACCAACGGCATTTATTTAAATGGTACACGTATATCGCGTCCGGCCTATTTGAAGCCCGGAGACAAATTGTATTTTGGCAAAGCCGAAGCCGTCATCAGACAAATCGGCGTTGCCAGCCTGTAGGAGGCTGTCATGGCAAGAACTGAAAATTTTTCACGTTGCTCAAACGGGCATATAATTCCTTATGGCGCAGAGTTTTGCCCCTGGTGCGGTGAGAGTGCGGGAGGCAGTCCTAAGGTGGCATCCCCTGTTGTAAACAACGATTCGCCAAAGACAATCAATATGGAGCAGACAGGCGGTATGGAAACCCATACCATGGTGCTTAACGAGTCTCCTGTTTCATCGGAACGTACTGTCATAATGCGTCCAAAGGGCAGCAAAAATAACACCAGCCGTATTGTCGGCTTCCTCATAACCTATGATGCCAGCCAGGAGGGCTCTTGCTATCCCCTGCACGAAGGACGCGAGACTATTGGAAGGGGGAGCGATGCCAGCATCAGTATCAATGACAGCAAATTGTCCAAGGAGCATGCTGTCATCCTCTACAGGAACAAGAAGTTTATATTTGAGGACAGGCTGTCTACAAACGGCTCCTTGCTGAACGGCAAAGATGCCATAGGACAGTTTGAGCTGCACCACGGCGATATCATTGAAATGGGTATGGCAAAATATATCTTTGTGGAGATTCCCCAAAATGCCTAAGCAGGACGATATTTCAGTCGGCCAGGCAACCAATACAGGTCTTGTCCGCAAGAGAAATGAAGATTCCTTTGGCTGGTTCAGCCTCCCTCAGGGGGAACTGTTCATTGTAGCTGACGGTATGGGCGGCTATACAGGCGGGGCCGAGGCCTCAAAGCGAACTGTTTTGTCGTTTAAGGAATATTTCGAGTCTCATCTGGGTGACCCTGAAAAGACGCTTCAGGAAGCCCTTCTGTATGCGGACGCCAGGGTGCAGGAGATCGGACTGGAAAATCCTTCCTTAAGCAGATGCGGTTCCACAATAGTTGCTCTTTTCGTTTCAGGCACTGCGGGCTATTTTATCCATGCCGGAGACAGCCGGCTGTATGTATTCCATAAGGGACGTCTCACGCAGCTGGGGCGCGATCATTCTGCTGTGCAGGAAATGCTTCAGGCGGGTATTATTTCAAAGGAGGATGCCGAGAAGGCGCCCAAAAATGTCATTACCCAGTCGGTCGGTGGCAATATAGATGCTGGCAGATGCGTTGCAGAAAAGGTTGCGATTGCACCTGGAAGTTCATTTTTGCTTTGTTCTGACGGCCTCTGGGGGCCTGTTTCCCACAAGAGGCTGGAAGAAATCCTGTCGCAGTCCGTATCAAGTACAGCAAAAGCCAATCAGATGATTGATGCGGCTGTTGATGCCGGTGGTCCGGATAATATCACTGTGCAGGTGATTGAGTTCGGGGCGTCTGACACGCAGACACAGCTGATACCGGCAAGGAAGAGTAGACGCACTCTTGCCGTAATTGCCTGTATTGTGTTGCTGGTATTGGCAGTTGCAGGTTTTATCATCGGCAGTTTGTTCAGCAAGCCTGAGCCCGATCCTGCTACTCCTCCTGCTGGCAAAGAAAAAATACAGCCGTCAGCTCCCAAAGCCACGGGTAAACAGGACAGCGATGCTGTGAAACCTTCCCCTGCTGATGCAGGCGCTAGGAAAGAACCTGCACAAGCAGGCAAGGAGAAAGGTGACGCAGGCAATGTGAAGCCTTTACCCAATGCCGAAGTTCAGACGGAATCCGCTTCAGAAGGCAAAGGCAAAGGTGACGCAGGCATTGCAAAACCTTCCTCTGTTGATGCAGGCGTTCAGACTCAACCTGCAACGCAAGGCAACAACATCCGTAAAACAGACAAGGATGAAAAATATTAAGGAAGAAAATGCTTCTTTGCCTAACTGTTCCCTGCCATGATAGACAAAAAAAAGCATGGCTGAAAAAAGCCAGATTTTTTTTGAAATAAATACGCATGGCAATTTGTTAAAAAATAAAAGTCACCAGATTAATAATTACGCAAAAATATCCTGGAAACGATACTTTTCGTTTTAATCTGAGGAGGGAAAAGTGACAGCGGGTTCATATGCATCAGTGAGTCTTCAGGCTGGATACCAGCTTCATGGCCATTATAAGATCCTCAGC
>CAVLCT010000115.1:0-6276 GCA_963661665.1 Bulleidia sp. | reverse complement strand
AAACATATGGGTCGCCCTTACGGACTTCTCCCACAAAGCTGTCAGCTGTTCCAGAAGCTGCGGTGTTTTTTTGCCAATTTCTGTGACTTTCACAGCTGTCCCCGGCTGTCCTGAGTTCTTCTCCAATGTCCGGACCGTCTCCCTTTTGCCGCAATGGAGCTACCAGGACACTTTCTTGTTATGAAGAGCCTGGTGCACAAACACAGCGGCAAACACGGCAAGCTTTGCCATTAGCAAAAATCTTATCAGGTGAAAGTTCATCACCTGCATGACTGCATCCTCTGAGAGCATAGTCTCAAGTGGCTCTGAACGGCCAGGGCAGGCATATTCCGCCGACTGGCGGCGGCAGGCTGGCCTCAGATGCGCTTCCCGTATCTGCATCCTTTCGGATACCATGTTCCCCCTGATCTAACTGCACAGGCCGGTGCTGTAAACCTCGTTACTAGCGCCAGGATTAACGCCAATAACGCCATTAGCGCCATTTATTCCGCCATTAGCGCCATTTATTCCGCCATTAGCGCCATTTATTCCGCCATTTACGCCATTTATTCCGCCATTAGCGCCATTTATTCCGCCATTTACGCCATTTATTCCGCCATTGGCGCCATTTATTCCGCCATTTACGCCATTTATTCCGCCATTCTGTCCATTGGGAATAACGGCACTGGCGTAACCCCGGGACCGTCAAGCAGCCCAAACGGTGTATTCCGGAGCAGGGGAACCAAGTTCCTGGCAGGAATCAAGGACCTTCTCAATGCCGCCTCCCCAGGACTCAATCCAGCCGGCACGGTAAAAAGCACGAGCAATCAGGGAACTACAGGGATCGGGCCTGTGTACTCCGGCAGTGTTTCTGTCGTCCATCCGTCCATCCAGGCGTAGGATGCAACTGTTGCTGCACCACGGGCATTAGCAAAGGCGCATACAGATTTCAGGTATTCGTCCCACCATGACTCCTTGTATTCTGTGTTATGGTTATTGGCCACGGAAAACTCCTTTCTATCAGGCACCCTGCTTCATTTTAGCCAGCCACGGACTTTGCAACACAGCTTTTGTCATGGCTGCGTCCCTGTTCAGGCCAGATTCATACAGGCAGTGCATCCTCTTTATCCGCACAATGCCGCCATTCCATAGTAAATTACTATGCAATTCACGGACATGGCGTACTGCTATTTCCCTGCATCTCTTTTCTTTGCCGCTTTGAAGAAAAGCACAAGGGCAGTTCTCTTCCTTTATGCTCTTTCTTTGCCAGCCCTTAAGCTCTTAAAACAAGAGCTCTGTGCGGCATGTCCCGGCCACCTTAGTCCTTTTGATGCTACACCAGGAAAAAGCTACTTTCCGGCAACTGTTCTATCGGCACAAGATAAAAATAAGCCTCTTCATATTTCACTTTACTGCCCCTGTACTAATATTTGTACCCTTCTTTATAGCGATTGCTACTAAGGAAATGCTGTTCTTTATTGAAAAAAGATATTGACAACAGCAATGCTTTACAGATATCCAAAAGATACGTTTTAGATAATACTTTCTCTTTCACTATTTATCCAATGCGCCGTACAGCCTCTCCCTTCGGGTGAAGATATATGACGCTCCGCCAGCGCAGGCACAATTCAAAGGTACAGCCTGCGTATGTGAATGCAACGCCGGCCATAATGCGGCGCTGAGCATTGAGGCGGCCGGACAGATCGTGAAAGCCTGCACAGCAGTGCGTCAGACGCTGCCGGCAGGAACCCCGGGTTTTAGACGGGGGAGAAAGTCCATTTGCAGGAGACTATATTATGGCTAATACCGAACTCGTAAAGCAGGCCATGGAAATAGCACGTGCCCAGGCCGGCGTCCGTCCCATGACAGCAGCCGAAGTTGCCACCTATGTGAGCGAGCTTGTTCAGAGCCTGCAGGGCGTTGTCGATGGCGAGGAAGTCAAGGCTTCTCCGTCCGTGGAGCCCAAGAACTCCATCACCGAGACCTATGCCATCTGTCTTGAGTGCGGCAAGAAATTCAAGGTCATCGGCAACAGGCACCTGAAAGCCCACGGCCTCACAGTCAAGGAATACAAGGAAAAGTGGGGCCTGAAAAAGGGCACCTCCCTGGCAGCCAAGAGCCTGGTCCGCCAGCGCCGCAAGAAGATGCAGGAAATGCGCCTTTGGGAAAGAAAGAGCAACTACGTCGGCTAAAAGCTCTGCATCCTGACAATTTTTTATCTCCCCTGTCCCGGACTCCCGGAAACAGGGGAGATTTTTTTTGTCTTCCCTTCTGCCCCATTAAGGCCGGCGCACTACCAGAAGAAAGGAGCAGGCCCCTCCTGGTCCCCCGGATATTCTTCCGGATGCCGTCCAGGCTGCCTCTGCGGCTGCCCGTATTTCAGTGCCGCTTCAGCAGCACGGGGAGCATCTGGCGCCCTTTTGCCTGAAACGCAGCAGCCAGAGCTGTACGGCCTGGCAGGCTGCGCCATCTGCCGCTCCTGCCATGTATTGCCCTCTTCCAATGCTGTGCCGCCAGGACCTGGGGAGCTGTTCTCAGGACCTGGCCCAGGGTGTGGCCTCTCATAAAAGGATGCCGCACCCCTGTTTTCCCTCATAAAGCCGCCAGAAGCGGGATACAATCCTGCTTCACGGCCGGGGAAAGGCATGCCCTGCACCTGTGCAGCTGGTCTGCCGCCAAACTGCGGCAGGCGCCCTCTTTGCGGAGAAGGCCGTGCCTCCCTATGGTCTTTGGAATCTGGCTGCCCTGTCCTTCCGGCACTGCGCCCTGCGTCCGGTGCGCTGTCTTTGGCGCCCTTTTCCATGAGCCCTGCCGCAGCTGCGATTTCCCTGTCTCCCTTCAGATTGTCAGGCACAAAGCGCACGGCCCTGGCAAAAGACCGTACTGCCGCCAGGCACATGTCCCTGGTCTTCAGTTTCCCTGGCACAAACAGCAGCGCCACGCCGAAGCAGGAAACAGCAGCCCTGCATATCTCTTCTGTGCGCATGGCGCAGGGAACATCGGCAAGAGACGAGCCGTCCCTGCGGACTGCTGTCAGGCAGGCCTCCCTGGTCAGATAGGCGTCCGGAAGATCCCGCAGGCGCACGCGGCCCGTTTCCAGGGCAGACAGCCAGACGGCACGGCTGCGCTCCTTGTCCGGCACTGATGACAATGGCGCATTGTTGCGCACGGCCATAAGGCATATATCCTGGTCCTTAAGCACCTCCGGCACAAAGGCAAGCGCCTGCCCGTCATTTTCCACGGCTGTCGCCGCCATGTTCCAGTCTATGAATGCCTGCGGAACATAGCGCAGGGCTGTGCCGGTACGCCGAACTGCCCTGTAGCAGATGTCCATGTCCAGCATCTTTTTGGGCACAAACCTGAGAGCCAGCCCCGTTTCATTGACGGCAGCCTCGCACACTGTCCTGTTCCTGCCCCGTTGCGGGACATACCCGAGCCTCAGCCCGTCAGTGCGGACTGCCCGCAAAAACATCTCCTCATCAAGCATAACTGCCGGAATTTTCAGCAGGCCGGCAGGATCCTGCCCTGCAATACGAAGAGCCTGTTCACGGCTGACTATACGCGGTATCACGTCTGCCATGTACCCTCCTGCCCCGTAAGGGCAATCATTTCACTTTTCGCTGTGCGGCAGGAGCATGTATCTGCCCTGCCGCTTTCCCTGGTTTCAGATCCGGCTTTTTGATATCAATTTGTTTTTATTATGTCAAACTATTTTTACAACAAAGTGCCCGGGCAGGATCATTACTCTCTGATCCTGTCCGGGCAACATTCTCAAGGGCACAGGGACAGCCCTGTTTCAGTCTTCTGACACACCTGGAAGCAACGGAGATATCCCTGCCGCCTTGTGCCGTTCCCTCTCCAAAGTCTTCCTGTTCTTCGATCCCTTTAGCCTGCCGCGACCGCGCTTTGCCGCAGGTTCAGCTTCTGCGGGCTCTGCTTCTCCCATGACAACAGCTTCCTCAAGCTGGCGCTCCTTTTCCAGCGTCTTCTTGTTTTTGCTGCCCTTGGGCCTGCCGCGGCCGCGCTTTACAGCAGGTGCTGCTTCAGCGGACGGTGCTACTCCCATGACAGCAGCTTCCCCAAGCTGGCGCTCCTTTTCAAGCGTCCTCTTGTTCTTGCTGCCCTTAGGCCTGCCGCGGCCGCGCTGTACAGCAGGCTCTGCTTCTCCCCTGGCAATAGCTTCCCGCAGCTGGCGCTCCTTTTCCAGCGTCTTTTTGTTCTTACTTCCTTTTGCCCTGCCTGGCTTTGCCGGCCCAAGAGTGGGAATAGTACGTTTGCCCTCGTAACTCTTTTCTATATCCTGCAAAATTTTCTGTCTTGTAAGCGCTTCCATATGCTTTGTGGTGATACCAAAGCAGGCAAGAAACCTTTCAGCATGCGGCTCAGTATTCTCAATATAGTCATAATCGGCAGAGCCCGCGCGGAACATGCTGAAGCAGTGTAAAGAACTCAGGATGCGTTCTTCCCAGTCGTATCTCTTCTCGCGAAAAAGCCAGAAATCATCATCGTCATCCGACCTGCTCTCCTGCATTTCCTGCGTCAGGTCTTCGTCCGCAAGAGTATCGCAGACCAGCTTCATCTCAGTCCGGATGACGGCAGCAACAAGACCGGCCACAAAAAAATTCTCAACGGCCTTGTCAGAATACATTCCGGCAGAAAAGAGCCCTATGGTATCTTTCAGCAGCATGTCCCTGAAGACTGTGAACTGCTTTTCAGAGGCAAGGCAGAGCTTGTAGCCCGCATACATTTCCCGGGCGCTGAGATCAGCACTTGATGCCAGGGCAAAATAGCCGCAGTTATCAACAATTTTCTGGCATTTTTCCCTATCGCAGACAATCTGCAGTACGCCTTTGTCATCCCTCTCAAGAGAGAGGTATTCCCTGAATTCATCAGGAACAGAGACCTTATCAGGATTCGCGGCAAGACGCTGCTGCAGCTGTTTCTGTGCGGTGTGGATATCGGCAACCAGCCCCAATTGCTTATTCATCAGGTGCGTGTCGCCTGAATAAAACAGGCCTGTGCAGGATTCAGGCTCTGCTGGCGAGAAAAGCCTGCCCTGGCAGGCAATGCCGAAGACTGTCTCTTCTATCATTTTTCTGATATTCCAGCGGATGTCCTTGGCATAGCGTGCGTACAGGTCGGCATATCCGTATGTCTCGGGTTTCAGCCTCACGATATACTCAAGCCCGCTGTCCTTTATTTCCTTCAGGACATCAGGAGTGGCATAATCACTGTCCAGGATAACGCCCTTCACCGCTACATTGCAGGAGCTGATAAAGGACGATATTTCTTCCAGATCTTTGCGGGATGGCTGTGCGCCTTTACAGACGAAACAGGAGACAGGCCTGCCGACCCTGGTCTCTGCTGCCCAGACATAGCTGATGCATCCTGAAATGCTGCCGGCATTTGTTGCGCTGCCAAGATCAGCGGTACCAGTGCACAGCCACACGCTCTCAAGGCCTTGTTCTTTTTTCAGCTGCTTAAGCCAGTTTGCGCGAAACATCCGGATGAGAACAGGGGACAGCTCTTCTGAAAAGAACTTTCTGTACCATGCTTCAGTCATTCTCATGGCTAAAAAAAGCATGTATCTCCCCATGGCCTTGTGTATCGGGGATTCATCGTCATCATCCTGTATGCTGAACATGGCAAAATCCATGAGGGCATTAGCGTCACGGCCTCCCAGGCTATCCGCCAGCACAGGATACAGCAAGGTCCTGTATCCTGCCGCGAGGCAGAACGCATACAGGCCTGTACGCACAAAGCGCTGCTCAGGGAGGTTTTCCCCGTAGTGCTCTGTCCACAAGTCAGGGTACAGCTCCCTGAAGTTGTCATTCGGGAACATCATTCCGGTTTCTGCCATGCGGCCGATTACAGTACGGCTGCGGTGTCCCCTGCCATCCTTGTACATCCTGAATACAGTGCCATTGTAGCGGTTGCAGTATCCGTCAGGCGGGATGGGGATTGGCTTGAGATTGCGATAGACATGCCTCATGAAAATTGCCTCGAAAAGTGACGCTGTTCGTAAAAAGAGGATTACTACTTTCAGGCTGCTATCTCAAGAATGCAGGAAAAGTGCTCTTACGTGCTCCTTGTTGTACAGAGCCCCATGCTCCGCTGTTGCACTTTTGTAGAAAAATGGTCCGTTTTTCTACAAAAGCTGTCTATTTTATCACATAATATCAAATAGTTATTTGTTACATATGCAAAAGTGCCGCGGGATAAGTGCCATGCCTTCCGGCCCCTTCTGCCAGCTTTTTGAAGCCGGTATTAAGAGCAGCCCGATGTTGTAAAGGAATA
>CAVLCT010000114.1:0-6362 GCA_963661665.1 Bulleidia sp. | reverse complement strand
GGCCTGTATGGTGTGCAATGTCGGCAATGGCCTGAGCAAGAGTGGTTCCCTTGACTGAGACCAGGATGAGATCAGCTGGAGCCTTTGGCGTTTCCGAAGGATCAGCAAAGGAGAGGTTCAGCCTTGTGCCGTTGGACCAGATGCCGTTTTTCTCGTAGCGTTCCTGTCTCTTTTTGTCTGCAAGGCAGGTCAGCTTGCAGAGGTCCGGATGGCTGGCAAGCTGTTCTGCGTAGAGAATGCCCAGGGCTCCAAGGCCGATAAGGGTGACATTAAGAGGTGCAGGCATATGGGACTCCTGTTAGCTTGTCTGTAACTTGTTATATTGGGCAGGGCGTTTTTGACTGAAAAATCCTGGCTGTTTTTACTGCTTAGGCACCTTTCTCTTGGAGTTAGCCAGGTATATACTCTGTGAAAAAGGCCCTTTGTATGCTTCTTCATCAAGGAATCCAAGAATAAGTTTGATTTCCTCCTTGTCGTCTGGAATGAAAATCTGTTTGTTCCTGACAGTGATGGAAATTCCGGATTTCCGGGCCAGCCGGCTGATATCGGAAGCCGTATACTTTTCCAGGACTCCCGAATCTTTAATTGCCGCAATTCTTTTGCGAATTGCTTGATTTGCAATGGTTTGAAAGTGTTCAGGATTTTCAAAATTCAGGCCTGAGCTGGATGTAAACGAAGTTACTTCCTCAGGCGTTGCAGCACGATAATACCTGCTCAGATCAAAGATTTGTTTTGCATAGTAGAAGGATGTGAACTGCAATTCCCTGTCCGGAGTATACAGACAGTCTATAGTGTCCGAGATACTGATACCGTAGGATTGTACGTGGCGGAAAGTATTGTCTGACCAGAACAGGTTGAATCTGGACGGCGTTGAAATATACTGTTCCTTCCTAAAGCGCTGAAAGGCAACAGAAAATCTCCCTGTGTCGCATTCATCTGCAATTTCGCCAACAAATACTGCCTTGATGGGCGGATATTCGTCGTTTGTCTTCTCATAAGCACTGACGCCGATAGGGTTCCTGACTGCATCCTTTATTCCGGCGTCAAGATCGAAATTATCAATATGTAAAATTTCATCTTGTTCCGGCTTATACCTGCCGTCAAAGGCGACTCTGTCTTTATTGGCTGTCAGGCTTTGTACTGCTGCGGCAAACATACTGCAGATGGAATATTGTGTATCGGAATCAGTTTCAATTCTCATGATAGTGTTGCCGGTATCAGCACAAATAACCAGTACAGAGCTTTTTTCAAACATCACATTCCCTCTGCATCTTCAAGTAAAAAATCAAATACACGGTATACATATCTTATTTCTTTAGGATTCCTGATTTTTCGTTTACTTATTAGTACATATCCTGAAACGCCATTCTTCTCACTTATTTTATAGAAATGATATCCTAAAAGTAGTAAAATGATATTTGGAATAGCAGTATTCATATAAAGAATAAGTATGAATATAATAAAATAGATGCATGACAGCAGTAATGTGTTACCATCAATTGCCAGGCTGAGTAACGGTAAAAGATATGATATAATACATGATATAAGTGGCAGGTCATGCGGTGCTACACTCGTAACATGTATTGCGATTTTTGGAAGTTTACATTTTCCATAGTTAAACGATTTTACCATCAAAATAATTAAAAGAACAGCCACGAAGAGGCAGATAACTGGCTCTGCAAAACCATCTTTTTCGAAAAAACATATGATGGCAAATATCATTAACAGCGGGGCAGCGACAGATAAATTGTATATCCATTTTTGCAATACGTTTGGCATCTTACAATCTCATCCAATTGATATCCTGATAAATAAACAGAATCAGGAGGCTGTCCTAAAACTCGCAGAAGGAGAAAGTGATACTGCCTTGTCCCTGCGTTACCAGCTTCATGTCTGAAAAAGCGTATCCTCAGGGAAATTTTCTGTCACTGACAATATCCGTTCCTGCGCAAGGCGGCAACAAAACAAAAGGCCAGGGAACAAAAAAGGCCCTTTGCGCAATCTTTGCAAAGGGCCTTGGTAAGCAGTGTTTAAGCCGTATACCGGGGGTTACGCTGTTTGCGTTTCACCCTGCTCGGCCATGCGGCGCACTGTCATGCGGTGCAGGATAATCAGGGCGACAACGAGGACGCCCAGGGCGCTACAGAAGCTCAGGATGAAGCTACCGTTAGTAAAGCCTGCCACAATGTAGCCGATAAAGCAGCAGGCAGCTACGAGAATGGCGTATGGCAACTGCGTTTCCACATGCTCGATGTGGTCACAGCCAGAACCGGCACTTGAGAGAATGGTCGTGTCGGAAATCGGCGAGCTGTGGTCGCCGAAGATGCTGCCTGCCAGGGTGGCGGACAGGCAGACAATGAGCATGTTGGGATCCATGGCTTCGGCAATGGGAATCACAATGGGGATCAGGATGCCGAAGGTGCCCCAGGCAGTGCCGGTGGAGAAGCTTAAGAAGGCTGCCACCAGGAAGATGATGGCAGGCATGAAGCTCATGGCGATGCCGCCGTCGGAGACAACGTGCTGTACAAAGGCGGGAGTGGCCAGAAGGTCGCGGCACACGCCGGAAATGGTCCAGGCCAGGACAAGGATGATGTTGGCAGGAAGCATGGACTTCATGCCTTCCATGCAGCCGTCAAAGAAGACCTTCATAGACATGAGGCCGCGGGGAACAAACTGGATGAAGGCAACGACCAGGGCGCCGAAGGAAGCCCACACAAGAGCCTTGGAGGCGCTGCAGTTGCCAAGGGCGCCGGCAATGGTGTGGTAGGCAGCATCGCTGCCCCAGTAGCCGCCGTTATACAGCATGGAGAGACAGGAGAAGACAATCAGGGCCAGGATGGGCAGGACCATTTCGGCAATGCCGCCCTTGTCTGAAGGCTTGTTGTCCTGGGCAACGTTGCGCACATTGCCAAGCTGTCCTTTTTCGGCACGGGCCTCGGCGCGGGCCATGGGGCCGAAGTCCAGATTGAAGCTGGCTACGGCAAACACCATGAAGATGGAGAGCAGGGCATAGAAGTTAAAGGGAATGGCTGCCACAAAGGCGGCCATTTCACTGGGGAACGTGCCTGTAGTGGCCAGGGAGCTGCTGACTGCGGCGGCCCAGCTGGAAACAGGGGCGATAATGCAGATAGGGGCAGCTGTGGCGTCGATGATGTAGGCCAGCTTTGCGCGGGAAATCTTGTAGGCATCCGTGACAGGGGACATAACCGTGCCGACCGTCAGGCAGCTGAAGTAGTCATCAATAAAGATGCACAGGCTGAGTCCGCTGGTGGACATGATGGCAGAGCGCTTGCTCTTGATACGTTTGGAAGCCCAGCGGCCATAGGCACGGGAGCCGCCGGCCAGGTAGACAACATAGATAAGGGCGCCCAGGAGGGTACAGAAAATAAGAATATCAAAGTCCAGCTTCTTGCCCATGGTCTCGAAGCAGGTGGACAGGGTTCCGACCAGAAGATTTTCAGCCCCTGTACCTACGCTGTAGATAAGGGTGCCTGAAAGAATGCCAATCATGAGGGAAAAGAAGACTTCCTTGGTAGCCAGGGCAAGCACAATGGCTATCACCGGAGGAAGGATGGAAAGCCATCCCGCATAGTACGTTTCCATAAGATCCTCTAAAACTTGCAACGAAAGCATGCCTTCAAATTATTTGACGGCAGAAACGGCATGTTTTCGTATAATTTTTATACAGTACACGCCTTCCGCACTATGTCAGACAAGGGGCATTGGTGCAAGTTTTTTTACGCCCCTGAATATGCGCTCTTGCGCCGTTTATGCAGGGCAGGAGGGTGTCTGCGGGCACGCCTTGTTTTGTCTGCCCTGCATCGTGCAGGCGGGAGCAGACTGCATGTCCTGTTTGCGTCAGACCGCCAATGCCGTTATCATGCCGCATGTGATGCAGTGCTGGCTGTATTGTCTGGCCGCATTGCTCTGTATCTTAAGATAATTAGCAAGATAATCCGCAAGAATAAGGGAGAATTCCTCTATGCTTACTTCTGCCCGCAACTGCTTTGAAGGAAGAATAACCCAGGTTGACAAGGGTGGCGTGAATGACGAAATCTGGGTGACTCTGCTCACCGGCGAGAAAATGGTGTCTATTATCACGCATGAAAGTTCGGAACGGCTGGGCCTGAAAGAAGGCGATGACTGCCTCATGATTGTCAAGGCAACGCACGTGGTCCTGTTCCAGGACAGGGATGACTATGTGTTTTCCTGCCGCAATGTCTATAATGCTACTGTGACTGAGCTCCACTACGGCAAGGTAGCAACTGAAGTGGACCTTGTGACCGAGAAGGGAATGAACATGACAGCCGGTGCCACCATCAGGGCTGCAAACGGGCTGAAATTAAGCCATGGATCAAAGGTCAAGGCCATCATCAAGGCACACCATGTCATTGTGGCAGTGAAAAAAAAGGCTGATTAAAACATTCCCTTCGGGCGTACAGAGTATGCAGCTGCAGGACAGGCTTCTGCCTTGGGTCTTGTTGCCTGCACTTTGACAGGACAGGTGCAAAACAATGGGCAGTAAGGCTTCTTTTCCACTTTTTTCAAGGCGTTTTTTTCTCGGCAGCCTTGCCTGCACGGGCCTGGTGACGGCTACACCTCTTAGTTTGCTGGCAGAGGAGCAAATCAGCATACTGGCCGCAACGTACCCTGCCTATCTTGCCTGCGACACTCTTTTGCGTGATATCCCCAGGTTCAGGCTGGATCTTCTTGTGGGTGCTCAGACAGGCTGTCCGCATGACTACTCCATGACGCCGCAGGACAGAATGAAGCTTGAAGAGGCTCATCTTCTTGTCATGACAGGCGCAGGCTATGAGCCCTTTCTGGATGCGAATCTGCTTAAGCACCTCTCCTGTAAGGTTGCGGACTGCTCCCGGGGGCTTAATCTTGAAGAAGGTGAAAAGAGCGGGCAGGCAGATCATGATGACCATGAAAAAAATCATGGGCACCATCACGGAGGGGTGAATCCGCATTATTTTTCCAGCCCGCGCATGTTTGCTGCCATGGTACAGGCTGTAGCAGTCACCCTGTCTCAAAAGTTCCCTGACATGCATGCAGAGCTTTCAGGAAGATGCGGCATTATTGCAGAAAGCATGAACAAACTTGCCGGCAGCATCAGCCTCCTTGGCGGGGACAAGGTGCATCTTGTGCTTCAGCACGATACCTTGAGCTGGTTTTTCAGGGACAGCAGATGCCGCACTGAGTGCATTTTGCAGGAAGATGATGGGGAAGCGCCGTCTGCTGCCATGCTGCTTGAGCTGATACAGACTGTCAGAAAGGCCAGGGAAAACGGAGAGCAGTACCTGCTTGTGGGCGATTCTCAGTACAGCGACCAGGTTTTAAGGACGCTTGCTGAGGAAAGCGGCGCAAAGAAAATAGTTCTGGACTCCCTGGTTTCGGGGCCTGTTCCTGTTCCTGCTGACTATTATGAAAAGACCATGCGTTCCAATATCGGCCTGGTTCAGCAGGCCTTGCAGGCCGGGAGCCTTTGATGCCGAGGCGGAACAGCTTTGTCAGCCTTTATGTTCTTTTTGAGGATGTTGTATCAGCCTGGCGTAGCAAGGCATCGTACCATGCAAAACTGGGAACAGACTCCGGAAACGTCGTAAAAAAATATTTAAACATGTCTAAGTATTTGAAATTATTGATATCACCCCCCCCAATACAAATAATAAACATGCTGAAATAAAAACAAAGCGTCTTGTATGGCTTGACTGGGCCCGTGCTTTTGCCGTGGCAAGCATTGTCTTCTGCCACTGCACTGAGGCTACGTTCAACATGAGCCCTGAGTGGGTCCGTTCAGCTCCACACTGGCTGGGCTTCATGCGTGATTTCTTTTTTACCGCCGGCCGGCTGGGCGTGCCTGTCTTTTTGTTCCTTTCAGGCTATCTGCTCCTTTCACGCCATCCCTGCCGTACTTTTGATGATGTCCTTTCCTTTTACGGCGAAAAATGGTTCCCGCTACTCAGGTGCTGGCTTTTCTGGATTGCCATCTACGCTACCATCAATGGCCTTGGCACGCAGGATGCGTGGACCAGTTTTGGCCGCCAGCTCTGCCTGATAATACACCCGCCCTACAATCATTGCTGGTATATGCCAATGATTATTGGCACATATCTGGCCATCCCTCTCCTGTCCATGCTCATAGAGACAGGTGGCAGGCGTCTTTTTTATCTTTTGCTTGCCTTTTCCTGTTTTGTCTCCCTGTCAAAGGGCATTGAGCATCAGCAGTTTTTTGCCACTCTTCTCGACATGTCCTTTATCGGAGACCAGTATGTCACCTATATTCTGCTGGGCTATCTTGCCTTTCTTGTGGCTTCAAGGATAGGCAGGAGGAAGGCTGGGATTCTGGCATTTGCGGC
>CAVLCT010000113.1:0-6435 GCA_963661665.1 Bulleidia sp. | reverse complement strand
CAGGCGTATAGAAGAGACGGACAACAGCCGGAAGCCACAGGTAAAAGGCAAGCGGTATGGAAGCAAGCGGTGCACCGGACATGGTCAGGGGGACGGTTGACGCAATGCTCCAGGGAATCATGGCAGAAAGAAGCATCACGCTGTCCGCCATATTCAGGGCATGCATTTCCCTGTCTTTGGCAAGGGGCTCAGTCAGCTGGTGCGTCAGCATGATTGCCAGTGTCTGGTTGCAGGCGATGGCTCCGGTAAGAAGGCCGGCCCCTGCATACGCCAGAAACGTATTTTTGCTGCTCATGCGCTGTACCAGGTGCTCCTGGCCGTCCAAAAGCCCGCTTACCCTGAAAAGCCCTGCATAGGTGGAAGAAATAAAGACAATGCCCACTACCTCCGCCATGGAGATAATGCCGCCTCCGTTCATGAGCCGGCCCACATCAGCGTGCTCTGCCTTGAAGCCAAGGGTCAGGGCATACAGGATGTCACTGACAGACTGCCCCTCTATCACATAGCACAAAACTACGGACAATGCCGTGCTGATCAGTACGGCATTGCGCACATGCAGGCGCATAAAGGCCAGGACGAGCACCAGGACGGCCGGCACTGCCAAAAGCCATGACATGGCATATTCCTGGCTGAAGAGGGCACTGATATCAGGAACATCGCCTTCCGCATGGGACTGCATGGAGAAAAACGCATAGAGGGCAAGCGTGATGACAAAGGCCAGGGCCGCAGACTTAAAAAGAGGCCGCGCCATCCTGTGGTAGGCAGTCCTGCTGAGGGTATTGATAAGCAGCAGGGATGTTGACATGGGGGAGCATCTGTCCCCGAAGTAGCAGCCGGACAGAATGGCAGCACCAGTCAGAAGAGGCGAAAAGTTCAGGGCATTGGCCACGGACATACTGATAACGCCCATAGTTGCGCCTGTGGCAAAGGCCGACCCCAAGAGAAAGGAAATGGCGCAGTTGCACAAAAAGATGCACGGCAGGAAGATGTCAGGCGTTATGGTGCCTAAGGCCAGATCCACCAGATAGGCAATGGTTCCTGATGCCCTCCATGATCCTGTCAGCATGCCTATGCAGAGCAGTGTGGACATTATCTGGAAGACTGTTTTTATCCCATCCCTTGATACGGCAAGCAGTTCCCTGGCCGTATTCCCTTTGGTGAGAGCATAGGCAAAAAAGAGCACGTACCCTGCAAGAAGTGCCCACACCAGGGAAAAGCCAAAAACAAGGGCACAGGCTATGGCAAGGCAGAAGAGGCACAAAACGACATATGACATGGCACACCATGCTTCGGACAAGGCTTGTTTGCTGAAAAATCCCTGAAATAAAAAAGGGTTACAGAAGAAACTGTAACCCTTAAAAAATTTCTGGTCGGGATGAAAGGATTTGAACCTTCGACCCCTTGAACCCCATTCAAGTGCGCTCCCAGACTGCGCTACATCCCGACGCAAGAAAGGTGTATACGCCTGCCCAATGCCTCTGTCAACAAAAGAATGGCCTTTTTTGCAAAATACGCCGCACCTGCAAAGGAATCCTGCCCCAAAAGCCTGCGTTCAGCATTTGTCTTTCCTTGTGAGACAGGCTATTTGAAGAATACTTTCTTGAGAAATTGCACAAGGCCTGTTTTTTGTGCCTGGAAGGCGTGCCCAAAAGACATGCCAAGGACAGGTTCAGCGAGGAGATGTCATGCTGAAAGCGCTTTTCCTGATTATCATCATTGCCGTCATCGGCGTTCTTCTCTCAAGCATGCTGGGCCAGGCGCCCCTGCGGGGCCTGTCCCATTATCCCGGCTCCCCTGAAAGCATCCTGCTCTCACGTGCCAAGCCGCCTGTGACCTTTGCCCTTGAGCCAGGCCTTTCCCTGCAGAAAGCTGGCTGGTGCGATGTCCATCCAGAAACCATGGAGAACATTGACGGCGACGCCAAAATGTGGCTCGCCCTCTACCGCCACCCCAGGGGCCTTGTCGTGACAGCCGTGGCTGACACCCAGGGACGCTGGGAATGGGATGCAGGGCATCACGCAGCCTACAAGCCTCTCAGAAGCCTGGAACGCCCCCAGGATGTCTTCTCCATCTGGGAAACAGTCACTGTCCTTGACAGAAAGCACGATCCTTTCTGCGGCACCACAAACAACAGGCAGGGGGACAATATGGCAACAGGACAGGATACGGGCTCCTGCCTTGTCTACAGGGCCAAAATGATACTCGAATTCAGCAAGTGCGCCGTATTTGCCGAGTACCACGAGGATCTGCCCGAGAACCTGGCAACAGACATTGCCTTTGAAGACCGCTATCTGACAGAGTTTGCCCAGAGGGGCAGAAAAGCCTGCCAGATTAAGCGACTGTCAAAGGAAGAAGCCGCATCCCTGGCGCAGGACATCACCAAAATGGAAGTCCTGGACAAAGGCATTTCCAGGCGAAGCCTTGCCAGATGGACAGGCAGGATGCACCGCCCGGGGCGCCCTTAGGCACACCGCAGGGCAAAGAGTCCTGCCATACCCCAGGAATCAGTAAAGATACAGGCCCTCAGTCCTGCTGATACAGATCATAAGGCGTCGCGTCCCAGTTGACCGGCGCCTTTTTCTTGTACTTGCGCAAATAGACATACAGGCTGCCAGGCCCGCCATGACGCGGCCTTGCAGTACAAAAGGCCAGCACGACACGTCTGAAAGGTTCCTGGGTCAGCCAGAGCCTCAGCCTGTCGCAAAGCACGCCCACACCCCCAGGCGAATTTTTGCCACGCCCATGGACAATGATCAGGCAGCGCATGCCCTTTTCCCAGCAGCGCCTGATAAAGGCCCTGAGCTCCTCAAACGAGTTTTCCACTCTCAGACCGTGCAGGTCCGTGCTTGACTCAGGGCAGATGGCACCGGCTTTCAGACGGTCAAGAATACGCGGATCAAGGCCGACGACATAGCCTTCCACGTATTCATCCTTCTTGTCCACCGCAAATTCAATCTTTCCATAGAGCTGTTCATCAAGCCTGGCTCCTGCCAGTGCTGCACCAGGCCCGTCCTCCTTGGCAGGCAAAACTTCACGGCCGCCCTGCACCGTCAGAGGCACAACGCCCTGCATGGCCTTAGCAAAGGCCCTCTCAGTGCGCCCGTCATCCCCGTCCAGAAGCTCTGCCATAGAAGCATCCAGGGAAGTATCGGATTCTTCTCCGGCCTCTTTTCCAGACTTTTCTTCCCTTGCCCTATCCTTTTCCTCAGCCCTGCTGCCCGCAGCAGGACGGGCAGTCTTTTTGCTGTTCCTGTCCTTTTGCTTGTCCTTCTTCTCCACGGCAGGCTCTTCTTTTTCCTGCAGCATTGAGGCAAAGTCATTCATCTCAGACAAGCAGAACGTGCCCGCACCGGCCTTTCCTGAACTCTTTTTTGTTCCGCCGCCCTTCAAATCCTGGCTCACGCCGCCCATATGGCGCAAAAAGAGCTCAGAGTCGGCGTCCGTCTCAAAATTCATGTCATTCTTTTTGCGCACCATTCTTGTTTCACGTGCGCGTTCTTCATTGTCACGGCCTGACGATCCCTTCTGAGCCAGCTTGCCTGCCTTCAGGCCGGCGAGAGCCCTGGCAAAAGGGTTATTGGAAAAATTGTCTGACATAGCGGCCCCTGTACACTGCAAAAACATCCGCCTGAAAAGCCGCCTTCCTGGTGCTTCTTTTCAGGCAGTACAAAAAAACGTGCTGTCCCTCCATGAAAAACAGCACGGAGAAACAGCACGTCAGATTATTTCAAAAATTTGGCAGAAAGTTAAGCTTCTACTTCTTGGCGTCAGCCTTTGCGTCGGTCTTGGTATCGGTCTTGGCGTCAGCAGAGTCCTTGGCCGGAGCCGCAGGTGCTTCCGTAGCAGCCGCTTCGGGCTGGGCTGCAGGCTGCTGGGCAGAAGCCTCAGGTGCAGCAGGTACTGCGGGTGCCGCAGGCGTTGCAGCAGGAGCAGGCTCCTCGATGCGCACGTTCAGCACGGCCGATTCATCAGAGGTATGCTCGCTGGTCACGTATGTGTAGGCAAGGGATGTGGTAACAAAGATGACTGCCACAAAGGCTGTCAGCTTGGCCAGCAGGGATCCTGCGCCGGCACTGCCGAATACAGAGCTGTTGCCGCCGCCGAAAATAACGCCCATGCCTTCCTTGCCCGACTGCAGAAGGACAAGTATGACAAGCAGAACACAGACAATGATGTGCAGAATAAGAATCAGGGACTCCACAGAATACTCCACCAGGTTATCGGACCCTAGGCCCGCACAATAGCAAGAAAACTTTGGGCTTCCAAAGAAGCGCCTCCTATCAGAAGACCATTGACATTGTCAAGAGAAAGAATCTCATGGGCATTGCCAGGCTTGACAGAGCCGCCGTACAAAATGGGCACCTCGTCCGCATCCTTGTTAAAGAGGATACGCAGGACATCGCGGATAATGCCGTGTGCCTCGACGATTTCAGCAGGACCGGCCGTCCTGCCAGTGCCGATGGCCCAGACAGGCTCATAGGCTACGGCAATGGAGGCAACAGCCGCATTGCCCTGCCCTGACAGGCCGCTGGTAATCTGGCGGGACAAAACCTGGCGCAACTGGCCCGCGTCACGCTCTTCCAGCGTTTCACCCACGCACAGCATCATCTTGAGATCGTGCGCCAGGGTAAAATTGACCTTCTGGGTAATAAGATCATCGGGCTCATTGAAAATGTGGCGGCGTTCGGAATGGCCGACCAGCACCCAGGAACCGCCGGCGTCATGCACCATGCAGGGGGCAATCTCGCCGGTGAAGGCTCCGTTTTCGGCAGGATAGATGTTCTGTATGCCGGTCTCAAGGACATTGCCGGCATCGCTGGAGACGCAGTCCAGGGCCGTGGCCGGCGGAAAGATGAGAACCGTGCGGTCTGTTACCGGATGCTCCTTCAAAGAAGCAACGACTTCCCTGGTCATGTCCTTGGCCTGGGCGCGTGTCTTGTTCATTTTCCAGTTGGCAGCGATGATTGTCTTCATAGCGTCTCCTGCAATGGATATGGCGCAGGGCCGGAATGATTGCACTGGCTGCAATGACTGCTCCGTGCCCTCTGCCAGCTCCGCAGATCAAGGGTCATAATCAGGGCATCTTCGCCGTTGTCGGCATAGTATTTTTTGCGCAGGCCCGCCTGAATGAACCCGGCATGCTCATAGAGGGTACGGGCAGGCACATTGCCTTTGCGCACCTCCAAATGACAAATAACTATATTCCTTTCACAGGCCTCTTGCAAGACAGCACAAAGCAGCAGGGAGGCAGCGCCCATCCTGCGCCTGTCCGCCCTCACTGCAACGTTGAGAATTTCCATCTCGTCAAGCACGCCTGATGCAGCAGCATATCCTATGATGTCCCCGTCCGCATCCAGGCACACGGCACCAAACACAGTGCCTTCCTGCAAGGCTTCCCTGTACTGTCCTTCATCCCAGCCGCAGGGAAAGCACAAGGCCTCAAGGCCGGCCACGCAGCTTGCGTCGGCTGAGCTCATGGGGCGTATGTGCAGGGCCTGAGCCCCCGGCCTTTCATCAGCTCCTTTCTTAGTTGATGAACACATCAGGATAGTCAGCCATGTTCATCATGACGCTGGCAGTCCCGCGCAGCACGGCTGTCAGCGGATCGGGGTCCATATGGACAGGGAGATGGGTAATCTGGGAAATATACTTGTCCATGCCGCGCAGAAGCGATCCGCCGCCTGCCATGGTAATGCCGGAATCAAAGATATCGGCTGCCAGGGTCGGAGCCACCTGCTCCATGGTGCGCATGACAGCCTCGCCTATCGTTTCCACAGGTCCTTTAAGGGCCTCTCTCACAAACTCAGGGCTGATTTCCAGCTTGGTGGGGCATCCGCAGGCAAGATCCTTGCCTGACACAAACATGGGCTCAAGGCCTTCCACCGGAACAGCGCTGCCGATGGCAATCTTGACCATCTCTGCCGTATTCTCGCCCACTTCAAGACGGTACTCGGAACGCAGGGCAGCCATTATGGCTTCGTTCATGGCATCGCCGGCCACGCGGACCGTATTGCAGACAGCAACGGCAGAAAGGGTAATGACTGCCACTTCCGTCGTGCCCCCGCCAATGTCCACCACCATGGAGCCGACAGGCTCGGCTATGGGCAGCCCGACGCCTATGGCCGAGGCCATGGGCTCTTCCACCAGGACGACCTTGGTGGCGCCCGCTGTCAGTGCGGCATTGATGACAGCCCTCTTTTCCACCTGGGTCACGCCCGTAGGAATGGAAATCACCATGCTGGGCTTGCGGAACCAGGAACCGCGCATGGCCTGGTGGATAAAATACACAATCATCCTGGTCGTCACGTCAAAATCGGCTATGACGCCGTCGCGCATGGGGCGGACGTTGCGCACCCTGCCGGGAGTGCGCCCGCGGGATGTCTTTGCCTTTGCCCCGATGGACAGGACCTCGCCGGTCTGGACATCAAGATCCAC
>CAVLCT010000112.1:0-6454 GCA_963661665.1 Bulleidia sp. | reverse complement strand
AAAATTCAGGACCCTTTGTAGTTTTAAGTTCAGTATTTAATGTCGTTTACTATAAGTTCCTTTCTTTTATAATTATCTGGTATCCGGGCTGGCGGACTGTTCCCAGCCCGCCAGCTGTAAGAGGTTCGTCTGTCCTAGACATGCCCGTAAAAGTCACGATGCGCTACGACCGACCAGGCGAAATCCAGCAGGGTGGCCCAGCTGTAGACAGGCAGATCCAGTTCGCGCTGAATTGCCCGACCGAAAGGCTGCATTCCGGTACATTCAAGCATGATAGACTTAATGGAAGGATTTTCCTTCACGAAACGGCGGCAGAGCTTGATCATGTCCTTTTCCGAGGCTTCATACTCAGAAACCGGAATTTCAGGACGCCTGGAATAATCCCACAGCTTATCGAATTCCGGACAGTCGTCTTCCGCCCCGATGATCTTGTAGTTGGACCCGGGGACGATTCCCACCTTCTTCAAATGGTCTTCAGTCAGGCAGGATTTGCGGAAGCAAACGATTCCCACGTCATTTTTCGGGCCGATGGTTCTTTGAATCACAGGCACCTGCAGGAGGCTTGACATGAATACCGGCACGTCCACTGCACCGGCCACGTCTTCCTGAAACCAGGCGAAATATCCGCATTCGGCGGCAATGGCCCGGCACCCCATTTTTTCAAGCCTTTTCGCGGCCTCAATAATGGGCTGGCGGCAGGGGGTTTTATCCTTGTCAAAAACCAGCTTCTTGATGTCAACATCATGTATGACGTCGTACTGAATCGGGAAACCCCAGGCAGAAGCGTTGCGGACATCGCCCGGAAAACCGGGGTAAACATCGTCCAGAATCATGATGCCCAGGCCCATGCCGTAGCAGGTATGGTCCTTTCTGGTCCTGATGTGCTTGATTGACTGATCATGTTGGCAGGAAATCATAATGGCTCCTTACTTATGTGATGGACGGGCCATCGGCTGGTTTGGAAGCGATATTGACGATCATATCCATTTCAACATCGAGATTATCGTAGATACCCGCACAGGCAACGGTCATGCGGGCAGGATATGGTGTAGAGAAGTATTGGCCATAGACTCTGTCGAATTCAGGAAAGTGCTTCATGTCAGACAGAAACGCCCGGCAATGAACCACGTCATCCATGGTGGCTCCGGCATCATTCACAATGGCCTTGAGGTTCTCCATGATGCGGGTGGTCTGGCTAGTTACACTGTCGCGCTCAAGCTGGCCGGTAGCAGCATTCAGGCAAATCTGGCCGGACAGGAACAGCAGGTTTCCCACCTTGACAGCCTGGGAGTAATTGCCCACGGCGGCGGGAGCCCCTTTGGCAGAAATGGTTTCTCGCATGATTATCATCCTTTTAGTGTGAGCATGGTCTTAGTAGCTGAAACCGTTATCGGGCAGCAGCCCCTCAGTGAACAGCTTGCTGTTGATATCTTCACCGGCAAGCAGGCCAGTCTGGATGGCCGTTTCCGTGTACCAAGAGCCAAGATAGTCGCCGGCCAGATACACACGGTGTGCGGGGCGCATCAGCATGGGCTGCAGCTTGTTGCGGCCGGGGAAGCAATAGGCCAGGCCGTCGTGGAATTTCTGTACCTGTCCCTCAACCATGATGTTCTTGAAGCCGGGGAAGACTTCCTCAAGGTCCTTCAGGTAGATATCCAGCACCTGATCGTCAGGAAGGTTGATCAGCTTGCGCGCCAGGGACGCAGGCGAGAAGACCATAAATGATGAACCGGGAGCGCGTTCGCCAGCTTCCATGGTGCGGACCAGGTTGGACATGTTAAAGGCGATATTGAAGGAACGCTGCGGAGTGCAGTAGGCGTACACATCGTCCCAGGACTGGCGGCCGGTCTCATTGGTCAGGAAGGCGGCGGAGACGTAGTGGCCGTACTTAATCTTGCCCAGGGCGTCATACACCACAGGGTCCAGGCCCTTGGTCACGCGATGCGTGATGGTAGCCGGGGTGGTCATCACGCAGTAGCGGGCCTTTTCAGTATGTTCCTTGCCTTCCTGCTTATAGGTCACTTCCACATGGTCAGGATGCTGGACCACCTGCATAACCTCGGCGCCCATCTTTACCTTGTCGCCCAGCTTGTAAGCGATCGCCTGCGGCAGGGTCGCCGCACCGCCCACGATGTTGCGGGCGAGGCCGGCCTTTTTATCCCACACAAGCAGGAAGTAGCCGACACCGGCGCCAGCGGAGATCTCTTCGGGATCACCGGAGGAACGGGAGACAGTCGGGCGGAAGAAAGCATCGGCTTCTGGGGACAGGGGACCGGTAAATTCAGAGAATGTCTTGTCGGCCATGAAGTCATAAATGCGCTGCTGGCGCACACGGTAGTCTTCACCCTTGCGGGGCTGGTTGACCTTGCCGTAGGCCTTGACCGCGCGCATGACCTTAAGGCCAGCCTTGACGATCTCCCAGCGGGTACCCCAGGAGAGGGGCAGCTTGAAGGGATACAGATTCACATTGCCGCCGTTGAGAGTCTTTCCCTTGAAGGAAAGGGCGGAGAAAGAACCAGTGAGGTCAAGGGCGTCTACGCCCACTTCATGCAGCAGCTTGTCAACATAGGAACCCGGGCCGCCGAAAACATGTCCGCCCCAGTTCAGCCAGTATTTGCCACGACGCTCGGAACGAAGACGACCGCCGATGCGGTTGCTCGCTTCCAGAACAATCATATCAGTGTCACGCAGGCGCCAGGCTGCGGACATGCCGGCAATACCACCACCGATAACAATAGCGTCTCTCATAGAATCCTCCATCAAGGAAAGGTTGCCAGAAGCGTATGCCTGTACGGCCTTCTGGAAAGTTGGTGGACAGTGTTCCGCATAAAACTATTGCGTAGTTTTATTTAGAAACTATAAGAGAAAAAAAGTCAATCACCTGGCATATTTTTTTATATGATTTGCAAAATTTCACAAATTTATACAATAAATTAAATATGTTATGTTGGTGTATGTTAAAAAACGGTACTTTATAACACATTATGTTACAATAAGGGCTGAATATGCCCCCTTTTCACGTGTTTCGAGACCTATCCGCTCCCGTTCCATTGCCTCGACTACGCGGCTGAAGTTTTGAGCTACTCATGGTTTTACTGGTATGAGGCAATGCTGGTGCCCCCGGCCAGACTTTCGGTCTGGCCGACAATCTTGTGCTCACAGAAGCCCTGTTGTTTTCCTGCACCGGCAACACAAGGAAGATGTATTTCTGAAACTAAGGTCAGGGTATCAGAAACCAGAGTTTCCCAATTCGTTTCTCTAATATTTGCCGCATTGCCTGCAGACTTCGTCCACGCAGACCTGCAGGCTCTTTTTTATGTCATTTTCCCAGAACCTCAGGACAAGCCATCCCGACTCTGCCAGTTCCCTGTCAGCAGCCCTGTCCCGCTCGACATTGCGCCGCAGCTTTTTTTGCCAGTACTCCCTGTTGGTTGCTACCTGCTCGCCAGGGTTGTCCTGATGCCCTCTTGCATGCCAGAAATCGCCGTCAACAAAGATGGCAATGCGGATCCTGGCAAGGACAATATCAGGCTTACCTGGCAAAGCTTTTACGTTTTTTCGGTAACGCAGGCCGCAGTGCCATAAAGCCCTGCGCAGAAGAAGCTCAGGCCTGGTATCCCTGCTGCGGATGCGGCTCATATTTTTATGCCGCTGTTCTTTTGTAAGAACATCCATAACAATCCGTCAGGTGCCGCAAAAACATAAACCTTTCTTAAAGAGTTTCTTCAATCCTTTTAACGTATGCAATAGAAATAGCACTGATACTTTTCTTTCAGTCTGTGTTCTTCCTTGTACGGCTCTTATCCCATGTCCTTTTTCTGCATTCACCGCCGGTTGCCGGATCTTGCCACCGGCCTGAAGGAAACGCGCTCCGCATCGGCAGGAAGATTGTCTTGCTCCCCGTAAAAAAGATTGCCGGCTGCATGGAAGTACACCCGTGCCGATCTGCCTGGCGTCACAAACCGGCCTTTCAGGACCCTGATTATCATCTGCCGCCACTTCATCTGCTGAAGCTCGGCAAGCTTCTCCGTTTCTGTTGTTTTCACCTCTCCGGTATCGACTGCGTAGTAATTCAGTGACAGCTGGTAGTCACCGGTATACTCAATATTGCTGCTGTCCCTGCCGCTCTCCATCGTGATTTTGCCGGCAATGTTGGAAACACGGTTTGTGGCGGACACTCCGATAACAAACGTGTTGTACCTGATTGCGTAATCCTTAAGGCCTTTGACAGTCTGTTTGAGCAGTTCCTGGTTGTCCAGCCCCCTGTCCGAACTGATCAGGTGCAGGTAGTCCACTATCAGTGCAGGAGCCTGCCTGTTTTCTGCCTGCGCCTTCTCGCCGGTGCTCTGCAGATATCCCAGTATGCCGTCGAGGTTGCTGCCGATGTTGCCGGGGTTGTACTGGATGTACGGGTATACAGTCTGCCTGTAGTCTTCTATTTCGGCCAGGATGAGCTGCCTGTCCTCCGGAGTCCACCGGTAGCCCTGCAATATGTCCAGTGCACTTCTGACTGCGTTGCCCTTTTTTGCCAGCCTCCCCGATATGGCCTTCGCAAACATCTGCTCACGGCTCATTTCCAGATTAAGATAAATGACCGGCTTCTGGTGTGCAGCCATGGCCTCCGCAATCTGCTGGCAGAGCGTTGTTTTGCCTGTGCCGGGCGCAGCCATCAGGATAAGCAGGGACTGCTGGATGATGCCGCCGCCCAGCAGGCTGTCAAAAAATGGCAGATCCGTCGTGCATGGCCTGTATGCCTCTGTCTGTATTATCTCGGCAAAGTCTGTCAGGAAATCTCGTGTCAGCTCTTTCCGGGCATCCGCCAGCATCTTTGCAAATTCAGAACGGTATGCCTGAAGGGCCTCGTTGGCATCCTTGTACCCGCCTGCGATATTGAAGACGATGCTCTTGTATCCAAGCTTCTGCAGGCCGCTGCACAAATCGTCTGCTGCCTTTTTTGTCCTGGAAGCTGTCTGCGGGTCGCTGTCGTTATCAAAAGCCACAACATAGGCAATATTCTTTGACGGCTTTCTGCCGTAATACTCCGGCTCTGCCTTCAGGTACTCAATCAGCCTGCCTGCATTGCTGGTGCTGTTAAGGGCAATGGCCGCCCCGCCCATTTCGCAGACGCTCATGGCATCCATGGCTCCCTCAGTGACAAAGACAACTTCGGCATCCGAGTGCAGGACTGATACGTTGAATATGCCGGGAGTTCCTCCCTTATTGTTCAACTTCTGATATGCCTTCGGCGTATCAGGGGCTATGCTGCGGGCTGCATAATGGCTGGCAGTCGTCGGGATGATTATACGCGGCGCCTTGTGCCCGCTCCCTGCCGGATCTGCCTCAGGGTCAAATCCGACATGCAGGGCGATGGCCGTACTGACGCTTATTCCCCTTTCCTGCAAATAGGCAATTGCTTCCGGGCTGTTCACCAGGCGATCGGCGCACTCGTCATAATAGGCAGTATAATCTGTCTGTTTAGGACAGAAAGGGCCTTTCTCCGCTGTTTTGACTGTGAGGCCTTGTCCTATATCATTTTTTTTCCTGGCGTGGCAGTATGGGCCTTCTGACGCGTTTTTCGATATATCTATCCCCAGCTCGTCTGCTGCTATTGCAAAGGCTCCGTTAAAGTCCGTCTGAAAATGCTCCTGCATCAGGTCAAGGACATCCCCGCTTTTTTTGCAGCTGTGGCAGGTCCAGGTATTTGTGTCATAGACTTTTAAGGCACCAGTGCCGTGAGGTCCCTTGCCGCTCCCGCAAAACGGGCAGCAGTACATGCCGCTTTTGCTTTTTTCCAGATACTCCGTGCAGCTGATGCGGCGCCTGATTTCCTGCCGTGCTGTCTCCCTGTCCATTCCCTGCTCCTGACCTCAGTTTCTCCAGCTTCTTTTCACGGCTTATTTCCCGGCTTGTTGCTTCTGCCAGATGCAGGAAAAACAAAATTCCACTGTTGTAACCGGTCCCTGCCGCTTTCAGCCTGATACAGTGCGCAATTCCCGGCGAAGAGAAATACCAGACTGCAATCTGAAAAGCCAGAGGAACGATCGGCAGGCAACTGCCTGCCTGAACTGTCCCAGAAAAATTCCTGCCCAGCCGAAGCCTTTCCGGCACCTGCACAAATCTCATGGCAAAAGAATTCTTCCCTTAATGGAAAAATTACCTGGCTTCCCGCATTTTCCGTTATGCCTGACGCAGAAAAACATGGTTTTCCAATTTATGGGGCATAAAGTGGTTTTCTGCGCTGTTCAAAATATTCAGCCATGCTTTTATCGTTTTTTCTACTCGAAGAGATTCTAGGCACATTCTGATGCGTTTTTCGGCATATTGTGGACCTGCACCTGATGCAGATACCAGACTTCCCAGTTCACGCCGGATCTAATCAGTGTTCAAAAAGGTGCAAAAATCTCAGTAAAATTCATTTAGCCTGCGCCATAAAGGCTGATGTTTCCTCACGAAC
>CAVLCT010000111.1:0-6479 GCA_963661665.1 Bulleidia sp. | reverse complement strand
ATGCTGGGAGCCATCCTGAAAGATTACAAGCATCTGCAGTTTGGCATACTGACCGGCGGACTCAGGATATCAAAAGAAAGCCTCTTTAGCGGCCTCAATAATTTTGCATGCTACGGCATTGCCGACTTTGATTTTGACGACAAATTTGGATTTACCTCCCAGGAAGTCGATGATCTGCTTGCGGCTGCCGGCTGTTCTGACAAAAAGGGTGAAATTAAGGAGTGGTATGACGGATACAGATTCGGCAATAACAGGGAAATATACTGCCCCTGGGATATCTTGCAGTATCTGAAGGCTTTGCAAAAAAATCCTGAGGCAAAACCCAAAGCGTACTGGCAAAACACAAGCGGTAATGCTGTAATTCGTAGTTTTGTCGGCAATACAGCCTTCAATGTCAAAAGCAAAATTGAAAACCTGCTGGCAGACGGATACGTGACAAGCAGCATTAATGAAGCACTAACCTATGATTCTTTGTATGAGTCAGAGGAAAATGTCTGGACCCTGCTGTATCTGTCAGGCTATCTGACTACGGCTTCCCCTGATCGTGTGAAGGAAGGTGCCGTATCTTCTGATTCAGACGACCTGTCACTTGTCATACCCAACAAGGAAGTGAAGACTATATTCATCAAAACAATCAAATCATGGTTTGATGACACCATGAAGGCCATGGACAGAAAGCCTCTCTTTGATGCTTTCTGGAACGGGGACAGCGAAGGGTTTCAGAAACTGTTTTCCCGTATTCTGCTGAAGGCGATAAGCTATCATGACTACCACGAAAACTTCTATCATGCCGTGCTCACCGGAACCTTTATCGGGGCAGGCTGGGAAGCCACATCCAATGACGAAAGCGGGCTGGGCAGGCTGGATATCTTTATCAAGGATACCAACGGCTCAAGGGCAGCCATTATTGAAGTCAAGCATTCAGATAGCTTGGAGGCAATGCCTCAAGATGCAGAGGATGCCATCTGCCAGATCAAGGAGAACCATTATGTCGGAAATTTTGAAGGACACTATGAAAAAATCATGTTCTGGGGCATTTCCTTCTTCAAGAAGTTTTGCGTTGCTAAGGCAGAGGAGTACAGCGGGGCAGAGTTTTTTGCAGCTCCTGCCGCAAAATAACAGGTGCTGTGCTTAAAGCCCCTGCCGCCTGGTACATCGGGCCAGAGTGTCTTTCGCAGTAAAAGCATAGACAGAAGAAGGGGCTTGCTACGTAACCATCCTATGAACCTGATGCTGTCCGTCTTATAGTGCACAGGGGGCACTCTCATAGCAAAAGCTTAATCGTTTTCAGCTTTTACATATCGTAGCCGCTTTTGTTCCACCTTTCTCAAATCACCGCGAAATTGGGCAGTAAAAGTACGCACTACTTATATCCCCAACTGTCTGAAAAGATCTTCCGCATCCTTGGCGTGGAATATTTCCTCTCCCCGTTCCGCTTTTTCTATGGTTTCACGGGTCAGATCATTGGGAATTTCATTGGGAATTTCAGCACTGAAAGGCAGGCGTTTTTCATTGGCAACTCTGGTCAATGCCATGCGGCAGAGATCAGACACTGTCAGCCCCATTGTTGCAAGCACGGTTGCCGCTTCATTCTTGATGGCCGGGTCAATCCGGGCGCAAACATAATCATTGGCAGACATAGAAATCCTCCTTGTTTTGAGTTTTGCAGCTCATATGGTCACAAAATCAGCCTTGTTGTCAATACCGGCATAGATGACAGGTTTCATTATGACCTTACCGACTCTTCGGAAGTCTTACTCCCAAGTTATGCCAAGCAAGCAAAGGCTGGGGATTTGTTGTCCCCTTGCAGGCACATGACACTATTGCTGCATACACAAAAAGTCCCCGGCAGCGTGCTTTGCTGCCAGGGACTTCCCGTATATACGCCCGGACACTGACCCACTGTACACGTTCAGGCATCCGGCATGTGATTTTCAGGCTATTCGTCTTCTCCGGAGCGTCCGGGCAGTTCCCTGCCCTGTTCTTCCAGCTGCTTCAAGAATTTCTCACGGCAGTCGTAGCTGCAAAAATGATAGGTCTTTTTGCCGTCGCGCACTGTGATGGAGTCATCCAGGGAAACATAGGCGCCGCAGACAGGATCCTTGACCATTTCTCCGGCAGCAACCTTGCGGTCCATCTCCTGCTGGTCCTTCTTTTCGTCCTTTTCGCGCTTTTTGAAAAAGTCATTGGCAAAGAGCCTGTAGAGAATGTAGGCAGCCACTGCCAGTACGACCCATTTAATCATAGTTATTCTCCTGGCCGTAGTCCGGCCCAAGTATGTGTTTCCTGATAGATGACGTTGTTTTGCTCAGACCATGCAAGCCGATCCAGCAATGCGTCAATGCCTTCCCCTTGTATAGTAAGATCCGGGCTTATGTCACGCAGGGGAACAAGCCAGAAGGCACGCTGTACAAGGCGGGGATGGGGCAGGATGCAGACGGGATCCAAAGAGAGTAAGCCTCCGTCCGTCCCAAAGAGCAGCATGTCTATGTCAATGCACCTGGGACCATAGCGCAGGGCCGGATCCTGGCTGCGCACCCTGCCCAAGGCTGTCTCGATTTCAAGGAGCCTCTGCATTAAAGGGACAGGCTGCGTGCATGATATGGCCTTAAGTTCCAGGACCTGGTTGTGAAAAAAAGGCTGGTCCGCATAGTCCTGGGGCTCTGTCATGTAGATGGGCGATTCCTTCACGAGCAAAAGGCCCTTCTCTTTTTGCAGGGCCTCCCTGGCCATGGCAAGGCGCACCATGGCGTCAGGAGAATTGGAGCCAAGCCCCAGCCAGAAAGGCATGCCGCCGGATTTGCCGGGGCAGCCTTCTGCCTCAGGCTTACCAAGCCTGGCCTGTATATCCTCTTCTGCCATAGACAATGTATGCTCCCAATCATCGCTGTTCTGCTGCAAGGACGGCAGGAAGAGGCGATGCTCAGCTTCCGGCCGCTGTTATGTCAGGCATTGTGCCATAAAGCCGGTGCATGATCCACTCTTCATAAAAAGTGGTGCATTCAGCCGGACAACGTAATCTTAAGAGAAAAGCAGGGAAAAGGCATTGGAAAAGCGGCGCATAAGGGATATTGCAAAAGGCACGGCCGGCATACAGGCCAGGGCCGCAAGGCACAGGAACGGAACTTCTGTGCTCTTTGGAACGCATTTTCCGGGATTCAGTTTTCATGACGGCACAAATACCTGCATATACGCTGCTTAAAGATAACGCAAAGCACTGGCTGGACAGCCTGCTCGCTGTCCGGGGGCTCTCGCCGGCCACGGTGACAGCCTATGAGCAGGATCTGAAGGATTTCTTTTCCTTTCTTAACACGCTCTCTGCCGGCAGCCCGCAGGCAGGCAGTGTGCCTCCGGGCACAACATCCGGTGCCGCTGCTTTGCCGGGGACGGATGAGAGCCCTGCAAACCCTCTTGTAACAGCAGACACTGTGCTTTTGTATCTGGCCTGGGGGCAGAGCAGGCAGGAGACTGCCAGGACGCTTGCCAGAAGGCTTGCCGCCCTGCGCTCGTATTTTTTGTGGCTGGCTGATCAGGGGTACGACCTTGTGAACCCCTGTGTCGATGCAACCAACCCGTCCCTGCCCCTGCATCTTCCGGCCTTTCTCTCAAAGAATGAGGCTAAGGCCCTTCTGGCTGCCCCGGATGCCTCGACACTGCGCGGCAGGCGCGATGCCTGCATCCTGGATATCCTCTATGCGGCAGGCTTGCGCGTCTCTGAGCTCATTTCCCTGCCCCTTGGTGCCGTTGACCTGCAGCAGGGGATGCTGCGTGTTTTTGGCAAGGGAAGCAAGGAGAGGCTTGTGCCCTTGCATGACAGGGCGCAAAAACATCTTACGGACTACCTGTCTTACGTCCGTCCTCTCCTTTCCCCGCAATGCAACCTGGTTTTCCTGAACAAAAAGGGCAAAAAGCTCACCCGGCAGTATGTTTTTACCATGGTGCGGGAGGCAGCAAAGGCCTGCGGCATAGAGCGCACCATCTCTCCCCATACCTTAAGGCACAGCTTTGCAACGCACCTTCTTGAAGGCGGCGCAGATTTGCGCACAGTGCAGATGCTCTTAGGGCACAGCGATGTTGCCACCACTGAAATCTATACCCATGTGCAGACAGAGAGGCTTATCCGCCTGCACCACCAGTTCCATCCAAGGTGCAGGGGGCTTAAGGCGCAGGAAAAGCAGGACAGCTGAAAAAGCGTTTGCTGCTTTCCTTATATCTCAAAAAAAGGGCTTCCCTCCCGCAATGAGCCTGTTTGGCAGGTGCGGACAGGGAAGCCCTTGTAGTTGTCCTGCGTCTTACGGAAAGACGCTTAAGGGAAGGCTGTACGCCTAGAAGGCATACATCATCTAGAACTCGTACATAATGGTGCAGTTGCCGGAGACGCCCTGCTTCTGGCCCACATAGCCCTGCACGCCAAGGTTGAGTGACAGCGGCACGCTTTCAGAGGGCTTCATGACAAGGCCCAGTTCGCCCATGCCGGAGCTTCCCTCAAAGCTGGGGGAAGCCACGGGATGTCCGTAGGCCCTTGAGTCGCAGGATCCGGAGAACTCATGCTCAAAGGCAGCGCCAATGTAGGGGCTGAACCTGGCATTGCCGGCATAAGAGTAGCGCACGCCGAAACGGACCCTGTTGGAATCCATGTCGTCGTACTCAAACTTGTCGTTGGTGGTCAGGCTGTCGTCCGTACCCTGGACCCTGGACCAGATGTACTTGCCGTAGATGTCAAGATCGTGGCCTTCAGCAAAGTTCCAGACATAGCCCAAGCCGCCGTGCAGGCTGTAGTAGGGGCTGTCCATGTCAAACTTGGCAACCCTGCCATTGGTGTCCGTCAGATCATTGCTGTCGTATTCGTTGTGCAATGAGCCCATGTGGGCAGAACCTTCCACATAGAAGTGGCCGGGGCCTGTGGGCAAAAAGTCCATCTTGGCCATAAGGCCGCCGCCCATGTACCAGGCATTGCCGTCACCGTCGATGTCGGAACGGTCATCAAAGGAGTTGTTCGTGGTATAGGAGCCCTTGCCGTATTCAAAGAAGGCACCGACGGTAAGGTTTCCCGCACCTGTCTCAAAGTCTTTGCCTAAGCCGGCTACAAGGGAGACAGCGCTTACATTGACAGAGGATCCAGTCTCATGGCGCACTGAGGAGCCCTGTGCATAGCCAAAGGCAAAGATATTTCCGTAGCCGCGGCCTTCATTATGCGCTGATCCGCGCCCATTTCCGTCATCGCTGCCGGAAGAAGATGAGCCTGCCTGAGCATTGTTACTAAAGCTGCCCATGCTTCCTATGGCAGCGATAACAGCATCTGAACCGGCATTTATGAGGGCACTGCCTGCGGCAGCACCTTCTGCAATGGCCTTGGTTCCGCTGTTCACAGTAGTTGCTGTGCCTGTACGCATAAGGTACAGGGATTTGTCATCATTGCCTATTTCCAGCTCATACTCCAGGGAAACGCCTGTCTGGCCGGTTAGGGAAGTGGTATAACCGTCTGCTATGGTCAGGCCATTCTCATTTTTCAGAAGATAGACCTTGTCACCGATCTGAAATTCGCCACCATTAGTAGAACCATAGAGACTGCCGCCCTTGGTCACCTTAAAGCTTACAGTGTCTTCGGTTGTACTGTTTCCGGAGGTCAGAGTTCCTCCCTTTATTGTAGTACCGGCCGGGTCAGTCAGGGTCAGCACCGTCTCATTGGCCTTCATGTCGGGCAGGATGAATTCGTAGTTGCTGAAGTTTTCTACGTTATAGGCTTTCATGCCCTTCACGTTGTCAGTGACAAGGGTGTTCCCTGTCATATCAAGGCTGGTGCAGCCAGTTGTGTCTCCATAAACCAAACCGCCACGCAGAACAATATTGCCGCTAAACTCAGGTGCCCCATCAGAACCGGCAGCAAGGACAAGTGTATTGTTGCTCGCAGAAATCGTCCCTATTTTGACATTGTCGCCAGGGAGCACAAGGACAGCACCGGCAGCAATACCGATTGAGCCTAATCCGTCATCTTGGTCATCATCACCATTGCTGTTATTGGTAACAATGCTCTTGTCTAAATTATATGTGCCGCCATGCAGGGTAAGCGTATTGCCGTCAGCACAAGCAGAAGTAATGGTGGCGTTCTCTATATGATCACCGACATATGCTAGACCGGCTACAGCTACTGCCTGGGAACCGTCTGTAATATCAAATGAATTGTGGCTGGCACTAACGGTAACTGTATTTGTTGCCTCGTTATCAGCAGTAAGCGACGCTGTCGCAATTGCTGCTGTGTCATTCAGGGCATTTACAGAACTGCTTAAAGCATTTGTCAAACTTACGGTTTGGATGCTTGCTTCAAGGGAGTTTTCGGCTTCGTAGCCTGCGCCGCCGGTGGGGTCATCGGTGCTTGGGGCGCCTTCTTCGTTGCCAGTGCCTTCGGAGCCGGAGCCGTCGCTAGCTTCACCACCGGAGCCGGTGTCGCTACCGGAGCCACCTTCGGAGCCGGAGCCACC
>CAVLCT010000110.1:0-6483 GCA_963661665.1 Bulleidia sp. | reverse complement strand
AAATCCGTTGAGGGGGTAACCCCTCCAGGGGTTCGAATCCCTTTCTCTCCGCCACCAGCTTAAATACAAAGGACTTTGTTTTACCGTAAAAGGTAGCAAAGTCCTTTCTTTTTAGGCAGTTAGAGCCTGTACAGGTTTTGTGGTTGCTTATCGTCATACGTCCGAAATCAGGCGGTTTGTGAAGGTGGATGTATAGGTTTTTGTCCAGGCCTTCTTAAACGGCTTGCCCCGACCTTCACAAAAAGTTTCCTCTGCCTGGATACATTACAGGTCAGAAAGTTCCTGCCTGAATTTTTCCGGCGAGACACAGGCCGGGACCTGTAAGCTCAGGATTGCAAAGAATTCACGGGCTTTGTCTGACGGAGTGTCCGTAAGGCACATGCCTGTCTCTGACGGCAGGCAGAAAAGCGGCTGCACTGCCGCAAAGAGCTCCCCGGGAGTGCTGCCATTCTCTTCCAGGCTCCGCCTGATGCCCTGTTCTATGCAGCATTGTATGCAGGCAAAGAGAATGGCGCCGCGCCTTATGGCAGCAGGCTCTGCAACCATAAGGCTGGCAAAGTACTGATAGCGCCTGCTCTCTTCAAGATAGGTGCCAAGAAGCTCTTTTTCAGGCAGCGGCTGGGATGAGGCCAGTGCAAAGCAGCCGAAGCGGCCGGCCAGCCATTCTTTTTTGAAACCGCCCATATCACTGACTTCATTAGGATACAGGGTGCTGTATTCCTTAAAGCCCTGCCTGGCCTTCTCAAGGTCTACAAAAAGAGTGACGTATATATTGCGCCCGTAGAGGCTGAAGGGGAACTGGCGTCCGAAATAGCGCCTGCCTTCAAGGGAAAATTCAAATTTTGCCTTGCCTAGATATGGCCGGACGTGCTCCTTAAAGGCATCTTTGTACTGAAAATCCTTTCTGGCTGGCATCAGCGCGATAAAGTCTTTTTTATCACTACAAAATTCCCTGATAAAATCCTTGCTGACAGCACCTGCTTCCAAAATGCAGGAGTCAGTGCGCAGCTGTTGTCCGCCCAGTGTTTTTTGTGCATTGCCCAGGGCTTCGGGCACAGTATCTTCATCAGGGGAGAAGGAAAACCAGACCGGGAGTCCGCTGTCTTTTGCAAAGGCCATGCAGAGGCAGCCGGTCCCTGAGCCCGCGCCGGGAACGTCCTGCCACGGCAACGGGCCTGATTTTACGAGAACGCAGGATGCAGGGCCCTGCAGATATTTGTGCAGTGCTGAAAAGAAGCTGTCGGCGCATCCTTCCTGCCCCAGGCGGGAAAAGAAAGCCTCCTCTGCCTGAACAGTCTTGTCCTGCACGGGGAAGAGCAGGCCCGCAAAGGAAGAAGAGAGGAAGCCTGCGAGAGGTGTACAGCGGCCGGACGGCAGGCTTTTGTGCAGAAGATACATCAGCAGGTTCTGGCGCAGCATCTCGTCTGGAAAGGCTTCTTTCAGAACCTTCATCAAACCTGATTGAATAAGATATTGCAGATACCAGTAGGCATCGCCAAAGGTGAGCGAAGCCTGAGCTTTGCAGCCGGAAAGCCCGAGGGCTTCTTTTTCCCCGGAAGAGAGCATCCTGAAGGTATCCTGTTCGGCATCGTAGTGAACAAGGCCGCGGCGCTGGGACAAAAAGATTCCGTTCCGCTTGTCCTCGCTCAGGCTGAGTACTTTTCCCAAGGGTTCGCGGACGATCTGTTTTGAATGGTATTTCCCGTCCGCAACATAGACGGTGTCCACTATGGACGCTGTGCCCTGGGTGACGCTGCCAGCCTTGTCCCTAGCCAGCTTCTGAACTTTGATGAACGCCATACAGCCCTCTCTGTCAGCAAATAATGGATGCCGGGTATCAGAAACAACTAAGCCAAAAAGACAGGCGAGACAAGATATTGCAGGGAAAGCCGCTTAGGAGCAGCTGCAAAAAAAAGCCGCCCTGTCATGCAGTCAGAACAGGGCGGCCGGAAATATTGCTGGAATTTCTGTTTAGCCTTTGGCGTGCTCAAGCAGTTCCTTGCGCGTGAAGAGGGACTGCAGCTTGTAGCCGTGCTCGGCCAGGTGAGCCTTGCCGCCTTCCTCGCGGTCAAGGATGCAGCATACGGCAACAATCTTGAGCCCGGAGAGCTCGATGCGCTGGCAGGCTTTCAGCAGGGAGCCGCCTGTTGTGACCACGTCTTCAAGAACGACGACAGGATCGCCTTCCTTAAGGTTGGCCAGCCCTTCCACGAACTGGTTGGTGCCATGCCCCTTGGATTCCTTGCGGACCAGAAGGCCCGGGAGCGGGTTGCCCTTTTCATAGGAAATAACCGTAGTTGCAGAAACCAGCGGGTCAGCTCCCATGGTCATGCCGCCTACGCCCTTGATCTCCACGCCGCTGGCACGCATTTCGCTTAAGAGGTCGTAGAAGAGGTTGCCGATAAGCCAGGAGCCTTCGGCATCCAGGGCTGTGATGCGGCAGTCAAAGTAATAGTCGCTCTGGCGGCCGGAAGCCAGCAGGAAGGATCCTTCCTTGTAGGACTTTTCAACAAGAAGACGGGCTAGGCGTTTTTTTAATTCGAGTTGCATAGGTTGTTCCCTGGCTGATTTTGCCAATTAAAGACAGAGAGAAGCCGGCTTTTTTAGTTTGTTCCGGAACGTGGCTGGTTGCTTCTAGTCGTTGAAAACGCGGCTGTAGACCGTATCTTCATAGCGGAGATAGAATTTGGGATCAAAAAGCTCCTTCAGCTTTTCACTGCCAAGCACCTTTTGCATGGTTGCGTCTGCCTGGACCAGTTCAGGGAAGGAAGTCCTTGTCTGCCAGGACTGCATGGCCAGCTTCTGTACGGCCACATAGGATTCCTGGCGGGGATGGCCGCTGTCGATAAGGGCCGTAAGGATGCGCTGGGAGAAATAGAGTCCGAAAGAGCACTCCATGTTGCGCAGCATGTTGTCAGGATGGACAACAAGGTTGCTCAGGAGGGTGTTGAGGCGGTGCAGTGCGTAATCGGCCAGGATGGTGGAGTCGGGCATAATGACGCGCTCAACGGAAGAGTGGCTGATGTCACGCTCGTGCCACAGGGCCTGGTTTTCCAGGGAGGCCATGGCGTTGCTGCGCAGCAGCCTGGAAAGGCCGCAGAGATTTTCGGCGGAGATGGGGTTCTTTTTGTGCGGCATGGCAGAAGAGCCCTTCTGCCCCTTGGCAAAGCCTTCTTCCACTTCCAGCACTTCGGTGCGCTGCAGATGGCGCAGTTCCACGCACAGGCGCTCTATGCCGCCACCGAGGATGGCCAGGGCCGTAAAGTAGTGGGCATAGCGGTCACGTTGCACAATCTGGGTGGAATGCGGATCGACCTTCAGTCCCAGCAGATCCAAGGCAGCTTTTTCTATGTCCGGCGTGACAATGGTGTAGGTGCCGACAGCACCGGAAATCTTGCCTGTACGCACGTCTTCGACAGCGGCAGCAAAGCGTTCGCGGCTGCGCACAAATTCGGCATAGAAGCCGGTCATTTTGAGCCCGAAGCTGACCGGTTCGGCGTGGATGCCGTGAGAGCGGCCCATGCAGAGCATGCCCTTGTACTTGTGGGCCATGTCCTTCAGCGTGGCAAGGACTGTATCAATATCTTCAATAATTATGCGGCCGGCCTGCACAAGCAGAAGGCTTCCGGCTGTGTCCACGATGTCGGAAGAAGTGCATCCTAAATGGACAAACCTGGCGTCCGGCCCGATCTTTTCTTCAAGGGACGTCAGGAAGGCAATGACATCGTGGCGTGTCGTTTCCTCGATTTCCAGTATCCTGTCTACGTCTATAGCTGCCTTGCTGATGATGTTCTGCAAAGATTCCGCAGGAATACGGCCTTCTTTCGCCCAGGCCTTGCAGACGGCAATTTCCACATCAAGCCAGGCTCTGTAACGGTTTTCCAGGGTCCAGATGTTGCCCATTTGCGGGCGGGTGTAGCGTTCAATCATGGCGATACTCTTAAACGGGAATTCTTAACTGCAGGAAGACAGCGGCGCAGCAGTACGAGGCTGTCTACTCGGCTTTTGTGGCAGAAGCGGCCGGCTTGGCATCGGATTTGGAGCAGGACTTGGCCTCTCCTGTGCCGGATGAGGCATTGGAGGATGCATTGCCCTTGGTTTCCGTGCTGCCGGCAGTGCTGGCATTGTCAGATGTCTTTGCGGCAGGAGCCTCTGAGGAAGAATCCTTCTTTTCTTCCTTTACGCCCTTGCGGTACCCGTAGTCGGTGACATACCAGCCGCCGCCTTCAAGCACAAAGGAGGTGGAGGACATGATGCGCGGCGAGGCGGTTCCGCAGTCAGGGCACGGCTCTTCAGGATGGTCCTCGGTAATGTTGGACCATTCTTCAAAGATTTTCTGACACTTGGGGCAGCGATATTCGTAAATTGGCATACAGGATAATCAGGCAGGAGAAAGAACGTTTTTCTCCATAAAAAGGACAGGTTAAGAAATGTGAAGAAGTCTGCCGCCCCGCGGGACGGCAGACTTGAAAAAAAAGAAGGGCTGTCCTGAAAGACAGAACAAGGAGAACTAGGCCTTCTTGTTCTTGGCTTCGTGGACGCGCTGCTTGAGGCGCTCTGCGCGGCGATGACGACGGCGGTCAAGTTCCTTCTTGCGTTCGACTTTTTTATGAGCCATGGGGCACTCCTTATGGAACAGCATACTGTTCCGCATGTGATATCGTTCCCTTGAGGGATATGCTATCGGAAGCAACTTCTGGCAAGTTGCGACAAAGAGCTTTGTGAACAGGCGCCATGCCGCTGGCATGACACTGCCTGTGACGGCAAAAAACAGACGTTTTCAGCCTGTCAAGCCTTTTTCTATAAGATATTTTTTGTGCTTTTGGCAAGGACTTATCAGGAGCTTGTCCGGGTACAGGCCTGTCAGGATGACGTCCCGTTCCTCTTTGCGTCAAAATAGCCGCTGATGGTGCCGGTAACGCACACAGAAAAAGAAGGAAAGCCGCAGGCTGCCAGGATTTCGGCAACGGCTTTGTGCCATTCCTCCTTCCATGAAAGAACCTGCAGGAGCGGTGCTGGCGTCAGGCGCAGGCGGAAATCGGGGAAAAGCCTCTGTCCTGCGGCATCACGCAGGGCAAAAAGGGCTTCTTCCGCCTTCCCAAGGCGCAAAAGCTCGTCAGCGTTCGCACTCAGGCCATAGTCATAGCGCGTAAGCAGGCAGGGCCTGGCTTTTTCCAGAGGCATGGGAAAGCCCATTGCTCTGGCATGGTCCGTAATGGCTTTCTTGGTGAGATGAGCCATGGCAAGGGGCGAGAGGACATGCTCTTCTGCCAGGGCTTTCAGGCCTGGCCTGTATTTTGCCTGATCATCCTCGTTGCTGCCGTCACAAAGGGTGCGGCCGCCCTCGCCTGCCTGGGCAAGATGCTGCCTGATGCCCTGCATGATATGCTTTTTGCAGTAATAGCACCGCAAGGGATCATTATGAGCTGCTTCAGGTATGCCCAGGGGATCCAGGCTGATCTCCGCATAACGAAGCCCCATGTCCCTGGCAAAGGACCTGGCCCCGGCAGTTTCGGAGGCCGGAATGTGCGGGCCTGTGACATGGACGGCCAGAATGTCATGCTTTTGTTCAAGGCAGACGGCACAGAGAAAGCGGCTGTCCAGGCCGCCTGAAAAAGCAACGGCCAGGGGAGGAAGTGATGAGAGAAGGCTGTGCAGGTCGTTGAGCAAGATATCGCTCCGTTTGCCCTTTGCGGCATTGTGCAAAGGTTTTAAGGCTTGCTGGCTACCAGACGAGGCGCATGGGCACGCCGTGCTGCGCCATATATTCCTTGCATTGGCGTATGGTGTATGAGCCGTAGTGCACAATGGAAGCGATAAGTGCGGCTGAGGCGCCGCCTTTTGTTACGGCATCAAGCATATGCTCGGGCTTTCCGGCGCCTCCCGATGCGATGACAGGAATGGTGACGGCATCTGCAATTGCCCTTGTCAGGGTGAGCTCATAACCATCCTTGGTGCCGTCGGCATCTATGGAATTGATACACAGTTCCCCTGCTCCCATTTTTTCGCAGGTGCGGGCCCATTCCAGGGCATCAAGGCCCATTTTTACCCTGCCGCCGTGAATGACTATCTCATAGCCTGACGGGATGTCTTTGCTTTTTGGGACGCGCAGGACATCCATGCCGACTACGACGGCCTGGCTGCCAAAGGCCATGGCGCCTTCGCTGATGAGTTCCGGCGTCTTGACTGCTGCCGAGTTGATGGAAATTTTTTCGGCACCTGCCAGAAGCACGTCGCGCATGTCCTGGACCGTGCGTATGCCGCCGCCTACGGAAAAGGGAATGAAAATGTTTTCAGCCACCTTTTCCACGACATTCAGAAAGATGCCCCTGTGCTCGCAGGATGCGGTAATGTCGTAGAAGACAATTTCGTCGGCGCCTTCCTCGTAGTATTTGCGGGCGCTTTCCACAGGGTCGCCTATATCGATATTGCCGGCAAACCTGATACCCTTGGTAAGCCTGCCGTTGCGCACATCCAGGCAGG
>CAVLCT010000109.1:0-6511 GCA_963661665.1 Bulleidia sp. | reverse complement strand
GCGCAGGGCAGAAGGGCCAGCAGTATCTTGCCAAGCACGTCACTATCAAGGGAGAGGGCCAGGGAGGATCCAAGGCCGGAGCCTGCAAGCGCAAAGGGGAGGCCCAGCAGGGCAATGCGCCAGACAATAAATTTCCCTTTTGCAAAAAGGAAGACGGAAACCATGGTACCTGTGCAGGCCTGCACCTTGTTGGTGCCAAGCGCAAACTGGGGCGGAATGCCGCTCAGCATCAGGGCAGGTATGGTAATAAGCCCGCCACCCCCTGCAATGCTGTCTATAAAGCCGGCAACAAAGGCAGCCAGCGTGCAGAATGTCATGATGCCAAAAGTCAGCGTCACCATAGCGTCCGTCCTGTAGAGTTCATCCAGCAGAATCTGTCCCCGAATACTGTCTGTCAGGGAAAGCCGTACAATGTTCTTCCATGGACTTAAGGTCAAGCAGTTCAGGCAAAAGCGTTTTTATCTGCATCATCCCTTCGGGACTGCATGGCAAAAAGAAATGGACAGCTCACGGCCTTTCTTTTTACAAGAAGTGAGCATTTGTTCATATTTCAAACTCGCGAGGTCAGCATGACAAAACGCATAGGCTTAATCGGTGGCAGCATCCAGAGTTCGTCTGCCTTTTTTGAAGGTGCCTCCTGCCGCACGGCTGAGACAGTCTGGGGAAAGCCTTCAAGCGATCTCAGCATCCTCCGCTTAAAGGACAGCGATCTTGAGATAGTGCATGTGGCAAGACATGGGAAAGGGCATACCATCCCGCCTCATGCAGTCAATCACAGGGCCAATATCCAGGCCCTGAAGGATGCGGGCTGCTCAATGGTCATTGTGACGACTGCCTGCGGCTCCCTGCAGGAGGAGCTCGCTCCCGGGGCCATGGTGGTTCCGGACCAGTTTATCGATTTTACCCGCAGGACAAGCACCTTTTTTGACAGCTTTGCAGAAAACGACGCCCGACATACAGTCATGGCCGATCCCTTTGATGCTCATCTGCGCACCATTTTACTTGAAAGCGCCAGGGGCTGTGGTGACTTTGCCCATGATGGCGGCACTGTCATAAGCATAGCCGGACCCCGTTTTTCCACCAGGGCCGAGTCCCGGCTCTTCCGCATGTGGGGGGCCGACATTATTAATATGACAGTGGCTCCTGAATGTGTACTTGCCAACGAGCTGGGCCTGCCCTATGCCGCCCTGGCTCTTGTGACAGACTATGACTGCTGGAGCACGGATCATCCTCCGCTTGATTTTGAAGGGATCAGCCGTATGATGGCCGAGCGGGGCAGTGCCGTTGAGAAAGTGCTTGCGCAGGCCTTTAAAAGGCTTGCGTAAGACAGGACTGACAGGCACTGCTACAGAGGCTTACGTCCTCCCTTGAAGAGAGGCTGGATGTGCCGTATAAACAAGCGTCCGCTTTTTTTTGCAGCGTATAAAAGCATTTCCTTTGGTACGCACTCTTTTTGTTTGGAGGATCATGCATGCCGCATGGCAGCAAGTATACAGTAGCTTTAGGGCCTCTCCGCATAGGCGGCGGCAATCCCGTGATGGTCCAGAGCATGACCAATACGGATACCCGTGATGTGGAAAGCACCTTAAGGCAGATAAAGGACCTGGCAGACCACGGTTGCGAGGCTGTGCGCGTGGCCGTGCCGGATGACGCGGCCGCCTCCTGCCTGAAGGATATACGCAAGGGCTCTCCTGTGCCTTTGATAGCCGATATCCATTTTGACTGGCGGCTTGCTGTCAGGGCCATTGAGGCAGGCCTTGAAGGCCTGCGCATCAATCCTGGCAACATAGGCAGCGCAGATCGCGTAGCCCGAGTGGTGGACTGCGCCAGGGCCAATGGTGCCGTCATCCGCATCGGCGTCAATTCGGGCTCTGTGGAAAAAGAGCTGCTTGAACAGTATGGCGGCCCCTGTCCCGAGGCCATGGTTGCCTCTGCCCTGCGCCATGTGCGCATGGCTGAGGATCGCGGCTTTGACAAAATTGTTGTCTCCATCAAGTCCTCATCGGTTCTTGATACAGTCGCCTGCTATCGCAAATTGTCCCGGGAGATTCCCTGGCCGTTGCACCTTGGCGTGACCGAGGCAGGATCCCTTATCAGGGGCACTGTCAAAAGTTCCGTAGGTCTTGGCATCCTTTTGCACGAGGGCATAGGCGACACCATACGTGTTTCCTTAACAGCCGACCCGGTCGAGGAAATGGCCGTGGCCTGGGAAATCCTCCGTTCCCTGGACCTGCGCAGGCGCGGTGCCGAAATCATTTCCTGCCCCACCTGCGGGCGCACGGAAATTGATCTTATCGGCCTGGAAAAGGCCGTGTCAGAGCGCCTGAAAAACTGTACTGCCGACATCAAGGTGGCGGTCATGGGCTGTGTCGTCAACGGCCCGGGAGAAGCAAAAGGCGCGGACATCGGCATAGCCGGCGGCCGTGACAAGGGCATTATTTTCCGCAAGGGCGAAGTCATTCGTTCCGTACAGGGACACGACGAGCTCCTGGCGGCTTTTCTTGAAGAATTGCAACGACTTTTGGATGAAAAAGGAAAACTGTGATGCGTTTTCGTTCCTCATGTATTCCCACTCTTAAGGAATCACCTGCTGATGCCGAGGTTATCAGCCACAAGCTGCTGGTGCGTGCCGGCATGGTGCGCAAACTGACTTCAGGCATCTATACCTATATGCCGCTTGCCCTGCGCTCCCTAAGGAAAATTGAAACGATTGTCCGTGAAGAGATGCAGGCTGCCGGCTTTGAGGAACTCCTGCTTCCTGCTGTCCAGCCAGGCGATCTCTGGAAGGAGTCCGGCCGCTGGGAACACTACGGAAAGGAGCTTCTGCGCTTTAAGGACCGCAATGACCGCGAATACTGCCTGGGTCCTACGCATGAAGAAGTCATCACGGATGTGGTACGCGGCGAGGTCCGCTCCTACAAGCAGCTGCCTGTGCGCCTCTTCCAGATACAGACCAAGTTCCGCGACGAGATTCGCCCCCGCTTCGGCCTTATGCGCGGCCGTGAATTCATCATGAAGGACGCCTATTCCTTTGATCTGGATGATGCCGGAGCCGAGGCCTCTTATGCCGTCTGCAAAAAGGCCTATCACAATATTTTTTCACGACTTGGCCTGCGTTTCAGGGCCGTTGAGGCTGACTCAGGCTCAATTGGCGGCAATTTCTCCCATGAATTCCATGTACTTGCCGACGCAGGCGAGGATACCATCTGTTCCTGCACAGCCTGCGAGTACGCTGCCAACGTTGAGCGTGCCGAAATAGCCTTCAAAGGGGAAGCCTGTTCTGCCTCCTGCCCCGCCATGGAAGAGGTTGCCACTCCTGGCGCCCATACAGTGGACGAAGTAACTTCCTTCCTGAATGTCGATCAAAAGCAGGTTGTCAAGACCATTATCTTTGTGGCAGACGGCAAGCCAGTGGCAGTCCTTGTGCGCGGCGATCGCGAGGTCAACGACGTCAAGGTCCGTGCCCTCCTGAAAGCCAATGACGTGGAGCTGGCCCAGCCTGCTGTCGTAGAAAAGGTGTCCGGTGCCCCGGTGGGCTTTGCCGGGCCTCAGGGGCTCTCTGTGCCTGTCTATGCCGATGCCGAACTCAAGGCCGGAACTGACTATGTTGCCGGCGCCAACAAGGCTGATACGCATGTACAGCATCTGGATCTTGCCAGGGACTGCCAGATTACGGCGTATGCCGACCTGCGCATGATAACAGCATCAGACTGCTGCCCCCGTTGTGGAGCCGCGGTTGAGCTGACACGCGGCATTGAAGTGGGGCATATCTTCAAGCTTGGCACCAAGTATTCAGAGCCCATGCACTGCGTCTGCCTTGATGAAAACGGCAAGGAGCAGGTCCTGGTCATGGGTTGCTACGGCATCGGCATCTCTCGCGTGCTTGCCTCGGCAATTGAACAGAACCATGATGAAAACGGCATTATCTTCCCGCCGGCCATAGCGCCCTTTGTTGCCGAGGTCATTAACCTGGATCCTTCTGATGCCACAGTGTCTTCCTGGGCTGAGAAGGCCTGCAAGGCTCTTGAAGCGGCAAGCGGCGAGGTCTTGTACGATGACAGGGACGAGCGTCCCGGCATCAAGTTCAAGGATGCTGATCTTGTGGGCTGCCCCATACAGGTTATTCTGGGCGGCAAGGGCGTAGGCAAGGGTGTTGCCGAAACCAAGAACCGCCTGACAGGCGAGAAGGGCACCATTGCGCTTGATACGCTTGATGAGGGCATTGCAGCCTTTGTGGCTCATGTCAATGAAACCTGGAATGCCCGCCGTCCCTAGAAATACCTGGTATTCCAGGGTGCTGTTTTTTTTTGACCAATAAGGAGATACAGACAATGTCCAGAAAATATATCGCCACCACCGAGGCTCCGGCCGCAATAGGCCCGTACAGCCAGGCCGTCTTCTCCAACGGAACGCTTTTCTGCTCAGGGCAGATTGGCATCGATCCCACCACTGGCAATCTGGCAGAAGGCGGTATAGAGGCCCAGGCCGAGCAGGTGTGCAAAAATGTGCTGAGCCTGCTTAAGGCTGCCGGTCTTGATGCTGCATCTGTTGTGCGGACTACGGTCTACATCGCTGACATCAATGACTTTGCCAGGGTAAACGAAATTTACGGCAAATATTTTGTGACACCGTATCCTGCCCGTTCCTGCGTAGCCGTGGCTGCCCTGCCCAAGGGTGCCCTGGTGGAAATAGAAGTAACGGCCCAGGCTCAGTAAGCTGTGTCTTAAGGGTACAAATAAGGCCTGTCTCTTTGTCTTGCAGAGGGGCAGGCCTTTGCTTTCCAGGCTTTGCCTGGCTACCTTTGCTTGCGATGTTATGGGAGACTCTGTATGGCCATCAAGAATCCGCTACCGGCACGTGAGGATGTCCAGGGATATCCTGACAATGACAAGGCTGTAATGGTCAATGCACGTGGCAAAATCAGGGTAGTTGAACGCCAGTATTACTGGGACAAGGAGAAAAATCGCGGTTTGGAAAAACGCCTGTACTTAGGCTACGTTGTGGACGGCAAATTTTACTCCAACGAAAGCTACAAGAAAAAGTACAAGCGCAACGGCAACGAACGCTCAGAGACCCCTGATGGGGCAGGCAGGACAATGGCGCAGGGAAATGCGGAACTGCCAGAAAGCAAGCCTCTCTTTTGTGCAGACGGCATATCCTCCCTGCAGGCAGGCGAACTGCCCCTGTATTACGCTGCTGCCGAGGAGACAGGCTTAATTTGCGATCTGGCAGATGTCTTTGGAAAAGATATGGCTGACGTTATCCTTTCAGTTGCCTTCCACTGGCTCAGCTCCGGCGATAATGCAGGCTATCTCTTTAACTCCTGGAAGGAAGGCAGACTGCTCCCCTACGATGGTGACATCTCAGCCCCGGAGATGGAAGACTTCTTTTTCGGTCTGGGCAGGACTCCTTTATGGCGGAAAAATTTCTTTGAGGCCCGTTTAAAACGTCTTCAGGAAGAGAAGATGGTTTGCTGGGACGCCTCAGAGATTGTGGCTGAAGCCGCAAAAACCGATTATGTCCGGCTGGGGCTTGGCAGGAGCGGCGGCTTTCAGCAAAAGACAGGCCTTCTCCTTCTCTTAGGCCATAAGACCAGCATGCCGGTTCTTTTCAGAGTGCTACCGGGAAGCATCACAGATATCACCACAGTACAGGACATGTTCTGCCGTTTTGACGAAATTAATGAGCAGGGAAAGCGCATCTTTGCTACTGTTGCCGGCTGTAGCTGCTTTTCTCTTAAGAATCTTGCTGCCTTTATTGACCATAAAAGCCGTGTCATTATGCCTGCCAGAACAGATGCCAGCTGGGTGGATGAGGTTATAAACAAGGCCAGGAGTGTGCCTATGGGGAGCGCAGACTGGATTATGCGCAATAAATGCTATGGCAGGACTTATCCCCTGGAAAGGATATTTGATGACGGGAAAAAACGCAAACTATGGGTACATGTCTATTATTCGGACATGAAAAAAATCATTGAGGTATCAGATTTCTATAAGCAGCTTAATAAGTTTGAAGCAGACTGGCTTGATTGGGGAAATGAAGCTACCAGATTGCAGGACGATGGTGACGCAAATTGTCCTCTCAATACCAGTCCTTTGATGAAGTACTTCGTCAAAGACAGCGGCATTCCAGGCAAAAAGGCTCCCGAAAGGAACCACAAGGCCATTGACAAGGAGCTTGCTGCATTCGGTTATTTCGCCAATGTCAGCACTATGGAATGCTCTGCTGAGGATGCTCTGGAAAACTGCAATACAGCCGGTTTAATTGCAAAGAGCTTCAGAACAGGCAAAAGCCCCTTTCCTGTGGATTATATGCATTCTTGCAACGATGCTATGGAGGGGCGCCTGCTTGTTTCTTTTGCTGCCCTGTCAATTATTACTCATATATACGCAAAAATGGGCCATGAGACTGTGATCCCTCTTGAAGATGGCAGTGTAAAAATACTCAGTCCTTTGCTTGATGAGATGACCTTTGAGCAGGTGAAAAACATTTTGTCCGGTATCCGTTTGGC
>CAVLCT010000108.1:971-6553 GCA_963661665.1 Bulleidia sp. | reverse complement strand
ATACAGCATGCACAAGAAGTTTTATGAAAACAACAAAAGGAAAATCTTCTTAAAAACAAGATAAACAGAAACAACAGGAGGTGCATGTCTCATGGCACAGCCATTGCTGACAGCAATCAGGGAAAAATGCCTGGACTGCTGTTGCGGACAGGCAGAAGAGGTACGTCTGTGCTTCCTTCCTAATTGCAGCCTGTACCCATACAGGTTCGGCAGAATGCCTGATGAAAATCCGGAGTCAGGACAGGCGGAAAAAGAAGCTATGACAGAGCAGGCCGCACAGACACGCAGGGAATACAAAAGGGCGTGGAACAGGAATAACCCTGAAAAAGTCCGGGCTGCCCAGCATCGCTACTGGAACCGCAGGGCTTCTGCTGCACAAAAGGAGAATTCAGTACAGCAGAATAATGAATAACATGATGCACAAGAGGTATAATACGAATTAAATGTGCAAGGAGGAGAACGGCACCGGCCTTCTCCTCCTTTTTTACTGGCACCATGTATTTGTTGCAGTTTTTCTCTTGTGCTCCAGCTCAGGAGGCTGCTCAGCTGAGAAGCCGAAATAATCCCTTCTGAATAAATACATAACGAACAGCATCAGCAATTAAAACTGATGCACAGACTTTTTTCCCGGCAGTCACAGCAGGGGACTTGAATCTTTTTCTTTCTTCGCAAAGGAAGCGAAGAAAGAAAAAGCCGGAGTGCAGATCCGGGCTGGAAGCCTGGAAATGCATTCCGGCTGCATGCTGTCAGGACAACATGAAACAGTTTGCCGCATGGCTCAGGGCATGGAGGCATTATGCTGCCAGAAAGGGCAGATATTTCTTTGAAAATTATCCTATTGCTGCTGATACCTGCATCTTTATATTCATGGCGTTCATAATGCGGAACACAGTTTCAAAGCGTGGCTTTGCGCCAGGACGAAGAGCTTTATACAAACTTTCCCTGTTCAATCCCGCATCTTGAGCCATTTTCGTCATTCCTTTAGCTCGGACTATATCACCTAAGGCAGCAATTAAAAGGTCAGGATCTTTTTCTTCTAAAACTGCAGAAATGTAAGCGGCAATAGCTTCATCGCTATCAAGATAATCAACAATGTCAAATTTTGAGTATTTCATTATTTTCCCTTCTTTCTTTTGCCATTTGCACAGCTTTCGCAATATCTTTTTGCTGAGTTGATTTATCCCCTCCAACAAGAAGAATACACAAAGAAACATCTTCCTGTATGAAATACACACGATATCCCTTTCCTGTGTGTATCCTCATTTCGAAAACTCCTTCACCAACTGATTTGCAGTCTCCAAAGTTTCCAAGCTCTGCACGACGTAACCGGGAAAGAATGGCGAATTTAGAGCGAAGATCCTTTAATCGCGCTAGCCATTCTTCAAAGTAGTCTGATTTAATAAGTGTTGCCATGTGTAAAATGTAGCTACTTGGCTACACAATGTCAATACTTCTGGTGCTCTTCCTGTTGAAAGGAATTTTTTTTCAATCAATATCCACGACTTGAACCTTTTTCTTTCTTCGCAAAAGGAAGCGAAGAAAGAAAAAAGCCGGATTGCAGATCCGGGCTAAAAGCCTGGAAATGCATTCCGGCTGCATGCTGTCCAGACAACAGACACAGCTTGCACAAGAGATTTTTCAGAAACAACACATCTTGCAGGCACTTGATGTAACTGCTGTGCCGTATTAGAAAAAGAAACCACCCGGAATTGCCTGTGCGGCAGGAGGACAGCATGGCAGAAACGGTAGAAATAGAACTTGTCGGAAGCAGTACACCTGCTCATGCATCGGCTCTGCAGGCCCTGCCTGGCTTTGACCGGTTTATTGCATTTATAGACAGGTCCCCAAAGACCGCCCAGACATACCTGACCAATCTGAGGCAGTTTGCCGCATGGCTCAGGCATGATGGCATCGTGCAGCCTGAAAGGGCAGACATCATCAGATTCCGCGACTACCTGGCATCCGAGCATACAGCTATCAGAATAGACGACGCATCGCCTGAGGGATGGTCTTACAGGACTGACAAAAGCGGCAACCGCATAATCATCCAGTGCCGTCCCAACACCGTTGCCCAGTATCTGCGATCCGTCTGCCAGTTTTTTCGCTGGACCTCGGCAGAGAACCTGTACCCCAACATAGCGGACAACATACACGCCCCGAAAATCAGGAACGAAGCCCACAAAAAGGAGGCGCTGGCAGCTGCAGACGTGCTCGCCATTGAAAAGAGCATCACTGCGGGAGCGGCTGAAAAGGAAAGGGCCGCTGCAGCATCTTCCAAGGATGCAGAAGGCAGGACGGGGCGGGCAGAGGAACAGGGCAGGCGCCTGCTTGCAATGTATCTTCTGGCGGTAAATGCCGGCCTGCGCACCATTGAGCTGGAAAGGGCAAACATAAAGGATCTTGAGGTCCGAAACGGCAGTGCCTGCCTCTATGTCTGGGGCAAGGGACATGCAGATGCCGACAGCAAAAAGCCACTGGCGCCGGAGGTGTACGCTGCCATACGGGAATACCTGAAGAGCCGCCAGGACTCTCCGTCTGGCGGAAGCCCTCTTTTTGTTGCAACAGGCAACCGGAGCGGGGGAAAAAGGCTGGCCGCCCGCACCATCGGCAGGATGCTTAAAAAGGCGATGCAGCAGGCGGGATATGACAGCGAGAGGATAACGGCGCACAGCCTGCGCCATACTGCAGGCACTAACGTCATGGAGCTGTCAGGCGATCTATTCACCACTCAGCGCTACATGCGCCACAGCAATCCTGCCACGACTGAAATCTACCTGCACAACGATACGGATAGGCAGGAAGCACAGATTGCCAGGCAGTTGTACGACTACTACCACGGGACAGGAACTGCCGGATGCAGGGGAAAGCTTGAGGCAGTGCTGGACAGGCTGACCCCTGACCAGCTTGACAAGCTTGCGGGCATTGCCAGCGCCCTCTCCCGATGACCATTTTTTCTCTTTTTTACAGTGCCGGAAGCCTCCTGCGCAGGTGCCTGAGGCAGAAGGCGGCACAATCCTAAAGCAACTAATACTGAATAGTGCAATTAGAATCCGGAACCCTTTCCGGACCCGGTGCACAGGAGATTTTGGAGGCTGTAATCATGAAAATACTGGCAGTTGCCATACAGAAGGGAGGCACCGGCAAAACGACTACCGCTGCGTGCCTGGCCCAGGCTGCGGCGTACCATGGCAGCAGGGTGCTGGCCATAGACCTCGATCCCCAGGGCAACATGTCCTTTGCTCTGGGCGAGGACATTTCGCAGGATCATGGCAGCAGCCTCGGCCTTCTGTCCGGCCTGCCGCCCGAGAAGCAGATCCAGACAACTGCCCAGGGCATAGATCTGATACCGGCATGCGGGGATCTGGCAACAGCCAGCAGCGGACGTGGCAGCGCACGGCGCCTGCAGGATGCCATCCGCCCCCTGATCCCGAAATACGACCTGATCGTAATCGACACTCCTCCCACGGCCGGGGAGCTGCAGTATAATGCAATGCAGGCGGCAACAGGGCTGGTAATTCCCCTGCAGGCAGACATCTACAACCTGCAGAGCCTCTATCAGATAACCGATACTGCCCGGCTGATACAGGAAAGTAACCCAGCCCTGCAGATACTGGGATGCGTCATCACCCAGTGCGACACCCGCAGCACGATAGCAAGGCAGATGCAACAGGCGATAAAGGAACAGGCCGAATCCCTCGGTGTCCCCTGCCTCGGCACAATACGCACGGGAGTCGTTGTCAAGGAGGCAGCAGCCCTGCAGCAGTCGCTGTATGACTATGCCCCGAAATCAAAGCCTGCAGCAGACTACCTGGCCCTGTATAACGCAGTCATGAAATAGAGGATTTTGAAATGAAACCTGATTTTACATCCAAGACCAGTAATATACGGACAGCTACCGCTATGGCGGGAACAACGGCCGCAGCCACGGACGCACAGAAAACCCTTCCTGAACAAGATGCACAAGAGAAATATAATATACAAAGTGTACATGAGGCACAAAAAGCAGAACATGCACGAAAGACATATTCTGAAGAAGAGAAGCAGGAGTTTCTGGCAGCCATGAAAACGGCAGGACGCAAGGGGTGCAGGCTGCCCCGCATCAACATGGCATTTGCCCCCGAACTGTATGACTACGTCAAAACCATGAGCAAGGTCAGCGGCCTTACCCTCACTGAGTTTGTCAACACTGTCATAAAGCAGTACATGGACACACACAGGGAGCAGTATGACAAGGCCCTGGAATTCAGAAACAACCTTTAAGGAGAAAAAATGGTGGATGACGAACAGAAAAATCAGCCGGAGCAGCAGCCTCAGATGAAACAGGAAAAAAAAACTGTCTCCGAAGAAGAATTCATTCGGAAACTTCTGGAGGCCCTCCTTGGAGAACATCCTGCAAAGCCTGAAAAAATACTCGTGGACGGCAGATATGTACCCGAACTGGATCCGGACAGCGAGCAGTTCGATCCTGAAAAATATGCAGAGGCCGACAGGGAAGAGACAAAAAATAGAATAAACAGTTTTGTCTACTTCAAACGGGAGATGGAAACTATCCTGGCGGACATTGACAGTAATTCAGGCGACGTATCTGAGCAGATAGGCCCTGCCGTCATGAGGCTGCTGATTCAACATTTTGTAAGACTGATTTCCTCTGACAGAACGCCCGCCGTAAAGTTAGAAAATGACTTTCTGGACATTCTAAAAGCAGACTCATCCCGGGAAGTTCTGCTAACCATGGAACCATCCCAGAACGCCAAACCAGCAAAAACGAAATCTGAGCCCGGAGAAACATATAGCTTTGACGACATTCTGAGATTTAACAATATTATCAAAAAAACACACATGGCTCTGCTGGCAAAGGAAGCACTGCCACAGCTGCAAAGCTCCGGCACTCCCAAATATTACACCAGCCCCAATACTACTCTTGCAAACGCGCTGCAGGCCATTGACGGCAAGCCAGAAGTTATCGGCGCCGGCCCCACAGACCTGCCTGTCATGAATATCGGCAAACCTGGCGAGGTTACAATCTACGTCAATGCTTCCCTGGACAACATGGAAGGCATCAGATTAACCGGCAAACCTTACACGGAGTACGACAGGGCCGTGCATGATGCAGTCATATCTCTGTTTGAAGACCGCATGAAACACGACCAGCTGCCAGTCATGACAGCAGACATGGTGTACCGCACCATGACTCACAAAACAAAAAAGGAATACGTCAGCCCGCAACAGCGGGAGGCTGTTGCCCAAAGTATAGACAAAATGCGCAAGAGCATATCTGTGTATGTTGATGCATCAGCCGAATTTAAGCGAAGGGGCATCAAAGTAAACGGCAAGCCTGTTGAAAAATTTGTCCGTGACGGTTTTCTGCTGCCAGCCGAACGGCTGCAGATCAAAGCGGGCGGTGAATCTGTAGATGCCTATCTGATACAGGGCCAGCCGCTACTGCTTGATTATGCCAAACTGACCGGACAACTGATAACCGTCCAGGGGACTATGCTGGATATCCGCGAAGTTGACGAAAACAATAAGGTAACTGAAATATCGCTGGCTAACAGCGAGACACGGATTGCCATCAAGTCATA
>CAVLCT010000108.1:0-961 GCA_963661665.1 Bulleidia sp. | reverse complement strand
TCATACCTGCTGCGCAGAGTTGAAATCATGCGCAACGACGAACAGCAGGCTGCCGCATCTGCGTTAAGGTATGAAAAAAAACGCAAATGCGAAAAATCCCTGCCTCAAAAATCTGTTGCCAGCTTCCGCAAGTATAGCCGGACCATTCTGTTTAGCAAATTATTCGAGGCTTCCGGCATAACCAACAAAAATACAAAAACAAACAGCAGGACTTATATCCGCCAGATTCTTGACTACTGGAAGGCAACCGGCTGCATCAACGGCTACGAACTGCGCAAGCATGGCAAAACAACCGACGCCGTTATTATTGACGTGCAGGAGTAACCGCTTTCTGGCCGGGTGCTCTCTTTGGGGATTCAGGTGACATCTTCCTGGTGCTTTTTCACGTTTTTTCTTGCCAGCCAGGTCATGATAACAGGGGGAGGAAGACCCCTGGCAGGAGCCGGAGACCCCAAACTTTGGTGCATTCAGGGGGTATGCAAGGCACAGGCAAACAAGCGATAACTATCTGATTTAATTATTTTTTATGACATATTGCCACATCCGTGAAAAACATCATTTTCACGGATTTCTGGTTTCCTGTATACATTTATATGCCCTGCCTCTTTTCTGAGGGAGGCGGCGTGTGCCATGAAGAGAGAGAGGGTAGCCCCGCCGCCTGTAAAAATCTCTGCCCCGGGAGAAACAGGACAGGGCAGAAAACTAAAAAAACAGGTGGTACGTGCAGGGCTTTTTTCCATTAAGGGAAGAATTCTTTTTCCATGAGATTTGCCAGATGCCTGAAGGACAGAAAAAAAGACTGAAACTGTTAGGGGATTCAGGATCCCGCTTCTGGGTGCTTTTCCATTTTTTTTGTCACGGCCAGCCTCTGGCCTCAGGTGGGATGGAAACCCAAAACTTTGGTGCACATGGTGTAAGAGCAGGTACAGGCAGATATGTGCTTGCCAGTCATAATTCAGCC
>CAVLCT010000107.1:0-6562 GCA_963661665.1 Bulleidia sp. | reverse complement strand
CAGACGCTCTAAAAAAATGCATCCTATATGCCCCCAGGGCTGAATCTCTACAGGCTGTTATCGATCAGATTAAAAATATGACAGGTACCAATTGCTCTGGTCAGACTGTTCAGCCTGCCTGATTTTTCTCTTACATCCTGTTTTACAGGAGATAGGCGCTATGTTGATGGAAAATGCTCCTAATTGGAAATATCAGTATATTAATCAAGGCATAGAGGAAGGCATAGATGTGGGCATGGCTAAGGGAGTAGGATTGGCTTTACGGGATTTGCTTGAAAACCGTTTTGGATCTCTTCCTGATTCAGTGACTTACTATATCGATAATTCCTCTGATTCCAATGCTCTCAGGAAATGCATTCTGTTTGCCTCCCAGGCTCCGTCACTGCAGGCCGTTATCGACCACATCAAAATTATGACAGGTACCGATTGCTCTGGTCAGACTGTTCAGCCTGCCTGATTTTTTCTCTGACATCCAGTTTTGCAGGAGGCAGGCACTATGTTGATGGAAGATGCTCCTAATTGGAAATATCAGTATATTAATCAAGGCATAGAGGAAGGCAGAGGCCTGCTTTTGCTGGATTTGCTGGAAGACCGCTTCGGCTCTCTTCCTGATTCAGTGACTTCCTATATCAAAAATTTTTCTGATTATGACGGTCTCGTTGAATTTGCCCTGTTTGCCACCCATGCCGAATCGCTTCAGGCCGTTATTGACCAGATTAACATAAATAATACACTGCCCTGACAATATCCAGACAGCCTGGCATCACTGACCAGGCTCCCTGAATTGCATATACCTGACCTGAAAGTACCAGACTTTTAAGGTCAGGTATTATGCTTGCCTAATACCAGCCGTCTGACCATACTTTCGTACTTCTTTCACTCCGCATCAGCCAGAAACTGAGCGGATACCCTTGCCAGCAAAGAAGGATTATTCCTTCAGATACTTTTTCAGGAGAAATTCCATGTCTCTCTCTTTGCAGATAGAAAAAGACTATATCACGGCCTATAAGGCCAAGGACACGCTCAGGGTCTCCGTCCTGCGCATGCTCAAGACCTCCCTCAAGCGCCGCCTGGTGGACACAAGCCGTCCTGACGCCCAGCTTGATGACGAGGAGACGATGGACATCATCATCAAGGAAGCAAAGCAGCGCCGTGACTCCATTGCCGAATACAACAAGGCAGGACGCCCTGATCTGGCAGAAAAAGAACAGGCCGAGCTTGTTATCCTGGAAGACTACCTGCCCAAGGCCCTCACTGACGAGGAACTGGCCCAGGCCATTGAGGAAATGGTAGCCAAGGTTGGGGCAAGCAAGCCTTCGGACATGGGCAAGGTCATGGGACCGCTTATGAAAACCCTCAAAGGCAGGGTGGACGGAGGCAGGCTCTCTTCCGCTGTCAAGGCCCGCCTGGCACAGTAGGGAGTCGGTCCGTGATTCATAAACGCACGTTACAGGCACTGGAATACGATCGCATCCAAAAGGCACTGGCCGGCTTCTGCCTCTCTGACTGCGGCAGGGAAAGGGCCCTGGCCCTTATCCCTCTCAATGATGCAGGACTGGTGCAGGAAGCGCAAAATCTCTATGAGGAAAGCGCCGTCTTTGCAGCCAGCCATGCCCAGGGCGAAGTGCCGTCCCTGGCTTTCCCCGATGTCACGCCCTATGTGCTGGCTGTCCGGTCCAAGGGGGCCCAGGCAGCCGGCTGCGATCTGGATGCCCTGGTCGCCCTGCGCTCTGTCCTGAACAGTGCTGTACAATGGGCCGATGCCATCTGCCAGGAAGGAGCCGAGAAGACATGGCCCGGACTGTATGCCATGGCCTCCAATCCGCCCATGCCCAAAAACCTGGCCCAGGCCCTGAACCGCTGCCTTAATGAAGACGGACTCATCCGCGACGACGCCTCTCCCGAACTGTTCCAGCTGCGCATCGAGATACGCGGTATCCATCAGACTGCCCTGCGCAAGACAAGGTCCTTTGCCGAGAAATACAACATCCTGCCCTACCTGCAGGATGAATTTATGACGCTCTCCTCCGACCGCTATGTCCTGCCCTTCAAGGCCACCTATAAGAACAAGATGCAGGGCATCCTGCACGACTGGTCCCAGACAGGCGAAACCTGCTACTTTGAGCCGCTTTTCCTGGTGGAACTCAACAACCGCATTCAGGAACTGCGCCGGGAAGAGCATGAGGAAGAGCACAAGATACTGCTCTATCTTTCAGGCCTTGCCGAAGGTCAGAGCGACGGCGTGCTGGCAGCCATCTCCCTGCTCACGGAACTGGATCTTCTGCAGGCCAAGAGGACGCTGACAGAGCGCCTGAACGGCCGCATGGTGCCTGTCTGCGGCCTTGAGGAAGGCATTGCCCTGAACGAGGCCCGCCACCCTCTTCTTCTGCTGGCTGAAAAAGCACCGGCAAAGCACACCAGCCGCAATTCTTCCGGCAGCGCATCCTCCCAGGCTCAGAAGGGCCGCAAGACTGAACATTGCGGCGTGCATCCTTTGGACATTCTCTTCCGCCCCGAGGACAGGGCCGTCATCGTGACAGGCGGCAATGCAGGCGGCAAGACGGTGTGCCTCAAGACTCTTGGCCTCTGCGTGGCCATGACCCTGGCAGGACTGCCTGTTCCGGTGGCAAAGGGCTCACACCTGCCCTTTATTACCCGCATGGACGCCTTTATCGGCGATGAACAGAGCCTTGAAGACAACGTTTCCACCTTTACGGCCCAGATAGACCATCTGGCCAAGGCCTGGAAGCATCTCGACAAATCGGCGCTCATACTGCTTGACGAATTCGGCTCAGGAACAGATCCGGCCCAGGGTGCTGCCCTGGCCCAGGCAGTGCTGGACGAGCTGCTCAGCAAGGGTACCTTTGTTCTGACTGCCACCCATTTTCCAGCCCTCAAGGGCTATGCCATGGCAAAGCAGGGAGCAAGGGCCGCCTCCATGCTCTTTGATCCTGAGACAAGCAGGCCGCTCTACGTGCTGGCCTATGACCAGGTGGGCTCAAGCCAGGCCCTGGATGTGGCAAGGGAGCACGGCCTTCCTGAATGCGTGCTCAAAAGGGCAGAGCACTATCTTCTGCAGGACGGCGAGGACACGACCGCCATCCTGCGCAGGCTGAACGAGCTGGCCCTTGTCCGTGAAAAGGAAATTGCTGCCCTCAAGGACGAGCAGAACAAGGCCCGCAACGCCCAGATGCACTGCAAGGAGCGTCTGGACAGGGAAAGAGCCAGGCTCCATGACGAGGTCAGGGGCCAGGCCCAGGAACTGCTGCGGGCCGTGCAGCAGGAAAAGGTCACCCACAAGCAGGCATTGCGCCAGATGGCGGCCTTACGGGCCTCTCTAGCCAAGGAAACAGAGGAAGCTGCACCCAAAGCCGCAAACAGCGATGTGCCTGAAATCAAGGCTGGCGACACAGTCACCCACACTGTCTTCAAGAAAAAGGGCGTGGTCACGGAATACGACGCCAAGCGCAAGCGCGTCCATCTGGACATGGGCGGCGTCAGCCTGTGGGCATCCCTGGACGTCATCCAGGTCCCTGTCAGGCAGGGACAGCCCTCCCAGGAAAACAGGGGCAAGACCTTCGGGCATATAGCCCAGGAAGCGAAGGCCGCGCCGGCACAGGCTGCCAGGGCAGCTGAGCCAGCCTGGGAAGTCGATATCAGGGGCCTGCGTGCCGAAGAGGCAATCAACTGCCTGCAGGCCTTCCTGGACAAGGCCTATCTTGCCGAGATGCGCGAGGTGGAAATCATTCATGGCCGTGGCACAGGGGCCCTGCGCCGGGCCATCCATGAATGGCTGAAAACCTGCCCCCACGTGCGGCAGTTTGCGCTTGCACCTGCCGACAGGGGCGGTGACGGCATGACCATCGCAGAGCTTTGCTGATGCTGCCTGCCGAGGCCTCTTTTTGAAGGAAGAGTTCATGGCCAACAATGACGAAATAGCGCTTATCAAGGAACGCATCCCCATTGTGGAGCTTATTAACCGCTTTGTCCCCTTACGGCAGGTAGGGAACCGTTTTGTGGCGCCCTGCCCCTTCCATCAGGAGACAAAGCCTTCCTTCAACGTCACGCCAGACGGACGCTTTTACTGCTTCGGCTGCCAGAAAACAGGCGACATCTTCACCTTCTGGATGGAATACCACGGCGTAAGCTTCAAGGAAGCGCTGGAACAGCTGGCAGGCGAGGCAGGCGTCACCCTGCAGAAAAGCTTCAGCCAGGCCAACAGGCAGGAAGTTCAGAAGGCAAAAGAGCAGCGCAGCAAGCGCGAACAGCTCATGCACATGTACCGCCTGGCAAAGAACCATTTTGCCAGCAACCTGGCAGGCACATCCGGCGGAGCGTGCCGTGCCTACATGCAGGAGCGCGGCATCAGCGACGAGCTTATGAAGCGCTTCGGCCTTGGCTGGGCCAAGGACGAATGGCACGATCTGGCTTCCTTTTTGCAGGCACAGGGCTGCAATATTCCCCTGGCAGTAGAAGGCGGACTTGTGTCCCTGTCCAGCAAGACAGGCAGGCCCTACGATCCCTTTCGCGCCCGCCTCATGTTCCCCATACGCAATACGGCCGGCGAAACCATAGCCTTTGGCGGCCGCATCATAGACAAGGCCAGAGACGAGGCAAAATACATCAACACCCACGATACTCCCATCTACAAAAAGGGAGAGCATCTCTACGGGCTGGACCTGGCTGGCAAGGCCATCCGCATATCCAAGAGCGTTTTTCTGACCGAAGGGTATATGGACGTGCTGACCCTGCACCAGTTTGGCTATGAAAATGCCGTAGGGGGCTTAGGGACCGCCCTCACAGACCAGCAGGTGCAAAGGATCTTAGGCTTTTCCCCGCAAATCATGCTCCTCTATGACGGGGACAATGCCGGCCGCAAGGCGGCCCTGGCGGCAGCCGGGAAATTTCTTGCCAGAGGCGCCAAAATCAAGGTCATCCTGCAGCCGGAAGGAGAGGATATCGACTCCCTTTTGCGGACGCAGGGCAAGGATGCCTTTGAAGAGCTGTGCAGCAAGGCCATGCCAGGGCTGCGCTTCTGCGTGGAAACCATGCGTACCCTTGCCCCGAGGGACGCCCTTGAGTGGTGCCGCACCCTTATCAAAGCCATGAGCATTCCCGAGCTTGTCAGCCCGACCATCTCCTACCTGGCCCGGTGGCTGAATTTTGACGAATCAGAGCTCAGGGCAGGCATTGGCGAGGAAATGGACAAGCAGGGACAGCAGGCCGCCAGGGGCAGTGACAGCATGAAGGCGGCGCAGGGCATGTCAACATTTGAGCTGGAAATCATCCGCTGTGCCATCCGCTATCCTGACCGTATAGCCGACATACAGGCCATGAGTGCCGATCTCATGCTTAAGTCCACCCTGGCAAAGGATCTGTGGAACAAAATCAAAAAGGACGGCGTTCAGGCAGGATACGAGCTTTCAGGACAGGAGCGGCAGCTGTGGGACCGCTACAGGGGACTGGAAGCGCCGCCATGCACAACGCCTGACATTGAGCTGGCTGTCCTCAAAAAGCAGATAGACAAGCACCTGCTCAACCTGCAAAGGCAGTCTTTGTCAGCAGTTTTGCGCCAGAACGATGCCCAGGGCGATTTTGGATCCGGCATGCAGATCCTGAATGCCATGGGAGGCCCGCAGGGAGAGGATGGGCAGGCTCAGGACGATGGCCAGGATGCAGAAACTGGCAAGAGTCAGTAAGAAATGTCCGGCATTAAGCAGAGTGCGTCCTAAAAAGCCGGTTTTGCCGGCTTTCTTCCTGATTTGCCTTGCCAGCAGGACAGACGATCTTATTATATATTAACTGGGCCGGGAGCCATCGGGACCGGTATGGCAGCCGGCACAAGGCTATGCCATTCCCCTTCCCAGGAGGGTCGCGCCTCTAATTATTTACGGCAATTTGCCGATTTTGTATTGACAAAAGCATATCTTCCAGAAAAAATTCTTCTTTTCTGTTTCCGCATTCCTGCCTCTCATCCTGACAGCCTTTTCCTGCCATAAGGAAACCGCGGGACAAAAGTCCTTTTTGTCATATCAAAGCTTTCGGAGATAGGTTATTATGAGTGAAAAAAAGCCTGCCACTCCTGATACTAACCAGATAGATTCGCAGACCGCTGCCACTGGCAGTGATGCTTACGATGCCATTGAACACCTGGGAGAAGGTGCCTCTGCGTCCGAAAGTGCGGCCAGCGGGAAGTCCGCCGCAGAAAGCCTGATCGAAGAAGAAGCAGGCTTTGCTATAAGCACTGACGAAGCATTGGAAGATGCCGAATCTGACGCCGAAGCTGATTCTCCCGAAAAGGAACTTTTCAAAAAGCTCATTGAGAAAGGCAAGGAGCAGGGCTTCCTCACTGAAGAGGAAATAAAAAAGGCTCTTCCCAAGCAAAAGAAAAAGGAACTCCAGGAACACCTTGCGCTCTTTGAGCAGATGGAGATAAAAGTCATTTCTTCTGCCAAAAAAGACAGCAAGACTGCCAAGTCTGCCGCAAAGACGGAGAAGGGCAAAAAGGACAGCTCCAAGACCAAGGAACCTAAGGATTCTAAGGAATCTAAGGGGTCGAAGG
>CAVLCT010000106.1:0-6733 GCA_963661665.1 Bulleidia sp. | reverse complement strand
ATATATATGTTGTTAAGTTTACCATTGGTAAGGCGATAAATATTAGCCAATTCTTTTTTTGCTATATCTATTATAGCTTTCCCTTTTTCGCCTGTATGATTTTTAATTAACACTTTATTTATTGAAGATTCTTCTAATTTTACATAGATATTTACCCATCTATCGGCTTTTTCCTGTGATATTTCTGAACGTTGTAACAGTCTTTCTTTTATCTTCGGAAAGACTTTTTTTGTTATTTTCCTCAGAAACAATGCCTCACGCAAAAGTGAGTTTTTTAATTCTCTACACTTAACTTTTAAGGCAAAAATCCTTTCCTCTATAACCCGCATTTCTTGGAGTTCATCAACAGAAAGACGCTCTCTTTGTTTAAGATTTGCAAGCTTCTCGTCAGCTTTAGACAGTTCTAAACATGCTTTTTCATGTTCTTTTTTTGCTTTATTGTACCCAGAAGCAACCCATCGATCAGGAAACTCAACCTCTTTAAGTAACTTTTCCCCTGCGGCACGTCTTTCTTCAAAGACAAGGCGTTCAAGCCCCTCTTCTGTCTGGCCTTTTAGGGCTGCTACAATATCAGAATTCTCTTTTGCTTTCAGGAATTTTTCCTGAACTACCCAAGGTGTATCCTGCAACACCTTGAACAGTTCATACACATCCGAAGGGGCTTTGTTGCTGTGGCGGAAAGTTTCTGCAACGGGATTAAGAGAATCAACGGCTTTTGAAATTTCATCGCCTGCAGAAAAGGCAAATTCCAAAATCCTATAAATTTCGTCCCATATCTTTTCTGGCTCTGGCGACTTGACGTATGATTTACATCCGACAAGTCGCTCTTTGCATTCTTCAAGAAGAGTGTGTGCCATACTACGCCGCCTGGTTCATAGAATCGCTTGCAGGGTCATAGTGCGCTTCTAAATATTTAATAGCCTCCATTGGTGCAGACGCAAGGTCGGCACCTCTTTCTGTCCAGGCTTCCTTGAGTTTCTCATAGTACTGTTGCCAGGGAAGTTTGTTAAACTCCCCTGCTACAAGGCGGTCATACAGCGACTTTTCAGCCGTGTCGCCTGTGAGCTTTTCAAGGGCCTCTGTCACCTGGTCCTGGATTGCTACTTCCTCTTTGAACGACAAGCCACCTTTGTCGAGGGTCTCCAAACCGGAGTCCACCTGGTCCTGATAAAAGACTGTTTCCTTAAAAGTTAAAGCCATTTGGGACCTCCTATACTAAAAGCCAGCTGCTTTTGCTTTTGTCTTGATCAGTTCTGTCCGATAAGCAGCCGCCTGCTTGGCAAGGCCTTCCCACTTGGGGTCCCAATCCGGCTTTTCCATTTCATCGGCAACAATATGAAGCAACCTGCTTATTTCCTTAGCGTCGTTATCATACTTGCCGTCTATGATATCGTGCATGGACTGCACCCAGTCCGGCTCGGCTGTAGGCTGGGGGGCGGCAGGCTTGTTAGCAGTGGCAACAGCTCTTGCAGCAAACTCCCTGATATCGTCCAGACACTGCATTTGCACTATAGGAGTTCCTTCCCTTTCAAGTTTGGCAAATCGATCATCAATGTTTGATTTCTCCTCTTCGTTTTCAGGCAAGTTCAACGTATCTTCTATTGTTTTTACGTAGGCGCGCAGAAGACTTTTCATGCAACTTATGGCTCCTATAAACAAGGTTTTATACTCAGGTTGTTCATACGTCCTGTCTGCTAAACCTTCATCAATAGCAGCATTGATTAGCCTGGATATTTCATCAATATCGTTGTCGTACTTGCCATCAAGGATATCATTCAGGGGCTTCACGTAAGATGGTTCCTTTTTGTCTGCCGGCTGGGGTTCGGGCTGCGTCCCCTGTGGTTCGGGCTTGCCCCCAGCATCCTTATCCGCCCCTGCCTTGCCGCCAGTCTCAGGCTCATTCTTCTTTGCCGCTTCTTCCTGCTTCCTCAGGCCGGCAAGAATCGTTTCAAGCTCCCTGTTTGTCGTTTGCTGGCTGGCAAGCTCTGCCTGCAAGGCGCCAATTTCGCTTGCGTGGTCCTCCTTTTTCTGCAAGCCGCTGGCTATCTTGTCTTCGTAGGACTTGTTCTGTTCGTCCAGTTCCTTTTCCTGTTCAGTCAGCTCTTCCAGCTGCTTTTTCTTTGCCTGTACTTCCTTCTGGGTAGAGGCAAATCTCTTTGCATTCTTGCCCACAAGCTGGGCCAGTCGCAGGGAGATAGTCTCAAGGCTTACTTCCTTGCCGTCTTCGGGAGCGACAACGGCAGTAATGTCACGCTTGTTAAGAAGCCAGCGGAAGGCAACCACCATATCAGCGGGGCCAATCTTCTTGCCGTCCCCTTCGGGCGCATGGAAGATAATAGATACCACCTGTCCGTCACTGAACGGAATCTGCGCTGTCACATAGGCAAAGCCGGCTGACTTCTTGGGCTTGCCAATAATGGGATCCAGAACGGTGATAGGCTCGCCGGTAGTCGGGTCCTTTACCTTCATATGCTTGCGAATAGGAGGCAGCATGCCACGGCGGATAACGCCTTCAAGGCGGGAAAACTTCTTGACTGTCACGGCTTCAAGAACAAAGGCCGGATCGACTTCCTCTTCGCCAGGATTGTAGTAATCATCCACTTCATCAAAGTCGGCAGTCTCGATAAGCAGATCCATGCCGTCTTCCTGATTAAGATCGTAGTAGATACTGCGCAGCTCTTCCTCGGTGTAGCCGTCAGGGAAGTAGTCATCCTTGTCAAAGCATCTCACGCCATCGCAGTAGGGGTTATATCCCAGGTCAGACTTGCAGGAATCAGCGTCAATGCTTTCAAAGATGGGCTCTTCCTCTGTTTTGCCAAAGGCAGGTGAAAACAATCTGCCGAACATGTTTCCGAACATATTAAACATACTAAACCTCTGCTAATGGACTACATGCCAGCTATAATAACATGCTGCTTGAACCAGTCAGCGTTGCTCTGTGGCTTTTTCTGGCCTTCGTAGGTGTACCCTTTGCTCTGCAACTCTGAAATTTCCTTGCGGAGCTGCTTTTCATACGCCCTGGCTTCTTCAATTTGTTCTTTCAGGGAAGCTATCGTTCCTGTGCTTGTGTCATTTTCGGCAGCAAGTTCGTCATACTGCTTTTTCAGGCCGTCCAGTGACTCGGAAAGTGCACTGATTGATGCTTCCTTTTCTTTGATTTTAATCTCGCGGGCGGTGGTAACATTGGGCTTGGGCGGCCTGATTTTCTTGTTTCTCAGTGCCTCTTCACGCTTGGCGCGGGCCTTTGTGTAGGCGTCTGCGTTTGCCAGTACTTTTTTGGCCAGTTCGTCAATGGCCTTTGTCATGTTGGTGGTATTGGTGACAGGGATTACCTTGTTGTTCAGCTTTACCTGGAAGATGGTGCCGTCAGACTTCACAAAGAAGGCCAGTGTCTGCCCGTCTTCAAACTCAAGCTTAAAGTCCTTTTGCTGGATGCCGTTTGCCCGCTTGGCCTTGTTGGGTGCCTTCACGCTCTTGACCGGCGCTCCCTTCTTCTTAAAGGCCCCTGTGAACTTCTTCAAACCCTTTTCATCAAGCTTTTCAAAGTCCAGTGCAAGAGCGTCTGTACTCTTGAGCTTGAAAGGTGCCGCTGCCTTGTTCTTGGCAAGGGTAAAATTGTCTTTTTCTGCCATATTTCAGTCTCCCATGGGAACAGAATAAAAAAGCTTTTTCACTCATTCTTACAATGATATTAGGCTTTGCGCAAACCGTGATTGCTAAATAGCCGTGTATTTAGCAGAAAAGTTGATTATAATCTAAAATAAGTATACTTTTCAGAGGCAGACAAAATATGACACGGGAAAACAAGGGTGCAAAGTACAGAAAATTTTAACTATGCCTATCTTTTTACAGAGAAAGAAGAAGAAAATAACTGGCCAGATGGATTGAGCCGTCCCCCTTTCGGGCTGTCATGGGACATAATAAACAAAAGCTATGATACAAGCCTCCGTGAAAAGCTGGGACTGTCTCCAAAGTATTCATGGGCAAAGAAAGTGCCGAGAAAGGACCGCTGGCACCTTTTGAAATACTGGTTCTGGGATATCCCCAGGCTGTATGTATTCCCCAAAAGAACAAGCGCAGTCCTGTTTGACATGAGCGTCACTCACGGCGCACACACGGCCATTGTACTGGCTCAGAAAGCGTTCAACCGGACAATAGGCTGCTATGGCTCAAAATTGCGCACAGACGGGGAAATAACCTATGCCGTGACAACTGCGCTGGGGAACGAAACAAACAAGCTTCTTTTGTACATGCTTGCCGAACGGCTTCGGATGCTGAATGAAAAGCTGGGCGACAGTCCTGACTATGCCATATGGCATGGCAGGTGCTTAAAACTGAAACAGTACCTGGGAGTTACAGATGAAAAAAGACGGCTACCAAGATAAATGGTGCCCGATGGGGCGCCTTTCCTTGCAGCACTCCAACAACAGGGGCGACATACAGGTTATTCCAGGCGGCGCTTTTAACAGCGTCCTGTACAGCTCATCCCTGAATGCCAACGATGGTGGCAAACCCTATCTTTCTTCCATGTGCGTGGGCGAACAGTGTGCAATGTATCGCAAGCCGCTTATGCCGTGGAGCTGGGGCCGGTGCGCACTGGCTCATGACAACACCGTATCAACGTTTTTGCTGGCCTGTATCGGCGCAGGTGTTATTGGCCTTTTTGTAATCATGTTGCTTGCTTTCTGGAGATAGTCTTTAATGAGAAAACAGAGCTCAGCATATATCGCATATTGTTGTCCAACGTGTGGCAATACCAAAACAACTATATGCAGGACTGTAACATTTAAGAACTTCATTCTAAGGACAAGGATATGCCCAAAATGCAAGGAAGTTCACACAACAATAGAACTGCCAGCAAACAGAATTCAGGGATACAAAAAACTTGCCTGTCCACAATTTACAGTAGTTGACAGCTATTAAAAGCCTATGGCTAAGAAAAATAAGCTTAAAAGCTATACAGCCGATGAAATCAAGGCGGCGCTGGATGAAAATGACGGCAATATTACTCAGACTGCCAAATCATTACGTGTTTCACGCAGTCTTCTTTCCAGACACCTTGCCTCCCTGAACATTGACAGCAACGATTCAAAGCTCAGCACGGTTATCAAGCAAGAGGCCGCCGAAAGTGAAAACAGCAATTCTTCTTTGTCCCGAAAGCTTGCAGAGGATGCACTTGCCGAGCTCATTGCCAACCAAAATCTCAAGGCCACCATTTTTTACCTGTCTTCCAAGTGCGGGTATGCCTCGCTCAAGCCTGTGCAAAAGCCGTATACGGCAGATGAGCAAAAGACTGTCAGCAAGGTCCTGACACAGCTTAAGGACAAGGAAATCACTGCCGTTGAAGCGGGGCTTGAGCTGTCCATTGCTGGTATCGCCATGCCGGAAATCCTGACTATCCTCATTTCCAAAACAGAGCTTGCACCGGCTGAAAACAATGATAACAGCTACTCCGTCTTCACGGATGCAGACTTCACCAGGCGGATGGAAGAGCGCAGCAAAGAGATACAGGAACAGCTTAACGGCCTGCCGGCAAGAAGGCAGGAAATAGATTCCTTGAGAGCCAGCACGGCAGACAGCTTTACACAACAGGCGCAGAATGAAGACTCCTAATATCCTGCAAGACAAGCGCTACGAAAAGTTCGTTGAGCGGTACTATGACAACCTGCTTTTGTACGTGATGGAGAACTGCCAGTTCACACCAACGTGGCAACAGGTTGAGTTTCTGGACGCCTGCTCACGCCCTGGGGCAAGGGTCGCAGTATCCAGCGGACACGGCACAGGGAAAAGCGCTGTCCTTGCGTGGATTCTGGACTGGAATATGCGTGTATTCCCGTTCAGCAATGCCATTCTGACTGCCACCAACATTGAACAGGCACGCTCCGTTGTCTGGAAATACCTTGATGGCGTAATTGAGACCATGGAGCGCCTGTATCCGTGGCAGAAAAACTGCTTTATCAAAGAGACGCGCCGCTATTATGCCGCTGGCTACAAAGACAGCTGGTACGTACTGCCCAAGACTGCCAGCAAGGCTAACCCTGAAAACCTCGCCGGACAGCATAACGATAATCTCATGATAGTGGTTGACGAAGCTTCGGGTGTGCCTGATGCCATTCATGAAGTCTTGAGAGGTGCACTTACTGGCAGGCGCAACCGCTATATCATGACAAGCCAGCCTACACGGCCCAGCGGCTATTTCTGGGAGGCCATGAACCAGCTGAACAAGGGGCAGAAAAACGGCATTTATGACGCACTGTATATGAACTCCGAAGAGAGCCCTATTGTAAGCAGGGAGTTTATCAAGAACGCCCTGATTGAGTATGGCGGCCACTCTTCCCCTGAGTATCAGATACGTGTCTTAGGCACCTTTCCTGACAATATGTCAGGCTTCCTCATTCCCCGTCACTGGGCGGAAGAATGCACCAAAACAACCGTCAGCTTTGAAGGCATATAACTGCTGTTTATGCCTATTAGGCAAACACAGGGCAATGTCAAAGCAGGCTGGCCTGGGCATCGCAGCATAGTATCTCTGCATTCAGCAAAGGCATGCCCCGGAGTCATCAAGAAACTCCGCTGTCTTTACTTTATACATTGGAATATATATCTTTAAGTATAGGCAGGCGACCTGATACATGCTCTGTTGCCTCTTTTGCGGGTTTCCAGGCTGGTGTGTCAGGTATTTCGGTAACCTTCAGGGAAATGAGGTGTCCATGGGCGAAAAAGATCTAACAGA
>CAVLCT010000105.1:6497-6927 GCA_963661665.1 Bulleidia sp. | reverse complement strand
TGCATGACCTCCTTGATGCGGATGCGGGGTGATACGAAATTAGTAGACATGCTGATGTCCTCCGTACAATTTAGTATTTGAAACCTAGATGGTCTCAGTTAATGAACATATATCACATTTCTGACAATCAATGCAAAGAGAAGTCAAAAAGTGTCTATATTGTCTCCTAGTTTCTATATGCTACAGTATTTTCCTCCTGTGTCTCAGCATTACAAGATGATTAGTATGCTCACACCGTCCATACCACAAACACATTTGTAAAAGAAAAGGCCACAGCAACTCAGTGCGTGGCCTTAAGGTCAATTATGATGTTCGGGCAGGTGGCAAGGATGTCTCAAGCACCGATGCCTTGAACGGTTATCTTAACTGTAAGGATCGAATTGAGGTGGTAAGACAGGAACAGGGTTTCCTATTCTCAGGGCGTCTACCG
>CAVLCT010000105.1:0-6487 GCA_963661665.1 Bulleidia sp. | reverse complement strand
ACGCCTGTTCAACTTTACCTCCGGCAACATGGAAGAGAAGTTTCTCTGTTAATGCCTTTGGAAGGCCGTGCTCCAAGGCGAGTGTCTGAAATGTGCTCCGGAAGCCATGCAGGCTTTGCTCTCCTCTGGGCACTCCTGCAAGACGCAGTAGTTTACTCATACCGCCATTGGAGATGTGCCCTGTTTTGGAACCACTGGGAAAGCACCATTTATTGTAGCGATAGTTTTTAAGCTCTTCCAAGATTCCCCTGATCTGATGAGTAAGAGGGATAATGTAGGCGTGGCCGTTCTTGGTTTCCTGAAAGTGCCACCGGCCCTTGTCAAAGTCGATATGCTCCCACTGCGCCTCAACCATATTGCCATTACGAATGGGCATGTAGCAACTCAGTTTCAAGGCTGCGGTGAGAAAGGGGCTGCTTCTGCCGCTTTCACAGCAATGCCATATACGCTGAAAGAGACTTGCGGCTGATTCCTCAGTGACCAATGCTGCATGATGCCGCTGAGTTTTTTTAGACCTGGGAATAAATCTGACAAGGCTGTCCGCTGGAGAAGAGTCGATATAGCCCATATCCACGGCAAAATTCATGATGCGATGAATCAAGCCCGCTACACGCCTTGCCTGCTCGGACATTCCCTGTTCTATGAGATTTTCTATCACAGGCTTCAGGTGTTTGAACCGCTCTATCTGGGCAACAGGGATGTCCCGTATACCCGCCATATGGTTTTTAACGCGACCCCGTTCACTTTGGAGCCCTTTGGGGGACATATCGCCCCGTTTAGCAAAATATTCCTCGGCTACTACACCGAAAGTTCTGGCATCAGCGTCTGTTTGGATTTTCTCTTCAATCAGCTTGGCCTTTTTCTGCTCATTGGGATTGATGCCATCCTTTAGAAGCACACGAACTTTGTCTCTCTGTTCCCGTGCGGCACGAAGGCCGATTTCTGGTGCGGTTCCGCATGAGACTTCAATGATTTTGTCAGAACCAGCCAGGCGGCCTCGGTAGAACCATGTTCCTTTGTTTTTGCCATGCACTTTCAGGCGCAGGGAACCTGTATCCTTTAATATGAGTGGACGCCCATCCCGCAGGGCCTTATTTATGGTTGTAACGCAGAGAGGTTGTGTGGTTTTTGTTGCCATTATCAACACCTTATAAACGTTTTGTGAAGATCGGGTAAGCCGCTCAGGACGGCTTAGACAAAAATCTATACATCCATCTTCACAAATCGCCTAATTGCTTGTGTTCTACAACGGTCAACCACGAACCTATGCGGAATCTAAATGCTTGAAAAAAGGGACTTTGTTGCCTTTTACGGTCAAACAAAGTCCCTTGGTTTCATTATAGTGGCGGAGAGAAAGGGATTCGAACCCCTGGAGGGGTTACCCCCTCAACGGATTTCAAGTCCGCCGCATTCGACCACTCTGCCATCTCTCCGAAAGTTTTTCAGGCTTACTGAATGGCTTCTTTCAGCTGCTTGCCAGGAATAAATTTGGGCACCCTGCAGGCGGGAACAACCATCTCTTCCTTGGTGCGGGGGTTGCGGCACTTGCGCTCGGCACGGGAAACGGTCTTGAAGGTGCCGAAGCCGTTCAACGTAACTGAGTCGCCGGCAACCAGAGCTTCACGCAGGACAGCAAATGTAGCGGTGAGAGCCTTCTCGGCATCACTCTTGTGGTCGAAACCAGCCTTTTCGGCAATCTTAGCAACAAGATCTGCTTTTGTCATAATTTACTTACTGCGCCATATTTTCCAGGAAAGGAAAGTGAAACGCAGCCTCCTTATGTTTCCTTGATGATACACAACGGCATTCTGTCGTGTGAAAGATGCCGCTGGCTGTACCCGTTGTCTCTGCCTTGCTTGCAGGCAGGCTGCCTGAGCCCGCTGGAAGAAGCATTGCCAGACAAATCTGCGCGACCCGTCCGGCTGCCAGAGTACAGCCAAAGAAGCAATGAACAGGTTATCAGTCTCAGAAAAAATCCTGCTCTCTGCCGTGAAACTCCTTCTTAAGGGCGAAACGCCCGCAGCAGGGGCTGCAGGTTGTTTCGCCTTTGTGATAAAAAAAAGCGTAGCCTTGTGTCAACCCCAAAACAGGCCCAGCGCCCTATTCCTAGGCATTTTCCTCCGTTTTCCGCTGCCAGATGCGCAGTTCGCCCTTGGTTTCGGCAATCTTCTTGCGGAACGTCTGCCTGCGGTCCTCTCCGTCCATCAGGCCGGCTATAAACTCCGTCACATGCAGGACATGATTCTTGCGCTTCATGCCGAGCAGGCACCTGGCAATGCCTATCTTGCAGGACGGGCAGGATACAAGGACAACATTCTTGTAGTCCGCATCCATCAGGGAAGAGAGGTTTTCCTTCTTGACCTTGCGCAGCTCGTTGTAAATGGCAGGAGAGGTCATGGAACCTGTTCCGGACTCGCCGCAGCAGCCGGTGCTCATCACAAGCCTGGCCCCGCTGTACTGCTCCACCTGCTTCATGAGCATCTGATGCCCCTTGATGCGGTGCACGCCGGCCCACGGGCAGTGGCAGGAGCCATGGTAGACAATGGTCGTCCCCGCAGGCAGTGGCGTAGAATGGCCCTGGGCCTGCCTGTTAAAGATGGGGAAGGTGAGCTGCCCCACGTCAAGGATATGGATATCGGGGAACTGTTCCTCAAGGCCGTAGCGTTCCAGGCTGTCCAGGCAGGTAGGACAGCTGGTGACAATATTGGTCACTGTATAGCCCTGCTGCTGCGCAGAACGGATCATGGAAGCCAGGTACTGCCTGGTCTGGGCCATATTGTCCTCATAGGCCACGTTCTTGCCGGCAACAAGGGCAGGATAGCCGCAGCACATATGCTTGGGAGGCACCATGACGGCAAATCCCGCCTGAAGCAGCAGCATGACAGACGAAAGGCCTATGCGGTCATAAAAGAGGCTGCTGCCGCACCCCGGGAAATACAGCACCAGCGGCAGCTTTTCGGGGCTGTCCTCGGTGGAAAAGATATTGCCTCTCTGTATCTTGAGCGATTCATAGAGGTTGGTATACCCCATCTTGGGACCAGGCCCTGAAAACAGGGGGCTTTCCATGCGGGAACGCCAGGCTTCGGGCACAAGGCGCAGGAACTTGTTCTGCATGTTCTGGCCGATGGATGCCATCTTGGCCAGTTTGGGAACCCTGTTGGAGACATCCTTTGCCAGCCAGTCAATGACATGTTCCTTCAAAGGATGGCCGCCGGCCCCCTCGCGGTCCAGCATGGCGTGCAGGGACAGGGCGACATTGCCAGAAGGTATCTTCATGGGACACTGCGCCATGCAGCGCCCGCACCCTGTGCAGTGCTCAATCTGGCGCCTGAGGTCCCTGAACAGGACGTCATCCACATGCCCCTTGTTGATCTGCGAATAGTAGATGGCTTCCATCAGCATGCCGTAGACCATGTTCTTGTTGCGGGGATGGAACTGCAGCGACAGCTCGGGACAGGTCATGGGGCAGACCGTCTTGCACTTGCCGCAGCGCGTGCAGGCCTGCACGTTGCGCAATATGTCTATAAAGACATCCTTGTCCGGCAAACCGCTCTCCCTGATGTCGCGGATCAGCGCATTGAAGGAGAAGGTAAACGGCTTGACAGGCAGTTCCCTGTACACAAGCTTGGCCGGATTCATCACGTCGCGGGGATCGGTCCTTTCCTTGAAGAGGCGCAAATCGTCCATCTTCTTCTGGCTCAGGAAATGAATCTTGGTAATGCCTATGCCATGCTCGCCCGAAACTTCGCCGCCCATTTCCTGACATCTGGTCATGATGCGGCTGGCCACTTCCTCTGCATGCGACAGCATGTCATGGTCGTTGGAGTTCACGGGAATATTGATATGGCAGTTGCCGTCACCGGCGTGCATATGGCTTGCGACAACCAGCCTGGACGCTTCCATGTAGTCGGCTATGCGGGTGATGGAGTTCTGGAGCCTGGGGTACTTTTCACAGAGCTTCTGCAAAAATAGGCGGGCCCTTTTCAGGATGTCCTCGTCAGAGACATCCTTATGGGAGAGCTGCCCCACGGCCCCCTTGGAAACATAGGAGAATTCGCTGTCGAACTCCTCGTCCTCCAGGGGAAAGCCCTGGATGCGCTCTATATCCTGCAAGGCCCTGCGGTAGGCCTTGGACGTGCATTCCAGATTGACCTGCTCCTGAAATTCGGCAAATTCAGGCACCCTGTCTATGGGAATGACAACGTCCTCGTTCATCTTGAAGCCTGAGGTGCGCCTGGCTATGAGCGAAAGCCTGTGCCTGTCTTCCCAGAAGCGTTCTGCTTCCTTCTCGTCCTGGGCCACAGTAATATCGACATTTTCCTGCTGTTCGACGACGGCGACAATATTGTCTACGCAACGGTCCAGCAGATAGGCGTCATCACCGTCAACCTGGACAATAATGACTGATATGGGCTGCCCTTCGTACTTCTGGCTTTTGCGCTGATAGTCTATGGCCTGCACATATTTGGCGTTGAATTCCTCCATGGCAGAGATATGCGCATAATCGCCTTCCTCGCGGATGCGGTTGCGCAGGCCCACCAGCTCGCGCACCACAATGGCAGCCGGCAGCATGCTGCGGCCAAAAAATTCCAGAGCCATGACGCGGCTGAACTTTGGCTTGGGATAGGTGGTAAAGCAGGCTTCGGTGATAATGCCGTCCGTTCCTTCCTTCTGCACGCCGGGAAGCCCGCCAAGTGCCTTGTTGGTGACGTCCTTGCCAAGGCCAGGCAGCCTGAGTTCGTCGCCTGAAAGGGTAACCACGTTCCTGACACCGCCACTCACGTCCTTGACGGCAAAGACGGCCGTATCGCCGTGCATGATCTTATGCCTGGGATGGTTTTCCCTTTCTACCGAGATGATCTCGCCTGTAGGCGTCACCATGCGCCACCAGAGCAGGTTGTCTATGGTGGTGCCGTATTCAAAGGCCATGGGGCCGCCGGCGTTCTCGGAGATGTTGCCGCCTATGGTAGAAGCCAGCTTGGAAGCGGGATCCACAGAGAAGAGGGCGCCTGCCTTGCTGACGGCCTCCTTGACGTGCTGCGTAATGCACCCTGCCTCGCAGGTTACTGTCAGCCCCTCAAGATCAATGGCCTTTATATGATCCATCCTGGTAAGGCTGACAATGACCGTCCTTTTGCGGGCCGGAACGGCGCCGCCTGTCATGCCCGAGCCGCCGCCGCGGGGAATAAGGGCAAATTTAAGCTCGTTGGCAAGCTTGACGAGCTCAGACACCTGTTCCGTGGTATCAGGCTCGACAACCATGAGCGGCAGCTCCATGCGCAGGTCAGTGGCATCGGTTGCAGAGGCAACAATGGAGGCCGGATCCGCCAGAATACCGTCTTCAGGCAGTATTTCCTTCAGTTTTTCCAGCAAATGCCCGCGAAAAGTTTCTTCCGCCTCGTAGGCGGACCAGAACATGGTTATGCCTTCACTGATGGCCGTTGCATAGTAGTGGGCCAGCGAAATGGAATCGCGCTCATAGTGCTCGTTTACGCTGCCGCGAATGGTATCCGCATTAATAAACGGATTATAGGCAGCCAGAAACAGCTCTTCTGCTATGGAAATGGCAAGCTGACGCACAGACTCAGGCCAGGATTGAAAGTCATCAATATTGATGCGCAAAATACGGTTGACGACATAATCCGGAGAAATAGAGATATGCGGGCCTTTCTGAGGCATGATTCGGACTCCCTGTAGCAACAGAAGAATACGTAAGTAAAAAGTTCTTTATAAGCCCTGATGCAGCGGAGTGCAAGCCGTCACAAAACGCAAAACCGCGTAATCACGCTTTATTACAGGCAGGATCTGCCCTTGCCAGGACGGCTGTACATCTGACGCTGCATCAGAAAGCAGCATGGAAACACTCAGTCTGTCCGGGGATGACAGCCGGCAGATGAATCCTCTGTTTTTCTTCAGGCCTTTTTGCAATAGGCACGATAGCAGCGGGCAACTGCCGAGTCAGGATCCATGTCCTTGAGATACGTTCCCTCGGCACAGCTCTCCCATTGTTCATCCATGGCAGGCTCAGACTCATTGCAGGACCAGAGGGGAGGCTTGTCCAGGACAAGGGAAACCTTCACCTGGCTGAAAAAGGGCTTTTCCATGAAGGAATTGGCCCTGCCGAGAATTTCATGGCGCTGGTATTGCAGTTCCTGCATGGCCATGCTGTCCTCGCAGCCTACTTCCAGCCTGTCGCCCTTATGCCCAAGGGGCAGGCAAAGCGAGGAAATTTCCTCTCCCATGACCACATGCCAGTTGCGCCACAGCTCTACCAGCACGGCCTGCTCGGGACAGCCTGTCATCTGGGCGAGCTTTTCCAGAAAGCGCCTAGAAAGCTCTCCCGAAGGCTTCAGGGTCCGGCTCCGCTTGTTAAATTTCTTAAAAGTACGCATCACAAACTATCCGCTTTCTGCCAGGCACGAAAAAAAAGCATTGGATCGTGCCTGCCGTTCAGAACTGTTCCGGCAAAAGCTACCCAAATGACACA
>CAVLCT010000104.1:0-6961 GCA_963661665.1 Bulleidia sp. | reverse complement strand
GGGAGAAAACAGAGGTCCTTGTTATTCCGGCAGGAGTCATTGCCGCCTTGAAGGAGCAGAACCTGAATGTACGCTGTTTCCTCTATGAGCTGGCTGCAAAGCGCTTTTCCGATGTTATGTGGGCAATGCAGCAGATCTTGTTCAAAGGGCTTGACCGGCGGCTGGCCGGGTTCCTCCTGTCCGAGTCCGGGCGCACTGGCTCTGATACCATCAGGATGACACACGAGCAAATCGCCGTGCATATCAGCTCGGCGCGGGAAGCCGTGGCAAGAATGCTCAAGAGCTTCGCAGAGGACGGTTTTGTTGAGCTTAAGCGTGGCGCAGTCACGCTCCTGAATACCGAAGCCCTGAACGCCCTGAGATGAAAAGTATAGAAATGTAACTTTGTTACAGAAAAGCATGGTGTTTTCTGCTGTTATGAGCCGTACAATAATCATGTACGGTTCCGGCCTGCGGATTACTCAGAGGCATCACCCAGGCGTCGTCTGGCAGTCTGGCCGGTATTTCCAGCCATCAGAATATACGCTCCTGCATACCCTGATGTGAGGCCCGGACCAGGAGGAGAATGTCATGCTTTCAAAACGAGTGGCCGTCGCAGACAAGGCAAGATGCGTTGCCTGCGGCGTGTGTGAAAATACCTGTCCGATAGGTGCTGTCAAAGTGTATTGCGGATCGTATGCTGTGGTGCAGGAAGACCTCTGTGCCGGCTGTGGCAAATGCTCAAAAATGTGTCCTGCCGGCTGCATTGAGATAAAGGCGGGGCAGATGCATGAAAACGAAGCACTGGTACGACTATCTTTGGCTGTATGCCATCGTCTATTTCAGCCTGGGCTTTTTCAACATCCTTTTTGCCTGGATTGGGATGGTAGACTTCCTCCTTCCCCTGCTTTTTGCCGTCTTTGGCGGGAATAAGTTTTTCTGCAACCATCTATGCGGAAGAGGCCAGCTCTTCAGCAAGCTGGGCACAGGCCTTAAGTGCTCCCGTTGCAGGGCGACGCTCCGCTGGCTGACCTCAAAGTGGTTCCGTTACGGCTTTATGACCTTCTTCCTCCTGATGTTCGGGAATATGGTGTTTCAGACATACCTTGTGGCATCCGGAGCGTCATCCCTGAAAGAGGCGGTTACACTCTTCTGGACGTTCAGCGTGCCATGGGGCTGGACCTATACTGCCGGAACGACAGAAGACTGGATTGCCCAGTTCAGTTTCGGCTTCTACAGCCTGATGCTGACTTCTCTGCTGCTGGGCCTGATTGCCATGGTGTTCTGGAAACCTCGCAGCTGGTGTGCCTTCTGTCCTATGGGAACCATGACACAGGCCATCTGCAAGCTGAAACTGCGCTGACACTCCAAAACAAGCCGCAAAGCAGTACGCAATGGCTTTTCCTTTTGCTGCTCAGGCAAATTTTGGGGCGGGATATCATTTGGGGGGTTGACTCTACAACAGTTGCAGAGTTTATCCTGCACTGCATCCTGGCCAGGGATGCTTAGGCAGATGTCCTTATGTCCTGTTTTCCTACTCTGGGCAGCATGTCAGCCAGGGAGGTCTTTCTGGTCTGGCTTTGGGGCGCAGGATCCGTTGGTTTTGTCATCGTGGCAGGCCCTGCCTTTGCTGCAGCATAGGTCGGGCAACTCTTAGGCGAAGGGGACAAGAGGTGAGCCGTAAAAATCTCTTTCCAATTGGAGAAGTTTCAAAGCTGTTTCATGTCAGCATCAGCAGCCTGCGGCACTATGAAGCCGCAGGCCTGCTTGCTCCGGAATACGTTTCCCCTGACTCCGGCTATCGCTATTATGGGGCGGAGCAGTTTGAGGTGCTGAACACGATCCGCTACCTGCGTGCGCTGGACATGCCATTGTCCGACATAAAGGACTTTCTCCAAAACAAGGAAATAGGGCGCATAGAGGAAAAATTGCTGCAGCAGAAGCAGACTGTCCTGAAAAAACTGGACGAGCTCAGGCGCATTGAGCGGAAGATTGACCACAGGCTGAACTGGCTGTCGGATGCACAGAATACACCGCTGGACACTATTGCCCTCATACAGATGCCTGCCTGTCGTATCGTCTGGATGGACGATGCGCTCAGAATCGCCGGTTCCCATGATATGGAGGCCCCGATCAGAAAGCTCGACCAGTCCGGTACAGAAGCCGTTGTTTTCCTCGGCAAGGTCGGGCTCGGCATTTCCGCAGAGCATCTGCAAAAAGCTGAAACAGGCCAGTATGATGGCATTTTTCTGCTGCTGGACCCAGAGGACCTTTATGAAGGCGAAACGCTTGACCTGCCGGAAACGCACTGTGTGCGCCTGCGCTTCAGGGGAAGCCATGCAGAAGCTCCGGCACAGTATGAAAAGTTACTGGGCTATATAGAGGAGCACGGCATGGAAATCGTTGGTTTTTCCCGTGAAATTACGCTCGTTGACTATGGCATTACCCAGGATGCTGGCAAATTCGTGGCCGAAATCTGTATTCCGGTCAGGTGCAGATAATCAGAAGGAACAGCTATGAAATTCATCGTTGACAAGGAAATCTTTGAAAAGCTCCCTAACGCCTGCTTTGGCGTTGTCATGGCCCGCGGCATTGACAACAGCAGGGCATATCCTGAGATCGACAGTCTTCTGGATGAAAGTATCAAAACTGCGGCACAGCGCTTTGAAGGGAAAAAGGTAAGGGAAGAGCCTGATATCCTGCCGTACAGGGAAGCATTCCGTGCTCTCAATATCAATCCGAACAAGTATCTCTGCTCAATAGAGGCCCTGTTTACCCGTATCGCAAAGGGCAAGGGGATGCCGCACATCAATTCTGTTGTGGATTTGGGCAATGCCGTCTCCCTGAAATACACCCTGCCTATGGGAGCACACGATCTGGGCGGAAGCAGCGATGACATGCGTATCAGGCTTGCACAGCCGGAGGATACCTTTCTTCCCTTCGGCAACGAGGCAGAGGAAACGCCGGATGCCGGCGAGGTCGTCTATGCCGTCGGGCATCAGGTGCGTACCCGCCGCTGGACCTGGCGGCAGAGCGAACATGGTAAGATTACTCCTGCCTCGTCAGATATATTCTTCCCTATTGACGGTTTTGCGGATTTTAACAGGGACAGGGTGCTTGCCGCACGGGAAGAACTGGAAACACTGCTGAAGCAGATCTTTCACTGCGAAACGGTTTCTGGCCTTGTGGATGCACAGCACATGGAAATGGAGCTGTAAGCAGCTGTCTGAAATGAGGCTCCTTGCCGAGTAGAAAGAGAGCAGAAGAGGAATGTCGGTCCTGGTGGCTGTTGTCCTTTTCTTGTCGTCTTCAGGCTTTTCCGCCAGGCATACTCCTTACCCAGGCAGTGCCCTGATCTAAGAAAAGCATGGCCTCTTGTTGATTTTATACTTCTACAGAAGTATAAAGCTTGCCTGTTGCGGGAGGTCTTCTGTATGAGCAAGCTCATTCTGTTTCATGGGTCGCCGAGTATTCTGGAACAACCGATTTTCGGCAAAGGGAAGGCATATAATGACTACGGTTGCGGTTTTTATTGCACAGAACATCTTGAGCTTGCCAAAGAATGGGCTTGCAGCGAGGGCGTTGACGGTTATGCTAACCGCTATGAGATAGAAACAGACGGCCTGAGCTTTCTGAACCTTTCGACAGGACCGTATATCATCCTGAACTGGCTTGCCATTCTGCTTCAAAACCGTCGGGGCAGATTGTCCACACCTATTGAAAAAAAAGGCAGGGAATATCTGTTGCAAAACTTTCTGCCGGAATACGGTACATACGATGTTATCATCGGATACAGGGCAGATGATTCGTATTTCTCTTTTGCACGTTCTTTTGTCGGGAATGGAATTTCCCTGAAACAGCTTGCCTATTCAATGAAGCTTGGAAATCTGGGGGAACAGTTCGTCTTAAAATCAGAAAAGGCTTTTGAAGCTATTCGTTTCCTCGACTATGCCGTTGCCGATAATTCCGTATATTATGTGAAGCGCAGGAACCGTGACACAGAAGCGCGGGATGCATTTCAAAAAGAGCTTGAAAAGGATGACGTGAACGGTATCTATATGCGGGATATCATCAGGGAGGAGATGAAGCCGGACGATGTACGCTTACAGTGAAAAGTATCTGGACGATGCCATGAGAAACCTTGGCGAAGCCTTTGATTATGTGGTGAATGCCTGCCATCTGAGTGCGGATGATTTTTTAGGGCTATTTGTCGCCTCCGGTTTTGCCGACAGCTTTGGCCATGGCAACCCAAGACTCGTTGCCGGCCTTTCCGGCACTGAGCTTGTTATGGAAACATTGACCAAAGCAGGTCTGGTTGTTTCCTGGCCGGAGCCACAAACGGAATATGAATGTTCCCCTGAATACTGGTGCGGCTGGATTCTGGCGTACTACCAGTGGAAAACCGGCAGGTCCTTTCGCAATATACATGAAAGCATTTCCATGCAGGACATATTGAAGCTATATCCGATCCTGCACGAGGCCGCAGAGGCCAAGTTTGTTGATACGGCAAACAGCATAATTGCCCGCAACAGCACAGTTTCCAGGTTGCAGCGGCAAAGGAAAAGGTGTGGCTACTCCCAGAGAGAGCTTGCCGAAAAGTCCGGTGTCAATCTGCGCACGTTGCAACAGTATGAGCTGAAAACCAAGGACATCGGCAAAGCCTCTGTGCGGACGGTCATGGCGCTGGCCACTTCGCTCGGTTGCCAGCCTGATGCACTTTTGGAATACCGGAAGGATGACAGCGAAGCGTAATTTCCAAAGTATCCAGGGGCATTAGTCAAAAGCATCGCTTCTGACATATCGCGTTTTCCTTCCGGAGCCGATTCTTGTAAGCGTTCCCTCTGTAACCAGTTTCTTCAATGACGCTTCTACCGATGAACTTCCGAGACTCGGACAGGATATTAATGCCTCTTGCTTTGTGAATGATCCTATCTTGCCTGATACATATTCCTTTACAATATCATAGGCTGTGCTCTTTATACCGACTTTTTCCGTTAAAGTGACTCTGTTTTCAAACTCTCTGTAGCATGACAAAATAATACCTAGCATGTATTTTATAAATGGCTTGGGATCATTTTCTTCTTCATGCCATCCGGAATCAGCCTGTGCTAGAGCATCATAATAGTCATCTTTTGTGTCTGCAATAGCTTTTTCAATACTGATATACTGTCCTACCATATATCCGCTTTTGTATAGCAGTAACAACGTCAGAAGCCTGCTCATTCTTCCATTTCCATCATTAAATGGATGTATGCATAAGAAATCAAGAATAAAGCATGGAATCAGTATTAAAGGATTAACTTCCTCCTTTGCTAATACAAGATTGTAGTTGTCGCAAATTGAGGCAACTGCATCTGGTGTTTCATATGGTTCTAAAGGCCGAAACAGAACTATTTTCTTTCCGTCAGGAAGCACCGCATCAATTTCGTTTGGAGCTGTCTTAAAACATCCTCCATACGAATAAGATGTATGCTTCAATAAATCACGATGCATTTGCAGAATGTAATTAGGTATTACTCGTAAATCTTCGTACCTTTCATGAACCAGGTTCAGAACATCTCGATACCCTAATATTTCACACTCTTCCCTGTTGTGAGGTGTCGTTTTGTCTTCAACCAACTTCATCAGCCTGGCATTTGTTGTAACAATGCCCTCAATTCTGTTAGATGCCTCTGTACTTTGTAACTTTGCAATCTGTACAAGATTTTTAAGCTCAACCGGTTTTTGCCGTAAATACAAGTCCTGTTTCCCTTTATATTCATGGATTTTAGCTATATAGGATATTATTTCATTACTCCATGTTCTTGTTTTAAGTTTTTCATAATTAAAATTTCTCATTTCTTGTCTCCCTGATAGAAGTAAATGTTACATTAATCTCCCAATTTTTCTCCCAAATTTTAACTTTTCTCCCAAAAATATACTGGTTTTGGGAGAAAAGTAAACAATGTGGGAGGATGTGGACGCAGAATATATTTTTTTATTTTTATAGTATAGCAATGTATTTTTGTTTTGAGCTTGTCGGTTTCTCAGGTATTGTCAGGCGTAAATACTTCTGTTCAATCAGCGTGGTCAAATACCTGTTAGTTAAATGTTTAAGGTCCTTTAGCCCGCATTTGTCGGCAATTTCCCTTTTAGTGTGCGGTTCCCTGCAAAAGTCCATAATGGCCTGTGAAATTTTATCCTGTATGGTAGCTTGCGGGGGTGCTTGGGGGGTAGCTTGAGGGGTAACTTGAGGGGTAGCTTGCGGGGTAACTTGCGGGGTAGCTTGTGGGGTTATTTCCCCTGTGTAGTCGAATCGTACCGTCATAAAATGGGATGTAAAAGAAAATATACTTTTGTCATACGCCGATAAAATTCTTGTCATACCCGAACCGAGCTGTTCCACAAAATCTAAATCCTTGAATACCCTCATTAGTTCGCGGTTTCTTGGCATGGAGCGGCAACCGAAGAAATCATCCTTCGATAGTCCCATAGGCAGGCCGCCATAAGAGGTAATCTCGATACGATCAGAGAAAATCTCAAAGACGGGCGGGACCTCCAAGGAGTAGTCATTGTGCACAACAGCATTGATGACTGCCTCCCTCAAAGCAGTGGCATTGACCAGCCTTTTTTCAATGCGTTGCTTGCTTGTAATTTTTGCAAGAGTCCTGTTTCCTACATTTAAGCGGTCAAGCACGCTATTTGTTGCTTTGATTAGCGAACAGTAGCCGTATTCCTCATTCTCAATCAGATTATACTTGTCTTTGCCTGCATATTTTGCAACTTTCATTGAAACTCCGTTGCTGTCGGCAAGCAGATAGGCCACATAATTGTTTTTGCCGTCTTCTGTGAGCAGATCAAGGGTATTTGCGAATTTATCGTTCAGGGGTAGCCCCTTTGTCTCGTAATAGATTCGCAGTTGCTGAAAGGTCAGCTCTATCAGCTGGGATATCTTGCGGCGATGAATATGCCGCGTCCGGAATGAGACTTTTAGGGCGTCCGG
>CAVLCT010000103.1:0-6998 GCA_963661665.1 Bulleidia sp. | reverse complement strand
TAGCCTCTTCAAATAAAATTGCGGATGCTTTTTTTGCGGGAGATGCAGACAAGGTAAGCTTATTGCTTGAGTCGAGACTGGAAAAATTTGTATCCGTTCGAGATCTGGCAGTCAAAGCCCCTCCCGAAATTTACTACCATGGTTTTCTGAACGGGATATTTTCTTCAATCTCAAGCCAGAGCTTCATCTACAGGTCAAACGGCGAGGCTGGTGACGGCTATGCCGACATTGTCTTCAAATCTAATGATAAAGCTGTGGGGGTTGTCATTGAACTTAAGGCTGTAAAGGATGCAAATCTTATGCCTGTGAGGGCTGCGGATGCGCTCAGGCAGATACAGTCCAAGAAGTACGATAAAGCCTTTGGACAGGGTATAAAGAAAGTGTACTGCTACGGCATAGCATTCTGCCACAAGACATGCTTTGTACAGTGCGAAGTCAAAGAATTGTAAAAAGGCAGGGAACTGCGGGATGTCTGATATACCCCGTATCAGGCATCAGCCATTTGGGTCATATACCGCCTGTCTTTCCTGCGTCTGTCAGCCTTTTTTGCGGCTGTAAGATACTCCTCTGCCTTAGCTGCACAGAATTTTCCAGAAGGGCAGTAAGCATCCTATGCCCCCTTTGCAGCCTGTTTTCACCCATAGTATAACGCCTCCGTCAATCAGGATGGAGGCGTTTTTAGTGCCTGTTAAAGCTATCCTCTCCGGAGCCTCTTCAAAAGTCAGCTCTCCAATTCCTTTGAAAGTAGCAAATACACCTTGATACTGGTTCATCCTGCCGCACGCCAGGTCCCCTTTCTTGCCTTGCAGGCAGGCATAGAGTACAAAACAATGCGTCATCTGCATAAAAAAGCAGGTGTTTTCAAGGTTCCTTCAGACTTGTGCAAATACTCTTTTCCATCCTTCAGGTTGTATCGGGGATACCATGCAGCAGCGTATTATCAGACCGGCCTTATTTGCCTTGCTTCTTTTGATTACAGTCTTCCTGGCAGCCTATTCTGATCGCGGTGCAAGCATCCTTTCAAGCCCGTACCACCTGAGTTCCCTGGCTGACTATGCAGCCAGCATGCCTTTCATTTCTGCCTGCATGACTGTCCTGGCAAGCCTTGCGGCAATGCTGTTTTTCCTTGTGCCGGACGCGGATGCCATTGTCCTTCTGGTGTCCAGCCTTGGCTTCTACAGCGGAACATTCATAGCCTCTCTTGTGCTCTGCCTGGCAGGCGGCATTGCCTGCCTTGTAACACGCTATTTCCTGCACGACAGTTTGCGGGCCTGGATGGTCATGCGGCGGCGCAACCATCTGCCTTTCTTACGTGGCGCCCAGCTGCCCCTTGAATACTGCCTTCTGGCAACGGCATTCCTTCTCTGCTGCACAGTTCCGGCCGTTGCGGCCGGCTTTGTCCTCGGCATACTGGGCATGCGTCCCAAGGCCTTCTGCATCGGCGCCTATCCCTTCCTGGCTGCAAAAGCCGTTATGACCGGCTATTCCGTTGTGCCTGCCTCCTGGTATGCCCTTCTTTTTACAGGCATCCTGGGAACAGCCATAGCCATACTCTACCTTGTCTGGCTGCTTGCCCTTGTACGGAAGGTGCGCCTTTCAGAAAAGGCCCGTGAAAAGGCAGAAGCTGCCGCTGCTCCCTCTGTCATCCGGGAACAGAAGGTCATGGACATTCATATTGACGAACCTGTCCGTGTCCCGGCCTCAGAGAACAGGGAAACAGTCAGCTTAAGCGATGCCCTGGTCCTGCTCGTGACAGACAACGCCAGGGACAAAATTTCTGAAACCATATTGAAGGCCGTCCGCTCCCTGGGGGTGCGAGTACAGGTTTGTTCGCTGGCAAAAAAGGCCTCGTCCTCCGGCGCAGACAGTGCTTCCGATCTGGACGACCTGCTTGTCAGGGCCTTCAGGAACGGCTACGGCAAGGTGCTCTGCGCAAGGCCTGTCTCTGCACTTTTGCGTGCCGATACCATCCAGGAAGCCCTGCAGGCTCTGGCCACAGGATGCGGACTGGTCCTGGGACAGTGCGCCGGCTCGTATTACATGATAGGCGTGGCGCAGAAATGCGGGCGCCACATCTATGAAGACGGCATGCTGTACGGAATGGATTTTTCCTCTGACATAGCCTTTGCCCTGGCGGGCTTTGCCAGGCATCCCGGAAGGCTGCCCGAGCTTCCGCCCAATGAGGTACTTTTCCCCCTGTGCAGCGTCATAGTGCTGGCTGAAAATGCCAGGCCTACCGTGGCCGGGACAGTCAGGGCGGCATTGTCTGTTCCCTGCGCCGAATGCCTGGTTGTAACATCGGAGAGTGCTGCCCCTGTGATGCGCGAGGCTGAAACGCTGGGCGCCACTGTCCTGCCTGTGAAGGAGTCCCTTGTTGCCTCCCTTAACGAGGCCGCCGCTCTTGCCCATGGCAGGTATCTTGTCTTTGTGTACGAGGGTGTTGAGCTTCCGCATGATTTTGACAAGGCCGTGTGGGACACCCTGCGCGGGGAAAAGTGCATGGCAGGGGCCTTTGGCACCTCCCGTGCAGTGCCTGGCGTGCGGCGCACGGCGCGCTGGCTGGGATCGGCCGTCCAGGCCGGCAGGCTGGCAGGTCCGGATCTGACGCAGGGCGTCTTTTTGCGCAAGGATGACTTCCAGCAATTTGGCGGCTTTGAAGGCACAAAGCCTGAGGAAGCCGTTGCCGCCCTGGTAGCAAAGGCGGCACATGCAGGCACCATTGTCATCCACAATGCCAGGGTGCGTTTCCTGCACGCCATGCCTGGCTTTGAGGAATGCGGTGCGGAAGCCGGCACAGAGGCCGGTGCTGCTGCAAGGACATCGGGCCTGGGCTGGCTGGCACAGCAAGCCAGAAAACGCCTCACTTCCTTTTTTGCAAGGCAGGACGATGCCAGGGCCCGCGAGGAAAGGCAGAAGACTATAGCCATGCTGCAAAGGCAGGCACAGGACATGATATCCGGCTGTGACCATTGCGGGCGCTGCACGCATGCTTCTCCCATGCTGCACAGCCATAATATTGACCTGTCTGAACTGGTACAGCATCCGCTTCTGGCCTGGCACTGCTTTATGTGCGGCTCGTGCATTCCGGCCTGCCACAAGGGAATTGACGGGCCGGCCCTGGCAAGGCTTTTGAGGCGCATACATGTCCTTAGCCATGCAGACCGCCTGGCAAGGCCGGGCCATGCCGTTACGCTTGCCCATGCAAAATTCTGTTCCCTCTATACAAAATGTGCGCAGCAGGGAACCAATGTCCTTCTTCCTGCACAGTTCTGCTCTGCATGGCCGAAAACAGCCATGGCTTTGGGACGCCTGTGCCGCCAGAAGGGCCTGGGGCTGATTGTGGCTGATACCGGGGCAGATCTCGCAGATCTCGGCCTGCATGCAAAAGCCTGCGCCATGGCAGAAAAGCTGAAAGAAGACATGAACCGCTTAGGCGTGACAGAACTTGCCACAGTCTCTCCCCATGACCAGCGCTGGCTGGTTGCGAACGGCATTTCCTGCGTACCGCTGCAGGGACTGTCTGACACGCTTGGGTTTGGAACCATTTCCATGGATTCAAGGTGCCTCTTTATTCCCTGCGCAGACCGCACCGGCAAGCACTTCCTGCGTGCCCTGGCTCCCCTTCTGCGGGGGACAGTGCGCGAAATAGACGTGCCCTGCTGCGGCGCAGGCGGCGAGGCATCAGTTCTGGAACCTGCCTGTGCGGCAAAGATGAAGTCCGCCGTGCAGTCGGCGGCCCAGACGGACAGGGTGCTGACATACTGCCCGAGATGTGCCGGGACCCTGAAAGCTTCGGGTATCGCGACCGATCTGGACCTGTCCATTCTCCTTAATGTGGCAGAGCAGCCTGTGTCGGGACTGCGCCGCATAAGCTCCTTTGTGTCCTGCCTGAAAGGACTGTCCGGTCTTTGTGGTGCGGCAGAGGACAAGCCTGAGGCAATGCCCGAGCCTGTTTCTGAAGAGCAGCTGGCACAAGGCAGTGTTGCAGAAGAGGCGGCTGTCCAGGAAGCTCTCCAGGATACGACAGGGCTGGAAGGGGATGGCGCTTCCTCTCTTCAGGAGCATGAAGCAGGGGAAGAAACGGCAGCAGAAGCGACTGAAAGCAGTGTGGATAGTGCAGAAAGCGAGGCTTCTTCGCAAAAAGCAGATGATGCCTGGTTCGGCCTGGATGACGGGGCGACCTGGGACGGAGAGGATGATAAGGCGCAGGATGAAGAAAAGACTGCTGACGAGGGAAACAACAGTCCTGAGCCAGTAGCGGACGATGTTTTTGGCGATGAACCTCTCAATATGCCTGGTGATGATGCTGCCGGCGATCCGGACGATGACTCTGGCATGGTGCCTGGCACAGAGTCAGAAAATGCCGCTGAGGCTGACGGGAAACTGAAAGCTGAGAGGAAGGCTGTCTCTCTGGATGCCTACAGGGAGTAGGGGGTACAGCTCCCTTTTCCTGTGTATCGAGACAGAGCCTCCTTTTGCTGCCAGGTATGCAGGGCGGTCTGTGCGTTTTTTTGCGAGGCTGGCTGACTGTCGTTGCTGACGGAGGTCTCAATGCAAAGGTCAGTAAAGGAACGAATACTGTCTGTAATACAGAGAAGAGGACGGGGGACCTTATTTTCCGCACAGGATTTTTTGTCAGGTTTTAAGCGTTGGGAGATTGACCGTTCCCTTACTGATTTGGAAAAGCAGGGATATCTTGTTCGTATTTTGCCCGGACTTTATGCTTTTCCTAAGTATAGTTCTCTTTTAAGGCAGTATATCTTGCCTGATATTAGTGAAATTGCTCGTGCAATAGCCAGGAAGAATAATTTGAGGATATTTCCTGATGGAAGAAAAAGCTTTTTAAGGACATTTGTCCGTGGTTGATAGAAAGATTAAAGGAACTTGCATTGCAACATGAATGCAGAATTGAGCTGGTGTAGGAGGCATTCAGCCAGATCATGTGCACATGGTCATCAGAATTGCTACTGCAAACTTAGTGAGTTCTAAAGCATGGTAGGTTTGACATAGACCAAACATAATGGTTATTAGAAATGGAGTTATAATGCTTTATGTAAAAGGAGCTTGGTGTGGCACGAGAGTTTAATCTCAAATCTCAGATGCGTTTAATTTCTTGGATGGAATTTAAAGCGGAGCAGCTCCAATGGGCCAAAAAAGGGGCTGATGCCGGCTATGAACCAAGCAATTACCATAAGCGTAATCCTGAGGTTTGGAATCTGTCACGAGCAATCCCACCACGTCCCTATGCTTCCAAATGTGAGGATTTGCTTCTGTTGCAACGTTATCCAAGGCCCACCCGCGAGCTTTTCGAAAAAATCCATACACTCATTGCCAACGCTTTTGAAAAGGGTACATTCAGCGCGAGCATCGAATGTGGTTGGCCTGCATGTATATGGGCAGTGACCGAAGATGGTCAAATTGTAGAAGCTCATCGAGGTACGCGAGGAAGCGGCAAATATCATGGTTATCCGTCTAAATTGACAAAAGACTTTGAGAACGAGATAAAAAAAAGATGGAACGCTCAATAGACTATCCTGTGTTACGTATGGATGAATGGCTGGAATGTACCGCCATAGAACCTGAAATTTCTGCTACTTTCGGCAAGTTGTATTTTGCTCATGGCAATGTAGAATTCACTTCTCACCGTAACGGTGCATCCTATTACAGTGCAGCCTGCCTCCCCGCCTATCCTTTGGCCTTATGGATTGCACAATCCTGGTGGCGCCTTTTCTACGAGCTCAGGCCAGACTCAAATACATATGAATGGAGTGCTACCCACTGTATGCGTTTTGCAGGAGATGGGTTTCTGTGGCCTGATGTATGGTTGCAAACGGACGGAGTTTTCATGGACATTCTCGCTCGTCCTTATGTGGCAGACGAAGAGGAGCCCATTGAGTATTTCCCGCATGAATCACGGGGCATCCCCCTTGACCGGATGGAAACTTGTTTTTCCCGCTTTGTAGACCAGGTACTTGAACGCCTTGACCGCACGGAACCGAATCTGGAAAAGCTTTGGCGGGAAGTCTTGCGTGAAAGACATGATGACGCCCTCTCTTTTCAACGTACAATTGAGGCCATTTTGGGATATGATCCAGATGAACTTCCGGAGCAGGAACTCCGGGATTTGATGCGAAATGGCCAGGCTTTGGGAAAAGCTCATCTGTTAGAAGCGCTGGCCGCATTTCGTCAATGTGGAGAGACACATAATAACGAACTGAAAGAAAATCTCAGATGCCTTTCTTCAGCCAGTGGTGTCCAGGGGTGCTTCAATCTTCCTGTTTTGTCCCACGATACCGGCCATCAAAATACACTTCAGCCATGGGATCTGGGCAGAAAGCTGGCGTATCAGCTTCGCAAGCAGGCTGGTATTACCGGGAAAATTGATAACAAGATGCTGCGGGATATGCTCGGACTGAGCGAAAAGAATTTCAATTCTATCCAGGCCGAAACTGACGCGCCATTTTCCTTTGGAATGAAAAACGCCGGCGCATACACTTTCACTTTCCTGAAAGAGCGTATAGAAAGCAAGCGGTTTCAGGCTGCGCGTTTTATTGCTGACTACTGTACCTCCCAGATTCGCCGGCAGGATGACAAATGGCTCATTCTTTCCGACAGCTCTACCTTCCGGCAGAAGGCTCAGCGGGCGTTCGGAGCTGAATTGCTGATGCCCGTAGACTTGATCACGGAACATACGGGAGGAATTTATACCCAGGCGAATGTCAAAAAAGTTGCCGCTGAATTTGAAGTAAGCCCTGTACTGGCAGCAACACAACTTGCCAACCACAAGCTCATCTCGCACGACGAGGTAGAACAGTATATCTATGCCTCCTGATGGTAAGGATAAACCAGTTCCTTCAACGACGCTTCTACCAATGATCTTCCCAGTCCCGGACAGGATGTTAAGGCCTTTTGTTTTGTGAATGTCCCTGTCTTGCCCGATGCCTATTCCTTTACAACATCGGGCTGCTCTTAATACCGGCTTCAAAAAGCTGGCAGAA
>CAVLCT010000102.1:0-7131 GCA_963661665.1 Bulleidia sp. | reverse complement strand
GCATCCGTACAGGTGCAAAACACCGGAACCTGTCCAGAATTGCGTGGCATAACGAACGGGAAGGGGCCGTCTGGCGCATAAAATACCAAAAACGATCTAACTGCGCGGGAATATTTGCGTTTTTTTTTTTTTTCAGTATGGTTGCCTGTACATTCATGTGTTTGTTAATAAATCAGGCGCGACAGCTTCTTTTTCAGCTTTAGACAGGAAGGCATTTTGCTCTGTTTTAAGCAAAAAAAGCATCGGACCTGCCACTGTCTGTTTCCCCCTGGCTTGCTGGCCATGGCTCATGGGTATCTCCTGTGCATTGGGCGAAACGGCAACCTGCTTAGCCAGTAGCATTGGAGATGCTCAATGAAGTTTGACCCTGCTTCACAGTTTTTTGTGATAGATTCCAATAACAGGCATGACGTAGAAACACATCTGTACGGTTACGCAGTATCTGAAAATAAAATCATACAAAACAAAGAGTTAGCAGACTTTGATATGGACAAGGTCTATTCAGGATCTTACGTCTATGTAAGAAAAGATGCATCTTCAATTGTAATAAAGCAGGATTTCACAGGTTGTTACGGGGTATACTTGTACAAGGACAAGGACTACTTTGCCATTAGCAACTCTTTCTATATGCTTTTAGAGCATCTGAAATCATCACGCAGTCTTACTCCTGACTATAACTATTCCAGTGCATTTATAGCAGCAGATCTATGTTCAATTTCATATTCTGATACGCCTGTCAAAGAGATAAAGATGCTACCAAGAAATGCACAAGTAAAAATATCTCTTATTGATGATAACATAGAAATAATCCATCTTGATTATGAAGAAAATACAATTAAAATAGATTCCGCTGCATCTTTAGAGATACTGGATACATGGTTTTACAAATGGACCAGCATCATCCGAACGATAAAAGCTGAAACAGACTTCATAAGTGCAGACTTAAGCGGCGGATTTGACAGCCGGACAATTTTTGGACTTCTTGCAGCGGCTAACATAGACCTGAATTCGATAAGTATAATTTCTGCACCGGATACGCTTCATACCCACAAGGAAGACCATGAAATAGCATCCCAAATAGCGCAAGCCTGCCATGTTGACCTGAACGAAGGAGCCATGGGGAACCTCAGAGCCTCTTATTTTAGCAGCGTGGAAGATACTATGAAGGGGGGAGCCACGGGGAAAATCAGAGTCTCTTATTTTGACAGCATGGAAGATACCCTGAACATTTCCTTGTACACTAAACTCGGCTTCCATAAGCAGATGTATTTCAGGTATTCCTCCTCAACTGCCCCTGTGTTCAGCTTTACCGGAGCAGGTGGAGAGTGCATCAGGTCGTACTGGAACATGACTGAGGGACAGTACAGGGCAGCTCTTATCTCAAGGGCATGCCTCTATTCTGATTTCCTGTCAGAGTACGTATCGCATGAGCTTGACAACACCTTTGCCCAGATCAGGCAAAAATTTGGCATAGCGCCTGACCAGGAAAATGACTACCTCACGCACCATTTGTACAGAGAGACCAGATGCCGGAACCATTTTGGCAAGGCCATCGTTGAACGATATATGTCCAACGTGATTACCATGGCGCCTTTTCTGGATTATGAGCTGAACAAAATACAGCTGAATTCAAAGAGTTGCAGGGACAAAAACCTTCTTATAGCGCTCATATTCGTCCGCTATTTTCCATGGCTTCTTGATTTCAAGTTTGATGGAGGAAGATCCATTGACAGCGGCACAATTGCAGAAGCACGGCGGATAAATGACCTTGTTCCTTTTGCCAACAGGAATATGGAACTTGATACGGTGCCAGGAGCAGCGCTGCCGGACACAAAAGCAGAAACAGGGCAGGAAACAGCCACAGAGCAGAAGTATTCCAGACAGGATGTGGATGACTACCTCCGTTCCATCTTCTTTTCACACAAGTTCAGACATGTTTTCTGCCAGTCATTTCCCGATAGTGTTTACGATCTGATGGCCAGCAAAATCAAAACGAGCAATTTCTATCCCTTGTCTGAAGCCTATGTTGCCATAGCCCTTGCAAAATACATCAAGAATACCTCTTCCTGCCGTTGCAGCACACAGGATACGCTAGCCGCCCTTGATGTCTTGAGCAGATCTGCCATCCCAGACGAAGCATACGATACCCCTGATATTGAAGGCATTCTGAAATACAGCACTGCAAGAGTTGACCTTAAAAACTACGGTTCAGCTACAAACAGCATTGTCGTGCTTGAAAACAGAAATGGGACTGCAAGCCAGCCCAAATGGTTTTGCGACAGTCACGGGCAGGGGACAGTCGTCTCTTCTGGCAAGACAGAAATGACCCTGAAAATACAGTGCGTAGGATCTGGCCAGTTGCGCATAGCACTAAGGGGTATTGACTTCCGGATTAAGGACAAAACAAGATTTCCCATATGGATATGCTACACCAAATTTTCCGTAAACGGCACTCCAATCTTAAAGGACTCTGTCTGTGTTTGTCATGACATACCTTTTTCGTACAGTTTGAAGGTGAACGACGGAGACATATTCGTGCTGGACTTTGGATGGAAGGCGCTGGACAGTTCCTGCATCTTGCCGGCGGCATCCCGCGGGGGAGAGAAAAAATAGGCCGCATCCAGTCCATGTTGCCCATCCGGATTCAAGGAACTGACGGCTGTTCGCTCAAAAATTGCCAGGATACTGCGGTAGCAGCTAGCGGCAGAAAGATAAGCAGGACCTCCCATTCCTAAAGACTGATGTGCTGGCAAGAGGCACAAGGCTGCAAGGGAAGGGAGGTCTTTTATGGTCTGCCCCTGTCTGTACAGGGTGTCCGGGCCAGGTCTGACGCAGAAATATTTTATGTGGAAAAAGCCGGAAGTATTGTGTATACAATCTTATTATTGCTGAAGAACTCCGGCTGTCATAAGACATTCGTCCATTGGGCTGGCGGATGTACAGGCCTTTGTTCATCGCAATTACTGTATGTTACCGGTATTGTTTTGCCTGCCATGCAGACGGCAGGAACCAGGCATTTTGCATATCCTGCAGGCCGGTACATAAAATCAAAGCTCCCCCCTGTGCTGCCTGTTTCCCTTTGCCTCTTGCGATGCGGCTCTGCCTTGTGCAGGCCGTGATGAACAAGAGCAACTTGTTCTTTTTGCCGGCAGGGTACCTGGCAGGACAGACGAGATACAGTCGTATTGCTTTGAGATGGGGCTATGCCGCAGATCAGGGTCTGATGGCATTTATCTCCCACCCCGTCTCTTCCCCGGAGGGAATTATCGTGGAAGAACTTCTCACCAGCATTCTGACTCCGCTCAACAACCTTGTGTGGGGTCCTGTCATGCTGGTACTGCTCGTTGGTACGGGCATTTACCTTAACATCGGACTTAAGTTTTACCCCTTCCGCAACTGGCTTGCTGCCTACAAGTGTCTCTGGCAGGGTCGTCAGCACCGTTCTGCTGATGGTGAAATTTCTCCCTGGAACGCCCTTATGACAGCCATTGCCGCAGATATCGGCACAGGCAACATCGTCGGCGTGGCCACGGCTATTGCCATTGGCGGACCTGGTGCCCTGTTCTGGATGTGGATGACAGGCTTTGTGGGCATGATGACCAAGTTCTGCGAAGTCATGCTCGCCGTCAAATACCGTGAGAAGACCCCCTGGGGCAACTGGGTCGGCGGCTGCATGTACTTCATCAAGAACGGCCTTGGACCCCAGTGGCGCTGGCTGGCCACAGCCTTTGCCATCTTCGGCATGATCGCCACCTTCATGGGCGTGGGCGGCATGGTCCAGGCCAACGCCATTGCAGTCGGCGTGCATGACACCTTTGGCGTCAATAAGTGGATCGTCTGTGCTGTGATTCTGGTGCTGTCCTACAGCATCCTCATCGGCGGCGTAAAGCGCATAGGCTACGTTGCCGGCAAGCTTGTTCCCTTCATGGCTGCCTTTTACATCATTGTCTGCCTTGTCATCATAGGCATGAACATTGAAAAGGTTCCCAGCGTGTTTTTGTGGGTTGTGACAGACGCCTTTACGCCCACTGCTGCTACCGGCGGCTTTGCCGGTGCCGGCATCATGCTTGCCATCCGCATGGGTGTTGCCCGCGGCGTCTTCTCCAACGAAGCAGGCCTTGGTACCGCACCTATGGCCCATGCAGCCTCTACTGCTGAAAGCCCCCTGGTGCAGGCCTCCATCGGCATGCTGGACGTCTTCATTGATACCCTCATCGTCTGCTCCATGACAGGCTTCGTGATCCTGGTTTCCACAGTGCCGGCCGACGTTGCCGCTTCCCTTGGCAATGAAGCCGTGCAGGCAGGATCTCCCCTCTGGTGCTCCGGCATTTCCGGCGGCACGCTTTCTTCTCTTGCCTTTAAGTCCCAGCTTGGCGATCCTGGTGCCTGGGCAGTGACCATCTGCCTCAGCCTCTTCGCCTTCACCACCTCCATGGGCTGGTGCGTCTACGGCGAACGTTGCGCCATCTATCTTTTTGGCGACAAGATTCTGAGGACCTTCAGAATTGCTTTCTGCATTATCATGGCTTCAGGCTGTGTCATTACGCTTGACCTTGTCTGGCTTATCGCTGATACCGCCAATGCCATGATGGCCATACCTAACCTTATCGGTATCCTGCTCTTAAGCCCCATGCTGTTCAAGTATGTGCGTGAAGAGGTCGCCAAGGATAGCCGCTTCAAGATTTAACTCCTGCAAGGCTTAAAGCCTTTTGCCGGACAAATTAAAGGGACAGCGTGTACACAGCATGCTGTCCCTTTCTTTATGCCTTATGCTGACCTCTCACCTGCAGAAGACCAGTCCCTGCCACAAAAGAGCCTCTATGGCAGTCATGTCAGCCATATTTCCTGGGCCACAGGCCTTCCTGTACGGGCCCCTTGCACCGTCATGCCCGTGCGCCTGATCTGTTGGCCTGTCTTTTTGCCTGAACGCCGTCAGCTTCCTTGCTGAAACAGAAGAACAAGCGGAAAAGGCAATGTCCGGATGCTGTCCGCCATTCAGGCTTAAGGGAGGCATCCCGGAGCAGGAGGCCAGGCCGTTCAGGAGCGCTTCCTGCCTGCATGCCGGCATCAGAATACGATGCTTTAGGCTGATCAAAGGCCGCAAAAAAGGACCGCCGCGAATCTTGTCCGCAACGGTCCTTTAGTCAGCGTAAAGCAATAATGCTTAGTCTCAGGCGCTTTTTTGCGTATCCTTTTCGGATGGCTTTTGAGAAGTCTTTTCAGGTTCAGAGGGCATGGTAGCCTGGCCTGCCTCTATGTCGTCAGGCGATGTTTCCCTGAAGAACTCGTTGATATACGCATCCTTGTTTTCAGGCTTATTCTCTTCGGCAGCCTCTGCCTTGTCCTTTTTGCCTTTGCCCTTGAAACTGAAGCTGAAGCTTTCCTTGATGGAATCTATGACGCTCTTCTTTTCTTCGGGGGTACAGGAGAGTTCCTTCATCCTGCCAAGCATCCTGCGCTGGTCGCTTTCAATGGTGCGTATGCGCATATTGGCACGGGCAAGGCTGACTGACATCTTAACCCTGCCCACGAAGAGGATGGCAAGGGAGAGCAGGCCGCCCAGCAAAAAGGCTCCCAGCATGACAAAGTAGAAGGGAATCTCAATGGAGGTCATGGACGGCATGACAAGCAGGTTCAGCTGGAAGGCAACTGTTTTGGACAGGACGGCATGATTCTGGAAGAAGAAGATCATGCACACAAAAAACACGCAGATAATGATGAAGGCTTTTATATACCGCATTGGTTCTCCCTCCCGGGGCAGGTTGTCGGCGCATTGGCAAACAATGGCTTCAGCTTGGCATAGGTCTCGGAGAGGCTTTCAGGCATGGTGCGCACCTCGTCCATGACGGCCATGAAGGAGGAGTCCCCGTTCCATCTGGGAACAAGATGAAAGTGCATATGCTCACGGATACCGGCTCCGGCAGCCTGGCCCAGATTCAGGCCGATATTGATGCCTTCACAATGGTAGTATTCCTTGAGCACGCCTGTGCAGAACTGAAGATAATCCATAATTTCGTGAGCCGTTTCCCCGTCCAGTGCGTCAAGGCTCATGACATGCTTGTAGGGACAGACCATGATATGCCCTGAGTTGTAGGGAAACTTGTTCATCACAACGAAGCAGTGCCTGGCTCTGTGCAGGATAAGGCGCTCCTCGTCCTCGTCCCTGTGCTCAGGCAGGCAGAAGACGCAGGTATCAGGCTTTGGGCCCAGAATATACTGGATGCGCCAGGGGCACCACAGATGCTTCATGATATCCTCCCACATCGCTCTTTGTTGCAGGACATATGCAGTCAGGACAACCGCAGCTGCAACAGGAACAACCGCAACTAAAGCTATTTGCTTTATGCTACCCTCTTTATACTGTGAGGTAAAGCATAAGATCCCTGTTCACATGCCATGCACAAGGACTGCCTGAGTCTGCCCGGAGAGAGAATACAAGTCCTGGCGCAGACTCATTCAGGAGAAACTTGTCAAATTTTCAAGCCGCATTCCGGTCTTTAAGTGCCTGACGGTGTATCTGAAATATAGCCTGAAAGATGTCAGTACCAAAGTAGTACCAGGGTGGGGCCAGAGCTTCTCAAAAAAGTGACTGGCCATGAAGTGAAGTTTTTTGAATTGCTGGCAGTTTCTAACGTCCGAAGCCCTTATGAACGATGCCGTATATATTCATAGGCTTTGAAGACGCAGGTCTTTCCTATATACAGGCACTGACCAGCATGCCGGCTAGAGTGCCGGTCTTTGCACTGTCCCTCTGTAGTGGTCTCATACAGTTCCTGACGCAAAGAATACGGCATGATGGATGAGTACATGTCCGCTTCTGTGCCGGCAGACGTTTCAGGAAAGGGTGATCCTGCAAACAGAGAGGCATGACTGTTTTCCCTGGGCACCGGGACCTAAATTCCGATGCCACATTGCATACGGCAAGGGAGAATAGAAGGTACAAGGCTGCAAGAATCATTATGCCGGAAACAGAACTGTCTCCTTTTCAAAATTTCAGGATCTTTGCTCTTTACAAAGGATGCAACTGTGCTTATTTTTTAAAAGGCGAAACTGAAAAAGCCCTGCATGTGCTGTCACGCATACAGGGCCTGGCTCGGAAAGGCAGTTCGCCGCAGAATTTTTAGTTCTACA
>CAVLCT010000101.1:0-7144 GCA_963661665.1 Bulleidia sp. | reverse complement strand
GACCACGGCATAGGCCATGCGGGCAACGGCGGAATCCACCAGTTCCTTGATGCCGTGCGGATGCAGGTGCGGATCGGCGGCAATGCCGATGGATTTTATCCGGCCTTCAAGAACCCTGTTGACCAGGCGAAGTATGTCCATATCCTTGCGGTCAAAAAAAAGTCCTGTTCCCAGCAAAGCGCCGTACCTCCCAAAAAAAGAAAATTGCCACACAACTGTAACACAAACAGGGTATACTGTGGCATTCTGGATCAGCTACTCTAGCTTTTTCACAAGTGCATGACAATACACATTTTCAAGGGTTTTCCTGGCTGCAGGCGGCAAAAACACAGTAATTTGCTTATATTTGGATCACGGCCTCACAGGGGTCGATCCGGAACGCATCGGGGGACACATCGGGGACGCATCGGGGACGCATCGGGGAAAGAGCTGCCAGGCCCTGTTGCCTGCATAATTTGATGCTGATACAAGTGCTTTCTGCCGTTTTCATCTTCATCCTTCAACGTTTTTGCGAGCACAGTTATGCACTTTTTTAAACATATCTTCCTGGCAGCCCTGCTGCTGCCCTGCCTTTTTGCCTTCCATTCAGAAGCAGCCAGTGCCGCCCCCCTGCGCGTGGCACTGCTCATCGAAAATGCCGCCGAGGACAACGGTGCGGCCACCCTCATGAAAAAGGGGCTGGCCGAAGCTTGTGCAAAGGCTGACATTGAGCCCAGCATCATTGTCTGCCCGCCAGACTCTGACCAGACAGCCCTTTTCCGCAAGGCCTGCGAGAACAATGACCTGGTGCTGCTCTTTGAGCCCAGGCTCCACATGATATTGCGCGACAATGCCGCCAATTACCGCAAGGTCTCCTTTGGCTGCATAGATACAGGCGTGCGCGCCCCCAATATTATGTCAGTCACCTTCAGCGACGAGCAGCCCGCCTTCCTGGCAGGTGCCCTGTCTGCACTATTGCTGCAAAAAGGACAGAAGCTCGGCTGGCTTGAGGACGAGGAAGGCCCGGTGCACGACACCATGCTGGCAGCCTTTATTGACGGTGCCCAGGTGCAGAATCCGGACATCAGGGTAGTGCGCCGCCAGACTGGCTTTGGCGGTGATGCCTCTGCTCAGCTTAAAGAATTTGCTGCCCAGAATGTGGGCATAACAGCCGTGGCTGCAGGCTATGGCACGCCTTCTGTGCTTAAAGTTATGGAGGGAGGCTCCATGCTGGCTGTCGGCACGGACGGTTCCCATTTTGACGAGGCTTCTGCCCTCATCCCGTTTTCCGTCGTGAAGCGCTACGACAAGGCCTGCGCCGAGCTTGTGCTGGCAAAGGCCAGCGGGACCTTTGCCGGAAAGCAGATCCTTACCTACGACATGGGCAATGGCGGCACAGACTGCGTCATCAATCCTGCCTACAAGAAAAATAAGGGCCTTCCTGCCAGCATAGAACGCCGCCTTGCAGAGCTCAGGCATGAGCTTGCCAATGGCAATATAAAGCTGCAGGACAAAAGAATAGGCACGCTTTGCGACTGTCTTGACTAAAATAGGCCACTAACAGCACGTACATAAAAAGCCTCAGGCACAAGCCTGAGGCTTTCTGTTTTTGGGCATGATGTGCGGCCACCCGGCAAAAAGGCAACCGGACCGGGAAGCCGCCAGAATTCCGGCAGATATCAGCGCATAAGGTTCATCAGATCTTCCTCTGTCAGGCTCTTCACTGCGCTTTCAGTGCCTTCAAGGAAGTCAGACGCAAGCTCGCGCTTGGTGCCGTGCAGCTGCAAAATCTTTTCCTCCACAGACCCGCGCTGGATCATGCGGTAGATGGTAACCGGACGCTTCTGCCCTATGCGGTGGGCGCGGTCAGAGGCCTGATCCTCCACTGCCGGGTTCCACCACGGATCCAGATGGATAACGTAGTCAGCAGCTGTCAGGTTAAGGCCTGTACCACCTGCCTTGAGGGAGAGCAGGAAGACATCCGCCTCACCCTTCTGGAAGGCTGCCACGCTGGCTCTGCGCTCCTTTTCAGGAGTTGAGCCGTCCAGGTACAGCCACCTGACGTGCTTCTCATCCAGGGCCTCCCGTATCAAGGCAAGGTAGGTGGTAAACTGGCTGAATGCCAGCACCTTATGGCCGGATGCAATCAGGCTTTCAACAAGCTCAAGAAAGTGCTCTGTCTTTGAACTTCTCTTTTCCAGAGCCATCATGTCCGGATCCGCCAGCCCGGGATGGCAGCAGGCGCGGCGCAGCCTGGTAAGCTCAGCCAGAATGGCAATACGGTTGGAACCGCCTTCTTTCCTGGCCTCTGCAAGCTTGGCTACTGCATTGGATCGCAAGGTCTCGTAAAAGGCTATCTCCTTCTCATTTGGCTCCACAATAATGTTCTGCTCAGTCTTTTCGGGCAGTTCATCCAGCACAACGCTCTTTAAACGGCGCAACAGGAAGGGACGGACAACAGCTCTCAGCGAGCGGCTGGAGCTTGTGCCAGGGGCAGCCGTACCATAGCGCTTGGAGAAGCTCTCCCAGGATCCCAGAAGCCCCGGGTTGATAATGTTGAAAAGGCTCCACAAATCGTCGATACGGTTTTCGATAGGCGTACCGGTCAGGGCAAGCCGGAAATCCCCCTCAAGCTTATGAGCTGCCTTGGCCCGCTTGGTCTGTGCATTCTTCATGGCCTGGGCTTCATCGAAGACAATCATGGACCATGTGCGGGAGCAGAGTTCCTGCTCCACGTTGGCAAGCAGCCCGTAGCCTACGATAAGCACATCATTGGCATCCAGGGAATCAATGACCTTCTGCCTGTCTGTCAGCCCCAGCCTGTGCACAGAAAGGCTGGGTGCAAAACGGCCGATTTCCAGCTCCCAGTTGGCACAGACAGAGGTCGGGGCGACAACCAGGCACGGACCATTGACAGCCTGGTTGAGCATCACGGCTATGGACTGGACGGTCTTGCCAAGCCCCATGTCATCGGCAAGGCATCCGCCCACTCCCCATATGGCCAGGCGCTGCAGCCATTCATAGCCTTCGCGCTGGTATTCACGCAGGTCTGCCATGAGCATGGCTGGCACCTGCGGCTGGGTAGCAAAAGCCTTGTGCATACGCTCAAGGGAATGCTGCCATGGCTTGTCTGCAACGAGCTCCATGTCCTCCAAAGCCTGCTCAACTGTGCCGGCAGCAAGGGCATTTACCTGGATATTGTCCTTTTTCCCTTCAGCAGACACAAGCTTCAGCTTGGAGAGCCTGCGCCGCAGATCATCAGTCAGGGCGACATATTCGCCATCGCCAAGAGCCACAAAGCGGCTGCCCTTCAGCGTGGCCATCAGCTCCTTCAGGGACAGCATCCTTCCTTCATCAAGCTGTACCTCGCCTGTAACGTCAAACCAGTCCTTGCGGACAGCTCGCATGATTTTGACACGGACTTTTGAAATATCAATAGAGCCGGCCAGGCTTATCTTGCGGCCCTTGGGCCACTCAACGATATTGGGGACACCGCAGTTCTTCAGTTCTTCCAGAAGGTTCAGCAACTCCTCGGGATCACCGCTTGCCCAGTGTGTTTCTTCCAGGTTGGAGGCAAACACAGGACAGGCAGCCTTCAAGGCGTCAAAAGCCGCCTGCTCTGCCGCCAAATCACGCCTGACGCGGACAGTTTTGGAAAGCACGGCTGTCTTCTTGTGCTTTCCGCTGCTCCCTGCCTTGCCGTCCGCTGCATCGTCCAGGGGAACGGATGCCAGTGCCTCCTCAGCGCCCTGGGCAATCGGGAAAAACATGGTTCCGGGCTTTCCAAAGGGACGCACGCCTACATACGCTGCAAAGCCGGCCGGAGTCTGTTCCATCTGCACTACCGGGGTTGAGACAGGATCTGCCTCCTCTGCCTTTAGGTTGTCAGCACGTACAGGAATAGTAAACTCTGCTCTGGTCAGAGACAAAACACGCGGAAGCTCGGTTCTGGGAAGTGTGAGCCCTGTCGAAACAAGCTGTATCAGACGCATCTCGCGGTCAGAGAGTTTATAGTATGTCAGGACACCGTCCTTGTACTGATAGTAGGTCCTTCTGTCCTGACTGTATTCCTGCAGCATTTCCGGCAAAACAATATCGAGGGTATTTTTTTTACCCTCTTTAAGGACAAGCTCAAGAGTCCCTTTTTGCAGTTTTACAGGCACAAGCTCATCGGTTCTCGCATCAAAGTCCTTATAAACATAGAGCTGCGTGTGACCTTCCAGATCCTGACAGCAGGAGCTCAGCCACAGGACATAGCTGTCGTACCATGATCTGGGCCTGTGAATATGGGAGGCCACACGATTATCCGTGACCGTCAAAAAATCCAGGCCCGACCCTCTGTCAGCAAAGCGCTTCAATCCAACAACGCGCGGCTTGCTCCAGCCTCTGGCGCCGAGCTGCTGCATATGGGGATCCAGTATATCGGTCTTAGGATTCAGAACATAGACCATACGCTTGGTCACGGTCTCTTCATTGCGGGCCAGCTCCTCAATGGCTAGAAACCGCATCATCCACGGCTCTATTTCTTTCACAATCTGCGTGCAGTTGATAAAATCCGCCGGTACACTGTCATCTCTCTGCCACTCCTTTTTTTCTTCTTCAGGAACAACCTTTTCCAGGATGTCGATGAAAGCACGATGCAGGAGCGGATAGCTCATTATCCCAAAACTCGTCCCCAGCAAAAGTGTTGCGAAGTAATTCCTTGAGACAAAATAATCAAGGCGCGCACAGGCACCCCAATAGATGAGTCTGGATAAAAGGTTCTCATCATATTTTGCAGCTGTTTTCCCCTCCTCAAGCTTGTTTTTGGCAGCGCGTTCATCGCCTTTGCGCAATGCGTCCAGAGCCAGGACTGCGTACATGCCGCTAATTGCCTTGCTGCAAAATGCTTCACCTCCGATGTGCGTCTTGATGGTCCGTTCCGCGCTTGCACGCATCTCGGACAGATCGTTCGCATCACCATACACCAAAAAGGCCAGGACGCAGACAAGGCCAATGGTACACCCCGTATTCAGCGGAAGACGCATGTGCTTATGCCTGCGGTACAGGGCATAGAGAATTTTCGCCTGCGTCAGGGCCTCTTCATCGCCCATGAAAAACAGTATGCAGGTCAGGGCTGTCAGGCGATCTGTTTCATCCTCAAAAGAAGGGGTACCTTCCCATGGCTTCTCACAAAGCTCCCTGGCCTTTTCAACATCCCCATTCCAGAAGCGCACCAGGGCCTCAAATCCTCGCGATACGGGAATATCTTCCGAAAAATCCACGCCTGCCAGAAACAAGTCGCTCAGTACGGGATGAAAAACACCTTCCCACATAACGGAGTATGCCATATAGTCCAGAACAGCTTTCTTAATTGCCGGCCTGCGGCTTCTGAACCAGGCTTCATCGAAATAGCAGTTGCGTATAAAGCTGATTATCTTCTCTTCTGCGCCATCCACCTTTCTGATGCGCTTTGCCCTGTCCAGGAACAGCTTTTCGTCATTCTGAAACATGGCAATGACCACAGCCGTCATGAGGCAATCACGATAGGTCAGTACTTCATCATCAAAGTCTTTTTCTATAGAGTCTATCAGCTCCATGTTTTCTACAGCTTCACAGCAAGCTGAAAAACGCCTGTCCGGCTTCATCCTTTCAACATTGCCGGATACGGAAACAATATACGCATTAGTTTCTTCACGTACTTTGTTAGTATTGTCTTCCCCTGTGTAATTTAATATCTTGCATATATAATCTGGTATTTTATTGTACACATACTCGTCATCATCAGTGCAGTCGCATTCGATTGTTGACAATGCATCACAAGCAAGAAAATATTTCACTGCCTCTTGAAGAGAAGATACTTTCTTAGCTTCTTCATCCTGTGTCGTTTTCTTGGCCATATACTGCTCCGTTACATAGTTCCTGCCAGAAAAAAAAGATAGAGAATACCAGTCTCTTTTCAATCCCTATCTACTTAAAATTACCTGCTCTGACAACAAGCGCCATTTCCGCCTGGCCTGCATGCCGGCTTTTGTCCTGCCTTTCCAGCAACTGTAAAAAGACCATTATGATTTGACAAAGCCCCCTATTATAACTACTTAATTTCTGTTTTCCCGCCTGCATCCTGCACTGCCCGAAAGCCCTTTTTCAGGGCATACGGTCTGGGAAATGCAGGCAGGGCTCCCGGTACTTCTGACAGGTACTTTCAGCAGAATATTGCTTTCCATGTTCCGGCCAAGCAGGCCCCAGGCGGGTCCGTTCCGGATATGTCTTCAGACGCTTGTCCGCAGCACTGCAAGTTTCATCCGGCTTCATGCCTTCAAAGGGCAGAAGACCACGGAGCATTATATATAATGATAAAAGAGTCCTCCAAATCCGTCCCTCCCCCGAAAAAAAAGACCCGCTCAAAAAGCGGTGCAGCAGCCTCAGGAGAGCCTGAAATACAGGCATCCGGCAATGCTGAACAGCTGCCATCCGGACCGGAAGACACAGCTCTCAAAACCGGGACTGGCTCAGGCAGGGCAAATGGCAAGGCTAAAAAAGCAGGCAGCCGCACCAGGCAGGCCAGGAAGCCCCGGACGGAAAAAACTGCCACGCAGGAAGACAGGGACATTCTGGATGCGGAAATTATTGACGATGCGCCGGAAGAAGGATCCGACGACATCTCCGACCTGGATCTGGAAGAACTGACCAGTGAGGAAAACCAGACAGGCGAAGACAACACTCTTGACGTAACAGAGATGCGGCCGGACGATGGCGAAACCGGCGTCCGCTATCTCGCCGAGCACCAGCCGCAGGATGACGATCTGCCTGTCCTTGCAGACAGCCGCCTGCCCTCTGTCAAAGACGCCTTCCAGGCCTATGTGCAGCAGGTCAGCCGCTATCCCCTTCTGAAGCCTGAAGAAGAGACAGAGCTTGCCAGACGCTTCAGGGATTACGGCGATACGGCCGCAGGCAAAAAAATCGTGCAGGCCCATTTGCGGCTTGTGGTGAAAATAGCCATGGAATTCCAGCGCCGCTGGATGCAGAACGTGCTCGATCTGGTGCAGGAAGGCAATGTGGGGCTGATCCATGCCCTGAACAAATTTGATCCGGACAAGGGCATCAAGTTTTCCTATTATTCCTCCTTCTGGATCAAGGCCTATATCCTCAAGTTCATCATGGACAATTTCCGCATGGTGAAGAT
>CAVLCT010000100.1:2981-7331 GCA_963661665.1 Bulleidia sp. | reverse complement strand
TCCCATATCTGCGAGGATCAGAAAAGGCTCTCCCTCAAGTTCCCGCTCATCAGGGAATACATGGTAGAGGCTGCAGCCCTGGCGCAGATGGAGAAAGCGGATACTGTGACAGGGTCCATCCTGGAAAAGGCCTATGCCGCCCGCACCTACCGCGTCAATCTCATAGAAGACGCCTACATGGAAGAATACGACCGCAACGTCATCCGCGTGGAGACCAGCGGCCAGGCAGTGGGACAGATCAACGGGCTGGCTGTCACCACCTACGGCAACTTTGAGTTCGGCCTGCCGCACCGCATTTCCTGCACCGTGGGCGTAGGGCACGACGGCATATCCGATATTGAGCGCGAGGCAGAGCTGGGCGGCCCCATCCACACCAAGGCCATGATGATCCTCATGAGCTACCTGACAGGCGTCTTTGCCAGCCGCAAGCCCTTAAGCCTCTCAGGGTCGCTCTTCTTTGAGCAGAGCTATGCAGGCATTGAAGGCGATTCAGCCTCAGGAGCAGAGCTTGCCGCCCTGCTTTCTGCCCTGGCAGACGTGCCGCTGCGCCTGGACCTGGCCTTTACAGGTGCAGTCAGTCACTCGGGACAGATTATGGCTGTAGGCGGAGTAACCCAGAAGGTAGAGGGCTTTTTCAAGGTCTGCTCAAGGCAGAAACTCACAGGCACGCAGGGCGTCATCCTGCCTGCTGACAACGTGGATCACCTCATGCTGGCCCCCAATGTCCTCAAGGCCGTCGAGGAGGGACGCTTTGCCGTCTATCCCGTGCGCTGCATAGAAGAGGCACTGCAGCTTCTGACAGGCATGCCTGCAGGAAGGCGGCGCAAGAACGGTACCTTTACCAAGGGCTCCCTGTACGAAAAAGTTGACAGAAGGCTGACACTGCTTGGCGAATACGGGCAGAACGCCTTCCGCAGGTCGTCAAGGCCGGCAAAGTAAGCCGTCTTGCCCAAGACATTTCTGGCAGCTGTTCTCTTCATGGGGGACAGCTGCCTTTTTTTATGCCTCCTGATTCCCTGGGCCAGTCTTTCCTCCTGCCAGCCTCTTCCCTGTCCGCCACAGTTCTGCCGTATTGTGCGGTTTTATTGTTCAAAAAAGGATTGCTATTACGATCAACACAAAGTATAGTTGCAAGAACGGAAGGCTCAGATGGAAAATGGCTGAGCAACGGAACACAAGCTGTCTGGACACAAAACCAGTCTGAAAGAACTAACCCGCCTTACAGACCACCATTACATATTGGCAGACAGAAGAAATAGAGACTCTTTGCTCTTTTGGGCATTGTTTTCCTGCTGATCGCCTTCTTGCCCATCGCACAGATCATAGGATAAGGTGAGCACATGGAAATGGGAAACATCCCTAAACAATACGACCTTTCGTACAAGACCTTTTTCAGCCATCCTATAATGGTTGAATCCCTGCTAATGGACTTCGTAGAGGAGGCTTTTGTCAGAGAGCTGGACTTTTCAACATTGCAGCGCCTTCCAGGCGATTATGTGTCAGAGGAGGGTATGCGGGAGCGTCATGACGATATTGTCTGGCGCATAAACGTACAAGACAGTTCCAGCTGTTATGTCACCGTGATACTGGAATTCCAGAGCAGTCCTGACCCTTTGATGCCGTTGCGGATACAGTCCTATTCAACGCTTTTGCTCCTGGACATTGCCAAAAGGGAACATAAGCATAGGAGGGATTTGCCGCCTGTATTTGCAATGGTTCTCTACAATGGAAAGCGGCCATGGAACGTGGCTTTGGATGCTGTGCCTCTGTTTAACTATATGGCTGTTTCCCTGAAGCAATATTGCCCCTGGCAGCAGTATTTTCTGCTGGATGAAGGCCATATGCCTAAGGAAAAGCTGAACAAAGCCAACGGACTGGCTGCCCAGCTTGTAAAAATGGAGCAGGCCCATACCTACGAACAATTTGAGCAGATCAAGGACCGCCTGAAGGAACTGCTTCAAGGTCCCGGATTTGCATCTCTGTCCAGGATGTTTGCAATATGGATGCAATTTGCGCTTAGGCGGGCCGGAATCATACAGGAAATTTCTAATTTTTACACTCTGCAGGAGGTAAACATGTTGTTTGATAATGCTACCAAATGGAAGAATGTATACATTCAAGAAGGCAGAGAAAAAGGCGAGGAGATAGGCGAGAGGAGAGGCGAGAAAAGAGGCGAGGCTATAGGCCGTGGCACAATGTTGCAACTTCTGCTGGAAGATCGTTTTGGCACTCTTCCCGAGGTAGTAACCGCTTATATTAAATCTTCTGATCCGGACACACTGACTTCATTTGCGGTTTTTGCCCATAAAGCCCCCTCCATGCAGGCAATCACAGACCGTATCAACGGAGCACAGGCACCGGCATAAACAAGGCAATCATCTGGTTATGCCTGGCTGATCCCAGGTAAGAACTGTTCTATCGGCGCAACGGATGTGGATGGGTGACGTAAAGCAGTGAATGCATATACAGAACCCACCACATCCGCTGCATTTTATGCGGTTAATACTCAAAACTGCTTCCAGATTCTGAAGACGCATCCCTGAACAAGATGTTTGCCATATGGATAAAAAAAACTTGAAACGTGCCCGTGTTTGCAGAAAGAAGCTGTAAATTCCGCACTCTGCAGGAGGTAAACGACATGTTGTTCGATAATGCTGCTAACTGGAAGAATGTATACATTCAAGAAAGTGAGGAGAGAGGCGAGGCTATAGGCCGTGGCACAATGTTGCAGCTTCTGCTGGAAGATCGTTTTGGCACTCTTCCCGAGGTAGTGACCGCTTATATTAAATCTTCTGATCCGGACAGCCTGACTTCATTTGCGGTTTTTGCCCATAAAGCCCCCTCCATGCAGGCAATTACTGATCACATTAATGAAGCGCAGGCAAAGCCATAAACAAGGAAGTCTTCTGGTTCTGCCGGTTGCCCCAAAGGTCAGACATGTCTTACGGGCACCCAAACAGACTTCTCCCGCCGCCAGCAAAAAATCCATGCCAGCCTTGACGAAATAAGACTGTTTGATTAATCGATTAATTACTTCAATCGTTTATTTCCATTGTCAAGGATAAGCCATGTCCAGCAACAAGAAAGAACTTCTTCTACAGGTCTCCAAGGAACTCTTTGGGGAATACGGCTATAATGAAACAACCTTCAAAAGGATAGCGGAAAGGGCCGGTGTTGCACTGGGCCTTATGACGCATCATTACGGTAACAAGGAAAAGCTCTTTCTGGCGTGCGGCCTCGATGTCCTGAGCGACTTCTATTCCCATCTCAAGGCTGCCACGCAGGACAGCCCCGACGGGCTGACAGCCATTTTGCGCTACTGCAAGGCCTATCTTGACTATTCTGTTGATCCCAAGAGCAACTGGCTTGTCCTGGTACGATGCTCGCCCTACTCCGACATGAAGACCAAGTCGGACATGAACATCATGAAGGAAAAGTTCCTGGAAATTCACCAGATCCTCATTGATGCCATCAATATGGGCCTGAAGGACGGCTCCATTGTCAAGGTAGATGCACCCCAGACAGCACTAACCATCGTCTCCCTTATGGTTGGAGTCAACCGCACGCAGGTGCTGACACCCTATGCCAAGGAAGGCTTTTACGACCATGTCCTGGGCTTTGTCCGCCATGCCATGACGCCGCCTGAGTGCAAAAAATAAGCTTTCCGTCCCGCATCTTTGCAAAACCTGATGACAAGCCAGGCCTGTTTTTCCCGTGCAAAAACAGGCCTGGCTTTTTTTGTGGAAAACGGACAAAAATCTGCGTATAATTTCACTGTCTGTCAGCCAGTTCTTTCCTTTCCTGGTAATCCGCCCTGACAATGCGGATCCAGGCCTCCCCAGACAACATACTGCAAGACACCAGTGCTTTCAGACAAAACCTTCAGCACAGCCTCATTTTCACCAGTCACAAAACCTGCCGTGCAGATCAGAGAAGCCGGAAGACAAAGCCATTTGTGGCAGCTTCTGTTCCAGCGGCAGGGCAGGACCAGTAACACAGGAGTCCGGTCATGGAAGAAAATCAGAACAAGGATACACAGGGCGCAAATGCTGCCAGCGGCAGCAGCGATACGGGAAACGTATCACCAAATACTGCCCAGACTGCGGCCGGTGGTCCGGAGCAGGCAGCGCCCGGAGCGGCCCAGCCATGCGCAGTGGTCGTTCCATGGTACAAGACTCCTGTTTTCTGGGTCTCACTGATCCTGTTTTTGGCCCTGCTTGCGCTTTTCGGACTGCTGCTTCACCAGAAATACCTTGCCGAGCAGGCTGCTGCCCGCAGCCAGTATGAGCAGCTTCTGGCCCTGAAGGCAAAAAATGACGCAGCAGAGCAATACCTGGCCCAGCTTGAGCA
>CAVLCT010000100.1:0-2848 GCA_963661665.1 Bulleidia sp. | reverse complement strand
GCTGCACCAGTAACACCTGCAGAACCGGCAGCACCTGCCACATCAGATCCTGCGGCCCCGGCTACACAGGATGCACAGGAACAAGCATCTCCCGAAACTGCCCCTGAGACTGCTCCGGCCCAGGATGCAGCCGTCCCTGGCAGTGTTGCTGAAAAGCTTGAACAGGCCACTGTGTTCATTCTTAGATCTAAAGATGGCGTCATCAGTATGGGCTCAGGTTTTTTCATAACGCCAAACCATATCATGACCAATGCCCATGTCGTCAAAGGCTGTACATATGTAGTTTTCACCAACAAGAAACTGGGTGCTGTCCAGAAAGCAAGGGTTGCCATGTTCACCGAAAGCAACGGCCAGGACTTTGCCGTGCTGCATACATCCGCCACCTGCAACATCACGCCGCTTGAAATTCTTGACGGTCTGGTCAGCCGCACCCAGAAAGTCAGCGCCTGGGGCTACCCTGGTGCTGTGACTGATGGCGATCCGAAACTCATTGCTCTTTTCAAAGGTGACATGACGGCGGCACCGGAGGTGGTGTATTCAGAAGGCGCTGTCAACGTTATCCTGGACAGGATTCCGCCTCTCATTGTACATTCAGCAACTATCTCCCAAGGCAACAGCGGAGGCCCCCTGGTTGACGAACAGGGACGTGTCGTGGGCATCAATACCTTCATCAAGCTGGACGACCAGTCCTACCGGCAGTCTTCATTGTCCATCCCCTCAACTACTATCTGCAAATTCCTGACTGAAAACGGCATCCCGTATACACAGGCGCAAAAGACAGACACAAAATAATTTTCGCGCTGACAAAATTGCGGAAAGGCAAAGCAATGACAAAACATGAGCGGGAGACAAGATGAGCATCCGTTTTGCAACAAGCAGGCGTGCAGCCATGCGCCCTCTGGCCTGCCAAGGCATTCCTGTGACAGACTGTCACAGGCAGCTGAAAGACTTTTTAATCCAGAACCAGTCCCTCCTGTTCCAAAACGGTTTGCTCAATGCAGGCTCGTTTCTGGCCGAACCCATGTCTGATGACAAGACAGGGCTTATTGACTGGTACGTCGAAGGAACTGTTCCGCCGAAACCGTACTCTTCCCTGTCCCAGGAAGAACAGGACAGGGTCAGGAAACTTATAGAAACGTATGCCGTGGCATTCCAGGCTCTTCTGGATACACAGGGGACTTCCAATCCCATGGCCACGGAAATGCTGACACTGGCTTTGCAGCACCCGTGCAAAGACGACATATATGTCCTGGACGGCCTGCCTGTCCTCATCAACTGGGGCTTCAAGGATGGTACGTCAGGCGCCGTCCCTGAAAATATCATAGCTATGGGACCAGGACATGGCAGGACTGTTCCGCCAAAGCCGGAGGTGCAGGCCAGTCCTGCGCCAGAGCCGGCCATGCGTCCGGTACCAGGGGCTGTTCCTGTGCCGCCTGCAGCACCAGTGCCCGGGCCTGAGATCGCCAGCACCAGCAGCAGGATATTTTCCTTTGGCTGCCTGCCCTGGCTTTTGCCATTGCTGCTGCTCCTTCTTCTGCTGTGGCTTCTTCTTGCCTTTTTGGGCAGGCTGCCTGTTCCTTTGCCGGGTACCCTTTTCCAGCCGTATGTATCACATAGTGCTGGGGCAGGCTCACAGCCAGATGCCTACCCTGATGCAGAGGCTGACAGGGCACAAAAACTGTACGAGAGGTATCAGGTACTTCTGGACAGGCTGACACAGCATGCCGCCCTCTGCGTACCGCCCAAAAAAGAACTTCCAAAAGCCCAGCCGGCTGTGCCTCCTGCAGTAACTCCTGTTCCAGAAAATCCGGTTCCGGCAGAGCCTGTTCCGCCTGCTGCTGAACCAGCCCCGGCTATAGATTTCTCCGGCGATAAGCCGCAAGAAACAGCACCTCTTGCCGAGGCAGAGATACCCAATTTTGGCACTCCTGTTGAACCGCCTGCCGAGCCGGAGACGCCCAAGTACACCCCCAAAAAAGGGGAAAGCATGGCAATTCCCGATGATGCTGCCAAGAAGAAAGATTTTTCATTCCTTAAGGGCTGCTGGGAATCAAAAACCGGCATAAAAAATACAGACAACAGTGATGTTGTTGTAGAATTCTGCTTTAACAAAAAAGGCAGGGGAAGCATTATTGTCCACGAAGTCGGCAACGGCCGGGGGGTAAAATGCAAAGGCAAGGCCTCGGCACGCTTTAATGGTGACACCCTGAACATACAAAGCGATTTTGCGTACTGCCCAAGTGGCAAACGATACGCAAGACAGACAGTCATCTGCACAGGTAGCGGCCATTCAACTTATTGCATGGGAGACTCTGGAAATTCCCCTTGGGAAGCTCTTTTCCGCCGCAAGTAACGCCTTGTCATACGTCCGGCAGACACTGTTCTGAAGAATCCGCTTTCTTTTCGGTACAATCATGAACACGCATTTTGCAACCAGCCAGCGCAATAACATGCGCCCCCTTGCCTTTGAGGGGCTGCTGGCAACAGACTGCCACAGCCAGCTTCAGTCTTTTCTGGCTGCCAGCAAGGCTTTTCTGGCAAAATATGGCATGTCTGACGCCGAGCTCTTTCTGGCAGAGCCCATGCATGACAATGCGACTGGCAGGACAGACTGGTATACGCCTGCAAAAGAAAAGCCTGTTCCTCTTGCTGACCTTCCAGAAAAAGAACAGGATCTGCTACTTGCAAAAGCCAGGCAGTACAGTGAGGCTGTCACTGCCCTGGCCCAAAGCTGTGCTCAAAAAAACAGCATGGCAGCCTCGTTGCTTATGCTTGCCATAAAACACCCCGGCAAGGAGGATATCTACAGCGCAAACGGCACGCCTGTCCTTATCAACTGGGGCTTTGA
>CAVLCT010000099.1:0-7400 GCA_963661665.1 Bulleidia sp. | reverse complement strand
TGCTAATTGGAGATTTGGATCAGCTATGAGCATGAATTCCATAAATTTTGAATAGATTTTCCCAACGATCCTGAAATACAGGCACTTTAAGAGGGTATTTGTATAGCCTTACTGGTTGGGAAAATTGTATGTAACATAAAGCGCTAAAAGTACGCTTCTTCCGCACCGTTGGCCTGTCTGTCTCTTTCGCGTACAGAGGACTTTTTTCCTGAAACCTGCAGTCACGCATGTCTGACATTCTTGTGGAAGGAACGGAGTAGTACTATGCTGACCCAAAGAGCCATAGAGAATCTTATCAGAAGGTACAGGGCTGACCTGAAAAAATACCGCCTCATGAATGTCTTTGGCCCGCTCGCTGCTGCAGGAATACTTGTCGCAGCCTTTGCTGACGTGTCCTTTGCAGAGGGCAGTCTCCAAAATGAATCGCGCTCTTTTACAGAAGATACGACGATAGAGGCAAATCAGCAGATAACAGATGACAAAGGCGTACCGGTATCATAGCCTACAACAAAATGCCTACAACCATAGTCATGACTGTCCCTGTTGCCAGCGGGAAAATGCTTGCAGTCAGTAGCATAGCAGAAGCTTCTGACGACAGTATTTCCGGCGCCGTCTCCGGTGGCAATGCCAACAGTGCATCGCTTGACCTCTCCGGCAACGTGACTTTCAGCCTTGAAGCCGGCGACAAGTCCGGCACCATTTTTAAACCAAAGGCGGACACGGCATTTTATCACGCCGCATCCGCCTTATGTTTTGGAAGAATCTGCCCGGGCCAGCCGTCAGCTGTGCATTGCCTTGCGCACCTTTTGCACAGTCTCTCCTATATTCTTTGCAGAGACGAACTCAGAGACCAGGGCACAGCACTTTGCACCGTGCTCTGCTACCTCATGAATGTTATGGGCCTTGATGCCGCCTATGCACACAAAGGGCATGTCTATGTTGGCCTTAACCCAGTCAAGATAGGACAAGCCCACCGGGCTTACGACATCTTCCTTGGTTTTGGTTTCATAAATAGGGCCGACACCTATATAGTCTGCCCCGTCCCTGTAGGCAGCCTCTGCCTGTTCCGGTTCATGGGTGGAGACACCAATGACCATGACCGGGCCCACCAGGGTCCTGACATCATGCAGGGGGATATCATTCTGTCCCACATGCACGCCGTCCGCATGGCTCAGCAAGGCAATGTCCACATGATCATCCACGATAAAGCAGGCATCGTATTCTCTTGTGATACGGCGCAGAAGACGGCATTTTTCAAGCATTTCGCCGTCGTGCATTTTCTTTTCCCTGTACTGCAAAATGCGTATTCCGGCACCAAGCAGTTCCCTGGTCACTTCCTCCAGACTGCGTCCTAGGGAAAGGCGTTCATCAGTAATAGCGTAGAGGTCCGTCTCGCCGGGAAGAATGATAGACATGTCAGCTCCTTGACTGAATCAGAAGCGGCCTGCACCTTGCTGCCGCCCTTACAATATACCTTGTGCGCCTAAAACAGCGCCTTTTTTCAATGAAACCACCCGTCCCAGAGGCGCTTAAAACAGCTCTTCAAAAGCCTGCCAGGCCTGAACGAGGTGTGCATCAGCTCCTTGGGAAGGACAAAATCGGTAACACAGATATCATCAGGCTTCAGCAGGGGATAGTGCACCACGGCTCCTGATGACAGGCAATGCGGATGCCTGGCCGCAATAAAGGCCTGCTGCAGGGGAATATCCCGAGGCTCCCTGCTTACAATACGGCAAAAGACCTCATCCAGGGCCACGGGACTTGAACTGGCACCAAGAAGCCCCATGTTATAGGGCTTTCCGCCCGAGGGACCTGTCACATGCATGGCGCAAATTGCGTCAACAAGGCCGGAAACCGGCGGCAGGAAGCCAAGCAGGGAACTTTGCATGGCTGCAAACTGCTCAGGAATACAGCCCTGCCTTGTATGGTACAAGGCCTTATACAGCCCGGGAACACAACCGTACAGATTTTTGCAGGACATGGTCAGGCGCATCTGGCTGTGGGCCTTGAGCCTGGCACAGGAAAGGATGCAGTCTGCTTCCATGGCTGTCCTGGCAATAAAGATTTGATCGCCTGAAGGCAGGCGGACAGGCACGCGCCCACACATGGGCTGAGCCACCAGGCCGATCTTTTTCAGCAGCGGCGCAAGTCCGATGGCCGAAGCAACGCCAGAGGCCGAGCCAAAGCCAGGGGAATCAGCGACAGTTACTCTGGCCCCCATGTCCAGAAGCCAGGTGCAGGCAGCCGCCACAACCTCCGGCCCGGTACAGGCCAGTGCCTGCGCCCGCAAGAGATTGGGCTTTACCAGGATATGTTTGCCAGAAAGCGGCATTCCGTTCCACAAGCAGGCCTTGTCCAGCAGGAAAGGCACCTTGTCCCAGGCAGCCTGCGCATCAGGACAATGGTCAAGCAGAACGCTTATACGTGCAGAAGACGGCTCTCCTGCAACGGCTGTATTCCTTGCCGGCATCTGGCAGTCAAAATTGCTCAAGCCTGTTCTCCCCTCACAACGGCGTCATCCGGCCCCAATCAGAAAACAGAGTATTTACCCGGCTTAGCACAGATGTAAAGGGCCCTGCGCAGACAGGACGGGCAGGACAGGGGAGCTTCCGCCCTGACACCTCCATCTTTTCCAAATATTTTTATTGAAAAACATTATTGACACTAAAATAAAATCATACTAAATAAAAACTTGACACAGAGCTCCTGCACGCAAACCTCTCATACCAATACCAGTGCAAAGTATGCCAGCTCAGCGCCCATGGCCTGCAATCCGAAACTAGATCGTACAATAATGAAAATATGACATGCTTAAAGTTTTTTTTGCAAAACACCTCTTTTACAAGAAAAATTTATTGACAGCATGAAATAAAACTACTACAAAACCTTTCAGACACACCCTGTCTGCCCTGGAAATACATCCTGATGCCAGGCGCAGGCATAATACCATCAAGGAGACTATGTATGACACAAATGACTGATTCCTTTGCCACACAGACAAACATCCTGACAAGCAACCAGACGGACATCCTGACGAACCCCGTTGCCCAGGAGATTCCTGCAACGGGCAGAAGGAAATATTCCGGCAACGAAGTCCTGCACATCATGAGGGCTCTCAACGAGGCAAGGCTGGACATGGACAGGAAATTCCTCTCCATGAACGGAGTCATTCATATCCTGCAGGAGAGGATTGAGGAAATGCTGCAAAGCCGCAAGTTTTCCTATGCCGATCTGGCCAGGATTATTACCAGTTCCGGTTTTCCGGTTACAGAGCGCACCCTGAAAGACTATCTTGCAAAAGCAAGAAAGGATGCAAAGGAGGGACGCACGGGGCACAGCGAACTAAAGCAGCTCATTCTGGCATCAGCCCAAAAGAAGGAAGAGCAGAAATATGCAGACGCTGCTGTCCCCTTCCCTTCTGCCGATGATGACAGCTTTGAGGAAGAGGCTGCGGGCGATGACAACTTTGCCGCCCCGGACAATGACTGCCCGGCATCGACTATATCCTGCTCTGTGGACGACATTGAAACAGCTGAAAGGAAGAAACAGCATATCCAGGATATCTATGCCGCCAGGAAACGCAGAAAGAAGGCCAGAAAGCATAAGTAATCAGGGGCAACAGCACACTGTGCTTTTCACTTTGAGCATGGATGCTTTGGGCAGGCCTGGCTGTCCGGCGGGGACGCTCCTCCCATGGGGCAGATGCCGGGCAAAGACATGCTTCACGTATTTTATCCGGCACCTGACCATTTTCGTGCGGCCACGAAATTGGTCAGGCGGCGGCAATGAAAGGACGCTGCGGCAGACACTGCAGCCGCAGCTGGAAAAATCCAAGTCATGAATACTTCGGCAAACGAGCATATACAGCGAGGAACAGCCTTTTTGCAGCAACGTTTTCTTTGCGCAATGCGCCTTATTAGCGTAGAGTTTGCCGCAAGAAAGGAGCACCTTTTGCCCCGGCGTACCGCATGAATGCATTTTGTGCGGGGACGCATTGCCCAAACAAGACCAGAACAAGCAATTCCTGTTACAACTGCGAGGACATATGACAGACTCCGCACAAAACCAGCTTGCCACCCTTGAAAACACAGCTGTCTCAGAACAGAAAGTCGATTCCATAGCAAGCACCATCAATTTTGATGATCCTGCCCTCACCATTACCTATGGCACAAAAACCATGAACGAGATTGCCGGCTTTGCCGACACGCTTCTCAACAGCGTCCGCGTAAAGGATGCAGGCCAGATAGGCCAGTCTCTCTCGTCTCTCATGGAAAAGGTCAAAAGCCTTGATGTCTCAGGCATTGCCACCCAGAAAAAGGGCTTTCTCGAATCCCTGCCTGTTATTGGCGGCCTGTTCAATAACGTCAAAAGGACCATGGCGGAATTTTCTACCCTGCTTGAACAGGTGGAAGGCGTTTCCGGCAAGCTGGAAGAAGCCCTTTTCGGCCTGCTCAAGGACATTCAGATCCTTGAACAGCTCTATGCAAACAACAAGGAATTCTACGCTGATCTGACAGCCTGCATAGAAGCCGGCGAAAAAAGGCTTGCCGAAGCCCGCAACACGCAGCTGGCCGCCCTGCAGGCTAAGGCAGCCCAGTCCGGCAATACCATGGATGCCCAAAACGTGCATGACTTTGCCGAAAAGCTGAACCGCTTTGAGCGCCGTCTCCATGATCTCAAGCTGTCACGGACCATTACCCTGCAGACAGCGCCGCAGATCAGGATGATCCAGAACAACAACCAGACTCTGGCCGAAAAGATACAGACCAGCATTCTGGCAACGATCCCTGTCTGGAAGAACCAGATGGTGCTGGCTCTTTCCATACAGGGACAGCAGAATGCCGCCCTCCTGCAGAAGGAAGTGGCAGATACGACCAATGAGATGCTCCGCCAGAATGCCGCCATGCTGCAGCAGGCCAATGCCGAGACAGCCAGGCAGGTGGAACGCTCAGTCATAGACATCGAAACCCTGCGCGACGTCCAGGACAAGCTTGTCGCAAGCATCTCGGAGACGCTGAGCATCAGCCAGGAAGGCCGCCAGCGCAGGCTGGAAGTCGAGAAGGACCTGGTCAAGATGGAAGAGGAACTCAAGACCAAGCTCACCGATCTGGCACAGCAGAAAACTGCCCTGGACATAGGCCACCAGGCCGGCCGGATTCAGTAACACAGGACGTCATTTCCCATACAGGATCATTGTACAATGGCTTCTCACTCCGTTCTGGATTCTTTTGCTGCAAGCGCCTTCGGGCTTCTTAAGGCCGTTCTCAGCCGTCTGGTGGTGCACCTGGCTGCCATCGCCACTGTGTTCTTCTATTTTCAGACGAACATAGGGGGGATGTCGGACATGCTGCTTGCCATCCCCTTGTACGCAGGCATCATCTGCCTCATACCATACGGCTCCATCTACAACCCCTACTGGTTCTTTCCGGTAGTGGCAGGGACAGTGCAGTACTGTGTGCTTTTGGCACTGAACGTCCCCTTTGAATATGGCCTTTATGCAGCAGGCCTGCTTGCCTGGACCATGCGTCTTGTCATTGCAAAGGGTGATATAGGCTGGGACTGGACTGCCTCGCCCATCCTTATTGCGGGCCTGATCATCTGCGTCCAGGATATCATCTTTTACCAGGACGAAATCCTTCCTTTTGCCAGTTTCCCTGCAATTCTTTTAGCTGGATGGCTTGTGTACCAGCTGTTTACCCGCTTTTTTTCTGCCAATGTTCACAAGGAAATGCTTACCGCAGCGCTTGTCAGGCTGCGCAGGCTTTTGCAGGCCAGGAATCTTAATGACAGGGAAAAGCAGCTTGTTTCAGTCATGCTCTCGCAATGCGAGGCCCTGGCCTTTGTCAGGCCCTGTCCCGATGATCTTGTAGACCGCATCGTCAATATCACGGGCGATCTGGAAGACGTAGCCAGGGCGCTGGACAGCAAGCCTGCCTGGACACAGAAAGTCTTCAGGTCAACGCAATGGTCCCATCTTGGGCAAAATACGTCCATTCAGGGCGGCCGCACCACCAGGGAAAACGTCCTTGCCAGCGTGGTCGCCATGAACAGGGATCTGGCGCGCTTTCTTGCAGGCAGGAAAAAGGACGTCAGCCAGGGCTCTGCACAAACAGAGGAAGCAAAGCTCGGCGACCTGACCCTGTCAGCCAATGCCCTGCTGGAAAAGAAGGCTTCCCTGCCTCAGACCCTGGCGTATCCTGCTGAGCAGATTGCCTTTGCGGCGCTTGATCTCATCAGCGCCATGCGCTCCATGCCCGGTGAACAGACCAGCGCCCTTGCTTTCCTTGGTAAGTATCTTCCAAGGGTCCACCACGTGGTAGATGAATTCAGCCGACTGCAAAGAACCCTGCCTTATGAGGCAACACAGCGCACGGCAGAAATCCTGCGCAGGCTGGCAGAATCTTTTGAAAGCCAGAAACAGGGACTCAGCCGTTCAGACACCATCTCCTATACGGCCGAGCTTGATGCCATAGATACCTTGCTCAAGATGTCTGCAAGATAAGTTCTTTAAATTCCGCTCAGCATGTTTCCCCGCAAGAATCTTAGAGGGCATTTGGGGCTGTATATTGACGGGCAATGGTCAAATTAGCGGATATAAATTCTCTAGTTACTGGATATTTCGTGCTAATTTTGAAAAGAAAAAGGAGTCTTTGTAGTGATAGGCAAAAAAAATGCTTTGAAACTTCAAGTAAAAAAGGATCTTCAGTTTTAATATTTGAATATGAGAAAATTTGTTGCTGGAGATAGTCCTTAGTTGTCGATGTATTGTAAATTAACCGACAAATTTCTGTACAGCGAGTAACTGAACCAATACATAGCACAATGCAAAGAACTAAATTGCGTGTCGTATCCGCTAAGAGGGTGGGGCTAGCCCCACCCTCTTAGCGGATACTTAATGCTTATTTTAGCCTCAACACTACAGACTGTCAGCAAGTTCAAGAGCCTTCAGAACAATTTGATCCATATTGTAGTAGCGATATGTCCCAAGACGACCGGCAAAATAGACGTTTTTCAGCTGTGCTGCTTTTTCTGTATAGCGCTTATAAAGTTCTGTGTTCTTATCGTCAGGAACAGGGTAATAGCGTTCATTCACTCCTTCTTTATAGTCTGTCGGATACTCATAAGAGACAATTGTCCTGTCTGACTGCTCGTTAAGATAGTACTTGTATTCCACCGAGCGCGTATAATCGTAATTTTCAGGATAGTTCAGCTGCGGACATGATTGCAGATAGACACAGTCATGCGTCCTGAAAACTATATCAAGGCTGCGGTACGGCAGCCTTCCCAGTTCGTAATTGAAGAACTCATCAATGGCACCGGTATAAAAAAGCCTCTGGCACTCTAACTCAGAGCGGACTGCATTGTAGTCTGTGCCCAGCTCCACCTGTATCAGGGGATCT
>CAVLCT010000098.1:0-7464 GCA_963661665.1 Bulleidia sp. | reverse complement strand
GCCTGCGTCAGACCATTTTCGTGACCTCACGAAAATGGTCCAAGTTATGGAAATGACGGCATGTTTGTGCCTCAGTCAAGGGCGTTGGCTACGGGCGCAGCATTTCTGTAGAGCCGTGTCTTGTGTCCTAGACCATTTTCGCCACTTACGAAAATGGTCTAGGAGATGAGATATTAAGTGTTGAATAGTTTTGTCTGGGAAACCGTGATTGGCACTAAGACTGCCCCCCGCACAGATTAGTTACGGTTTTTTATAGCAGTTCAGTCTTGAATCAATATATTTTTATGTTGTATTAAGGCCGTAATTCCATAATATCATCTTGTTCATCTAAATCTTGTTCGGATGTTAAACTTCCAGCCGTGTTTGCAATTATTTTACCTTCCTGTTTTACGCGCCGTTCCACCTTTTTGATATCTTCCGCTGCGGGAAGATTTTCTGGTTGTATATTGCGAGCCGCCAATATGCCGCGGACTGAGGTATTGTTTTGCACGTGTTCATCAGTAATATCTTTTTCGCCATATAAATCTTTTTGGTCAACATTATAGTTGGTCATCTCAGTTGCAAGATTTTTTGCAGCAATCGTTAAGGTTGGTAAAAAATCAGCAAGTGGTCGATGTTCTTTTACTCCCAGACGTTGCTTCATTTCCTTTGTTGATAAACCACCAAATAAAGCTTCATCGCCTTTAGAACGGATGCGTCCAAAGCCCTTGTCATCTACTCCACGTTCATAAATGTTTTTTGAAAGTTGTTTTTCTGATTCACCCAATTTTGCACGTGCTTTTGCACGTTCAATATATGTGATACGTTCTTCAATAAGTTCCTGTTTTCGTGTTTGAACTGCAAAATAACTTTGAGCAAAGGCTATTTCTTCTTTTTTAGGGTCTCCGTTTTGTGCAATTAAGTAGCAGGCATAGCGAGTCAGCTGATAATCTTTGACCTCGCGCTGAGCTTTACTACCTATACTAACCTCTTTCGTGATTTCTCGGAAGTGGTCAGAAACCCTAAATTTACTTGTTTCGCAGGAGTCAATGGCACGATTAAGAACTTTTTCAAAGTTCTCCCAACGTTCATAGCCCATGAGAACCATTATGTCTCGTGCACACCAATATTCAATGTTTTCTTTTTGAGTCAAGTTAGATACCTTGTTAAAGGTATCAATCAACGAGCAAAGTTTCTTTTTTTTCATTTCTTATCCCCATATGTTTGTGATTTTACTGAGATGTACTAAAGAATGGTCCTGTTTTGCCAACATTGAAAACTCATCTTAGACAAAACAAAAGATACTCTTTACTCATTTGTTGTCTAGTCTAATATCTAGACAACAAATTTTATTTAATGGCAGGTTTCTATTTTGTCAAGAGTTTTTTTTGATATTTGGAAAAAATAAGGACAGCATCATAGAGCAGCAGACTCTCTGTCAAAGCCTAATCTTGCATAACGTAGTGCGTGTACAGCTTAGACGGTCAATGCTTCTTTGCCGTCTTAGATACAGTCGCACTGTTTTGCCTCAGCAGAAAATCTGCGATGTGCATGCAGATAATTCCTTTGTAGCTACCGCCGGCAAAGTCATCGTCCCTGAGTACGTATTTTGGATAGTTGTCCCTGATCCCTAAAAGACGCTCATATTCCCGATGTTCAGTTTTTCCAGAGCTTATTTCCTGGGTTACCTGTACATAGAGCCTGTCATTCTGCTTCTGAGCCACAAAATCTATTTCACCATCAGGAGTCCTGCCAATGGTTACAGCATAGCCCCGTCTGCACAATTCCAGGTAGACAATGTTTTCAAGTGCAGAGGCTGTGCTGTCTGGGGCCCAGCCCAAAAGGCTGTAACGCAGTGATGTATCCGCAGGATAGAACTTTTCCTGTGTCTTAAGAATTTCCCTGCCACGCAGGTCATAGCGGCAACAGCGGTGCAGAAGACAGGCTTGCTCAAGCTTTTCCAGATAGCCGGACACTGTCTCATTATCCACGGGCTGGTGCTGTGTTTTCAGGCAGTCCGCAACTCTCATGGCAGAGAACGTTTTGCCAACATTGGCAAAGGCATGGCTGGCAACCCGTTCAAAGAGGTCAAGTTTGCGAATCCGGTTCCTTTTCACGATGTCGGTAAAGACGGCTGAATTGTATATGTCCCGAACAAGAGTGTACACTTCATCCTGGCTGTTCTTGCGCAGATGCGCTGCCGGGAATCCGCCTAGGCGTACATATTCTGCCAGCTCTGCGTGCACATTCTGTACGTCAGTGTAGTGCTTTTTGAATTCGAGATATTCTGCAAAGGACAGCGTATAGATGTGGAACGAGACATAGTGTCCTGTCAGATAGGTTGCGATTTCAGAGGACAACGTCCTGGACGATGCCACATACAGGTCGGTATCATACTCCGTGGCCAGTGATCTGGCAGCCTTTTCCCAGCCGGTGATTTCCTGGACTTCGTCAAGAAAGACATAGGTTTTCCCATGAGTGCTGAGTTTCCTCTGTACGGCCTTGACCAGGTCTTGTGCCGTCATGTCGTCATACTGCATGGAGTCAAGACGCATGGAAACAATCCTGTCTGCCGGTATGTTCCGTTCTTCTTGCAGCCTTTTCATAAGCATTTCTAATATGGCTGATTTCCCGCACCGGCGTACACCGGTCAGCACCTTGACAAAGGGCGTGTCGGCATACGCCATAATCCTGTCTGTATATAGTGGTCTCTCTATCATCTGAATGACCTCCGTTATTCGGTATATTGTCGCAAAACAGTTAAAAAGCAATAAGTTTTGCGGTTTGTATCCGCAAAACTTGTATTCTATGGCAAATATTGCTGGGTATATCCTGAAAAGGTATGAATCAAGGTGCAGGCTGCACTGATGCTAATCTCTGAGCTTGATATGTCTTTCCTGCTTCAGACTTTCTGACTTACAAGTCTGGAATTTTCAAATTTTAAGAGGTTTCAGACATACAAGTCAGAAACTCTTTGCCTTTGAACGTTCTTGGTATAGGGAATTCTGTACTGCCAGGAGGTACATAATGGCTGAGCTTATCAACAGGCCGCTGTATCTGAGCCAGCTGGTTCAGCACAGGGATGTGGATCTGATAAAGATTGTGACCGGCATCCGCCGTTGCGGAAAATCATCCCTGCTTGACCTCTTTCACCGCTATCTGACGGAGCAGGGCGTTCCTGAAAGCAGGATAATCCATATGAATATGGAGTCCCTGCGGTACCGCAATCTGACAGGGTATCAGTCCTTCTATGACTACGTAGGCCAGACCATTGCATCCCGGTATGAGAAAACCTACCTGCTTTTTGATGAGATACAGGCTGTTGAGCATTGGGAAAAGGCAATACAGTCGTTCCGTCTCGATTATGACGCAGACATCTATATTACAGGCTCCAATGCCTACCTGCTGTCCGCAGAACTTTTAACGCTGCTTTCAGGGCGGTATGTGGAGATACGGATGTTGCCCCTGTCGTTCAGGGAGTTTCTGGATTTCTATGAGTTTACACCCGGTTGCACAATGGATGAAAAATTCCAGAAGTATCTTCAGTTCGGGGGCATGCCAGCCTTTACAGAGTATGGTTTTGATGAAGAACGAAGCTTCCAGGCGCTGGAAGGGATATATTCTTCCATAGTGCTAAGGGACATCCTGCAACGGCACAGAGGGACAGACTATGCGCTTCTTCAGAAGACCGTACTGTATCTTTGCTCTCACATCGGCAGCATTGCATCCCCCAACAGCATCGCCAATGCACTCTCTGGACAGGGGAACATTCTGGTTGGATCCGGCAGGACTAAAAACATGGCCGGAAAGACAGTGGAAAAGTACATCTCCATGCTCCGTAATGCCTATGTCTTCTACTCTGTCCCCCGCTATGACGTACAAGGCAAGCAGATCCTGGGAACGCTGGGCAAAAACTATATCGCTGACATGGGCTTTCGCAACATGCTGCTTGGCTTTCGAGATGCTGACCGCGGGGCTTTTCTTGAAAACATCGTTTTTCTGGAACTCCTCCGCCGCGGGTACCGCGTGTATACAGGCAGGGCAAAAGACAGGCAAATTGATTTTGTGGCTGAGAAAGCCGACGACAGGATCTATATACAGGTTACTGAGAGCATGCAGGTGCCGGAAACAAGGGAGCGGGAACTTCGTCCCCTGCGCATGGTGAAGGACAACTATGAGAAAATCGTCCTGTCCATGGACAGAAGCTTCATCAGGTCCGATGAGGGCATCAGGCTGCTGAACCTTGCTGACTGGCTGCTTGCAGAATGAGTTTCAGGCAAAAAAGGATACTTTGACAACAATTCCGTGCTCAGATAGGAGACATTGCAGGCCATTGCAAGTTTATTGCAAGACCTTTGCAAGTCTTTTGAGCCTATGCTGTGTTTCTCCTCTGCCGTTATGCTGTCCTGCATTGTGCAGCCTTTGAGGAAGCACAGGAACTTTTGCTGTATGGCGGATCTCAAGGGCGGTTTCTTAAAACCGCATGTTGTCCCGCCATATGTCTTTTTGAATGTGTTTTTCAGGAGATAAAGTCCATGTCAAAGTCCGGCAGCCAGAACAGCAGGAAAAAGAGAGACAAAAGGCGCCTTTTGAGGAAGCAGTCGTCTGCTGTCCGAAACTGGGAGACTCTGGATGTCTCAGGCTGGTTTGATACCGGCGCAGGGACTGAACAGAACATCCTGGACGTGTTCTGTCCGGATGACAAAAGCCTGCCTTACCCTGTCTACAAGGATCCCCTGCCAGGGGAAGCGTATTTCAGCTGGTATGCCCATGAGCATCCTGAAAAAGAAGAGGAAGCTTCTGCGGTCAGGCTTATCAGGCAGTGGGTTTCCTGCAACAAAGAGGACGACGGCACAGATCCGGAAAGCCTGAAAGCCCTGCTGGACCCCGTGGTGCTCAGGCTGCAGGAGCTGGCCTCCGCAGGCTGTGTTACGGCAAACGCCTTCCTCGGCGGCCTCTATAAAGATGGAACCGCAGTAAAGAAGAATACAGCAAAGGCAAAGCGCTGTCTCAGGTTTGCCGCCGATCATGGCGAACCTCTGGCCTGCTATCTGCTCTGGACCATGCTGCCGGATGATGAAGGCCTGGAACTGCTGCAGAAAAGCACAGAGTATGGCTGCCCCACGGCAGTCCGGAATATGGCGTACCAGATATATCTTCGTGATCATGAGGTCACAAGTTCCCAGCTGGACAGCGTGGCCGGATGGCTTGCTGCCCTTGCTGGCAAAGGCAGCTGGAAAAGCCTGGAAGTGATGCTTAACTTTTTAAGCTCGCCCAGCGGGGAGCCACTTAGAAGAGAGTATGCTCCTGCCATGCTCAGGCTTTTGAAAAAGCTTGCTGACGCCGGATATGCCGAGGCCGTTGAATACCAGGGCATAGCCTGCATGAAGGGCGTGCTGGTGCGGCAGGATACAGACGAAGCAGAGCGGATATTGAAGAGGGCCGTCGCAATGGGCACAGATACGGCTGTCACCATGTATGCGACCTGCCTGCTGTTCCAGGCAAAAGACAGTGACTGTTCCCGGGAAACAAGGGAGAGCAAGTTTAAGGAAGCCAGAAAAGTCCTGGAAGAGCAATGCAATGTCAGAAAGGATGACGATGTTGCCATAGGCATGCTTGGCTGCATCCTTGTCACGTCTGACAATGACGATGACTTCATGAAAGGCATGCAGTGCCTTGAAGATAACGTTTCTGAAAATCTGGTGGCCATGCCCCTGAAGGTTGTACGGTCCATACTTGACTGGTCCGGCAGCAAGGCCAGGCACAAGGCTGCCCTGAAGCTTCTGAACGCCATGGTGCGCAGGAAGAACAAGGAAGCCACCTATCTCAAGGGGCGTTATTACATGCTTGGCAGTATCCTGAGAAAGCATGATGCAGAGAAAGGACTGAAACTGCTGCACCAGGCCGCAGAAATGGGATCTAAGGAAGCCTGCCTGCTTTTGGGCGAAATATACCTCTTCGGGCTCTTCCAGACTGACCAGGATCCGGAAAAGGCGACGGAAATGCTTCAGGCCGGCATTGATCTGGGTTGCGACAGGTGCAACGTCCTGTACGCCCTGCTTGAGCTTGATGAAATTTCCGTCTGGTCGGATCCCCCTGAGAGGGACGACATTATAAAAGCCTGTCTCAGGCTGCGCGAACACTATACAGAGGAAGATGACTATATGGTCATTACCTACAGCCTGATAAGGACTGGCGTGGACAATGCGTTCTCAAGGAATAGCATAAACGATGAATTCCCGTCAGATACTGCGAGTGGCAACGTGGAGAAATTTGCAGAGGTGCTTGCCGAACATTGCGCCGTCTGCATGATATCCGGCAATCTTGGGCCCCTGGCCTATATGACAGAGGCAATGAAGAAAATCGCCAAAACAAAATATGCACCTGAGTATGCTGCTGCCTTCGGGAAGAAGATTTCTTTGATGCGGGATGCCTCCTGGGAGACTGTTTGCAACAAACTGGAATTCTTCGTCTGGAATGCTCCTGCGACCTTTGAAGATTTCAGGATACAGTATGGTGATAAGTACTGTGAACAGTACGGGCCTGTGAACTGATGCAAACGTATCCGTTCAGGGGTGGCCACGCCACCTCCTGAACGGTACAATTTTATGATTTCGCTTAGCTACAGACGATACATGACACCAGCCCTCACTGCGGACGTGGCCTTGCCGGACGTCTACAGTGATACTCATGACGTACACAGTCCGCCCGTGAGTGAATTTATGTCAGTATATTTTCCTGACAAGAGGGTCATCATCGTCATCATCTTGTTTGTACTTTTTTTCGTTGATAGTCTTGTGAAATGTCAGGTCATCCGTATAAAAGAAACAATGATACCTGCTATCAGGTTTGATTAGTTCAAAATAAAGATTACGTGGCGAAAAAACTATACCCAAAGGTGTGAACCAAGGGGTAGCGCGGCGTTGTTCCCAAAGCCAGTTAAAAAACCATTTAGCTGGGTTTGCTATTTTTTCTTTTGCTTTTTCATATACTTCCTTTATACTGGTGCTCCAGTTTTCAGGACCCTCATCATAATCTTGTATGATTATGTCTTTATAGAGTTCATGAGGGTTGTCTGCAAACAGAATAATAGTTAAATTAATATCCTCTGTGTCGTTTTCAAAAAAGATACGGAAAGAATATCTGTGCATTAGAACCTCGGCAGTTCGGTTAAAGGGCTAAACCATGTAGGCAGGTCACAATTAAGTGTAAGAGTCCATTCCCCTTTTTGTTTTCTAAAGGGATATGGTATTGCATAGGCAATATACATCATACAGGCAAGTTTGTTAAAAATGTCTTCTGTAGACATTTCTTTTACATTTTTTTTGTAATACTGTAAATAGTAGATTTTAGTGCCGTATACCAGAAATTTAGAGATAGTAAATTTTTCGACGCCATCTTTAAGCAGGCTTTCCTTAAATGATTCAGACAGTGGGATGGTGCCGACTTTTTGTCATTCGGTCATATGCTGCCTGACTCTAGCAT
>CAVLCT010000097.1:0-7475 GCA_963661665.1 Bulleidia sp. | reverse complement strand
GCTGAAGAGCTGCCCACGGCCGCAGAGATGGTTGCAGAAAAACTTGTTCCCGCCAAAGACGACAAGGAACAGCGGCAGGAGAAAGTCTGCCATCCCAATCCAGCCAAACAGGATGTTAAAAAAGCCCAGGCTGAAATAGACGATGGCATACACCCACAGATAGTCGTACCAGTGCTTTGCTTTCACAGCTCTGTCCTCGCCTTCACCTCAATGCAGCCGGCAGGGCACATCTTCGAGCACTTCCCGCAGCCTGCGCAGCGATCTGCCTGCACTGCGGCATAGCAGCCGCAATACACTTTGACAGCACCCAGCGGACAGGTATTTTCACACACGCCGCAGGCAGCACATCTTGCTTTGTCTACCACGGCCAGTCGTTCTGACAGCATACCATTCCTCCCTCCTGCCCTGCAGTACTTTGCGCCAGGACAGGACATCTAACTGATAATTGCTGTCCTATGAAAGCAGACCATGCCGTGCTTTTCTGTAACAAAATCACATTTTTTCATCTTATGACATTCAGGGCTTCGCTGTTCAGCAGCGTGACAGCGCCACGCCTAAGCTCTACCAGTCCATCCTCTGCAAAGCTTTTGAGCATCCGGGCCACAGCCTCCCTGGCAGAGCTTATATGCAGGGCGATTTGTTCGTGGGTCATTTGAACACTCTTTGAGCCGGTACGTTCTGCTTCGGCCAGCAGAAAGTCTGCCAGCCTCCGGTCCAGTCCCTTGAACAATATCTGCTGCATCGCCCACATGACATCGGAAAAGCGTTTTGCAGCCAGCTCATAAAGAAAGCAGCGCACCAAAAGGCTATGCTCCTTAAGAGAGGCCATGATGCCTGCCGGAATAACAAGGACTTCTGTATCCTTCCGGGCAGTCATCTGAGTAGCAAAGGTTATCTGGCTTAAAACGCAGGAAGCAGACAGCACGCACACATCCCTGGAATACAGCCTGAACAATGTCACTTCCCTGCCCTCATCAGAGAGGAGATAGGTGCGGATCTCGCCGCAAAGCACAAGAAGCATGCCAAGGCATGCCCTGTCGTTGCCGGAGACAAGAGCCCCCTTTTTATAGCTGCGGACAAAGGCACTGCGGCTGACGGCTTCTTTTTCATCTTCTTTCAGTGATGACCAGAAATGAAGCATGTCCAGCGTGTTATTTATATCAGTAACGCTCATAGTTTTAAAACTCTGAACAACATTTCAACGCATGCTTGCTTCTTTGCATACTATATCATGACAGGCAAACAAGCAGATGTTTCACAATATTATTATTCACTGCTAAAATACATACTGTATTTGATTATATTAAAGTCGTTTACAATAAACGAGCATTGACATCACACAGCACCCCTGAAATCCGCATGTATACCCGTCTTTTTTTAAGTGGCGTGTTGAATTCTCTTCCAGGGACATGTAAACTGAAAACGGCTTCCAGAAGAGAACCACTCCTCCGCAAATTAACACATTGAGATGAAAAAAATTATTTTGACTCTTTCTCTCAAATAAAAATGCGGTAAGGAACTGGGAACTCCTCCAGGCCTTCCAGCTCCCGGACAAAAGCAGGCACACACACCTGACAGCCGCCATTAAAATCAATACACAAGGCGGACAGGGAGAATATGAAGGTCCCGGCATCTACGGCTTCTGCTCAGGGGAAAATCATGGATAACGAATATATTATAGGACGAATGCAGGGATATATCCATAAAGCTGCCCAGGAGCTTTCTTCGTGGTTATCCAAGCTACTCCCCCAGACTTCTGAAGACTGGTGGAACGACTGTGTCCTTGACAAGCTGAGCCAGGCCCAAAGCGAAAGAGCCAGGGAAAAAGGCCTTTCAAAACTGGAAGAACTTGACCTTGCAGCCCTGCTCCGTATTGCAGACAAGGCATGGTACGAAATGAGGGCTGTCGCATACCTTCCCTCTAAAAAAAGGGAATGCATACGCAGCATGATGCGCGTCCGAAACAACTGGGCACACCTGAGTGCATCCATTCCAAACAAAGATGCCGTAATAGCTGATCTCAAAACGCTGCGCCAGTTTTTTGAGCAGATGTATTGCGACCACAGTCTGCTCAGTGAAATTGAAGACTTTAAAAACGCTGTTGAAAAAACGGACTTTACCGTCCTTGCACCCAGAAACGACCTGACAGAAGCCCCCGGTAGCACTGATACCCCGTCCGCTTCTTCCTGCGGTGAAATTAAAGAAAAAAGCCTGGTCTGTCTGGTCAGCAATCCGGAAAAGCGCGGCATGGTCTTTTCTGTGACTAATCTCGGCCAGACAGTTAAATATGACCTGTTTATTGACGGGGGAATCAGCACTTTTTATTCAGGGCAAATCGCACTGGTCGAGGAAACACCAGGCTATACATGGACTGATGCAGACACTTTCCGCAGTTATCTGACAGCCTACCAGATTAACAACCCCTCCGCACGGAACCTGTATTCCCTCAACTCCGCAAGAATAGACTTTGTGCCGTACCAGTTCCGCCCCGCCTTAAAGCTGATTCACGCCGACGAGCCAAGAATCCTGATTGCAGACAGCGTCGGTGTCGGCAAAACCATCGAGGCCGGGCTTATCATCAAGGAGCTGGAAGCAAGAAGCAATCTTGAAAACATTCTCATTATCTGTCCCAAGCCGCTTGTTGCCGAAAGGAAATGGGAACTGGAAATGAAGCGGTTTGATGAGGACTTTATTCCCCTGGACGGCCCGCAGCTCCGGCAGGTGCTGTCTGACACGGACAGGGATGGTGAATGGCCGGCCCGCTTCAGCAAAGTCATTATCCCCTATTCCATCCTTGACAGCCGCATCTATAACGATGGAGAAAAGAAAGAGAGCAGACGGAAGTCACGCTGTTTCAGCCTGACAGACCTTGATCCAGCACCGCATTTTGACCTGGTTATCATTGATGAGGCACACCATATCCGCAACGGAAGCATGGAAAAAGAGAAGGCCTTTGCGTACAAGTGCGTCAAATACTTCTGCGACAACGCAACCGCTGTTGTCATGCTGACGGCCACTCCCCTTCAGACAGGCACTGATAATCTGTTCACCCTTATGAATGTGCTTCGTCCGGATGTCTTTATTGACGAAAACACATTCAAGATAATGCTGAAGCCCAATAAATATATCACTCAATGCTCGCATACTATCCGCGCCGCAAAAGATAACTGGCAGGCTGATGCCATTGAACAGCTTAAAAACATTTGCAACACGACATGGGGCGAAAACGTAATCGCAAAAAATCCCAAATACAAAGACGTACTTTTAAAGCTGCAGCAGAACAATTTGTCCAGAAATGACAGAGTACAGCTAATCTCTGACGTAGAATCGCTGCACAGCCTGAATACTATGCTCAACCGCACACGCAGAAAAGACATTCATGATTTCTGCGTGCGGCGCACTCATACCATCAGGACAGAATTTACGGATGCCCAGCGAAAACTTCATAACAGCCTTTTGCAGTTTGAAAAAACAGTTCTTTCTGCTATGTACGATGACCAGTCTGCAAAATTTATGATGAGCACCATCAGCAGGCAGGCTGCAAGCTGTATTATGGGACTCGCACCATTTATACATGATATAGTCAACAGACGGTTCTCTCAAATAAACGATGACCAGAATATTTCCTACACCTTTAAAGAGCTGGAGAACGATGAGGCCTTTACATTCTCTGCTGCGGCAAAAGAAGTTCTTGAGCTTGCCGGCAACCTGCCTGAGGAAGATCCAAAGTTTGACTGCGTTCTGTCCATCATTAACCAGAAACAGGCTTGTGAAAACAACAAAATAATTCTCTTCAGCACCTTCCGCCATACACTCGCATATCTGCGCAAAAAACTGTCCGCCATGGGTTATCGTGTGGCCCAGATTGACGGCAGCGTGAAAGATGCCAGGCGTCTGGAACTCAGGGAACAGTTTGAAAAGGATAAGGACGATCCCGACGCCATTGACATCATGCTGTTTACAGAAGTCGGATCAGAAGGCCTGGACTATCAGTTCTGCGATATGATGATTAACTACGACCTTCCGTGGAACCCGATGAAGATTGAACAGCGCATCGGGCGCATTGACCGCCGCGGGCAAAAAAGTGAATCCGTCAGCGTATATAATATCATTACAGAAGATACTATTGATGCTGATATCTATGACCGGTGCCTATCACGAATAGGAGTTTTTGAAAAAAGCATCGGCGAATGCGAGGAAATCCTCGGTGAAATTGGTTCACAAATCGAAAAAATTGCCGTTGATTCTGCGCTGACAGGTGAAGAACGCAGAATAAAGCTTGAGCAGATTGCTGACAACGAAGTCCGCAAAATGCAGGAACTGTCCAAACTGGAAGAGGAAGAAAAAGGTCTGTTCGGCTTTGATCTGTCTGACTATACGGCATCCAGGGAAATTCAAAAGGCTGAAAGCCCGTGGCTTACACCTCTGAGCATTCAGAAACTGGTAGAAAAATACCTGAATGACCGCCTGGGACAGGGAAAATACATTATTGGCGAAAACGATCTGAAAATGCTTCGTCTGAATGCCGAGGCAAGAAATATGCTTCGCGCTGATCTTTCAAAGCTTCGCAGAGCCAGAAATGCAGCCAGGCGCAGCTGGGAAGCCTATCTGAAAGGCAGCAGCCCGTCCCATTACATCACCTTTGATGCTGATACCGCAGAAGAGAAACGGCAGGCTTTCTTTATTACCTCCATGCATCCGCTCGCCAGACAGGCAGCAATGTTCTATACGTCAAATGACCCTGCCTATATCAATCTGGAATACGCAACGGATACGCTGCCATCAGGCAAATACCCGTTTTCTGTCTACGCATGGAACTATACTGGGCTGAATGCGCACTTCCGGCTTGTAACCGTCTGTGAAAACGATGCCGTTTCAGACGAACTCACAGATATCCTGCAAGATACGCAGGCTGCGGCAAAGCCTGCAGCTGCTGACCCAAACACCTGGCAAAAGCTTGAAGAAAAGCACGTCCAGATGTGGATGGCCGAAAAAGACAGCTATTTGCAGGAGGTCAGGACAACGGAAAAGTTCAGACGGGAAAGCCTGTTCAACAGCTTTACCAACATACGGAGTACGATCGAAAGCAGGCTTAATGACGGCCTTAATCGTATCGTAAGGATGACGCAAGGCGAGCTTAAAAATGCAACTGAAAAATATGAAACAAAAATTAAAGATATAGAAGATCAGGTTGCCCAAACCGACATCCATACAACACTTATTGCAAATGGTATACTTATTATCCGTTAATCTTGCTGAAGAGCAACTGTAGCCTGCAAGGAGACAACCCCCATGGAAAATATCAAAAACATCGTCACACGTTTCAGCGGCAGCCTGACAGATGACCAGAAAGATGAATTATATAATATTTTAAAAAACACAAAACCTACAGATATAAAAACACTTGAAGAACACAGGCTTTATATTGAAGCACTTGCCAAATTACGTTCATCCATCATACGTGGCATGCGTCTTGCAGGTGAGAACTTCCTAAAAACACTGGAATCACTGCTTTCTGTCGGTGAAGACGGCGTGTACTCCAACAAATTTCGCTTTATTTATGAACTGATTCAAAACGTGGATGACTGTGACTATGAAAACGTTACTGACTGTCATCTTGATATACAGTTTTTATATGACAAAGAGCCTGGACAGATTATCCTGACTTATAATGAAAAAGGCTTCAAACCTGGCAATGTCTTTGCAATTACCGGCATAGCAGAAACGTCAAAGAACATATCTGCCGACAAAGTAGAAATTGGTGAAAAGGGTATCGGATTTAAATCCGTCTTTGGCATTGCTGACAAGGTTCTCATTCAAAGCGGCATGTTTTCCTTTGAGCTTTCCAAAAACAATTTTACCGTACCTGTTCCCCGTTATGACGGTTTCAGCCCCATAAAAGGAACCAGGCTTGTATTACAGATGCCGGCTGAGTCCTGCCAGGGAATATTTGACACATTGTCAGAAGAATATAGCAATACAGATTCACTGCTGACCCAAAACCCCATTCTGTTTTTATATAAGCTGACGCATTTAAAAATGTATGTTGATGACTGCAGATACTTTGAATTTAATGTTCAGCGCACTACACCTGAAAAGAGAGGCAATCTGCTGTTTGAATCAAATGTTGCAATATCATTAAACATGCAGACCGATGACAATTCAGACAGTTCCCCAATAAAAAAAGAAATCTGTTGCTACCGCTATACAATGCCATTAGAGTATGGAAAAGAGGAGTGCCAGTCACGATACGGGGAAGATACTGCATTTTCAAAACGCAGTCATAATATAATTGCAATTTTACCTATCATTAAAAATGAAACACAAATAAATGGATTACTCTATTCTTTTCTGCCGACTGCAATAGATATCAATGCTCCTCTTATCATGCATGCGCCATTCAAATTAGACGGTTCTCGTGAATTTGTTGATCCGCAAAAAGTAAGGTTCAAAAAAAGTGCATGGTTCATGCATACATTGAATAATATTATTAAATTTATCAAATATGTATATCTAGATCTTGCTAAGATTGAAAAACAGAATATCATACACTATTTACCAAAGTATACAGATTCTATTTTTAGACAAGATAATGCTAAAGTAGAATGTCTTGATGTTGACGGATTAAAAGGTCACAATATATGTGACGAAAAAATCTTCTTCACAGAAAGCAACCGCTTTGAAAGCTCAGCTAATATCATCTCATTTGGAAAAGATGTTAAATTAAAAAATCCAGTTGATGCATATCTGCTCCTTAATGAAGAAAAAGACCTTTTTATTCCGCCTTATAAAGTTAATATAACTGAGTATGGGGTGAAAATAATCAGGAATGTCGCCAGTGCCCTTTTCAAATACGCCATGCAACATGACGAAGCATTGGAAGAAATACTTGCCTGGTTGGAGAAATCAGAGCTTAAGTTCAACTATGAGGAACTGCTGAAGGAAAACAGGCCATTGACATTCTCTGTTGCAGCACTGACCACCATCGGAAATCATCCTCTCCTTATAAAGGCAATACAGCAAATTTCAGAAAACAGTATCATTGAAAAAAAGTATCCCCTCTTTCTGCATATTGAAAAAGGAACACCTAAAACAGATCCTGCAATACGCCAGGAGATTAAAGACCTGATACCCGATGCAAATCTTGATCAAGATTTTGTTAATTACCTTAAACAGGTGGATTATTGCTTTTTTGAATTTCCATGCAAAACGACCTATGCCGTTTTAGCACGTAATGGTGTTGCCATGCCCAAAGGCTCAGAAGTAGGGGCCTTCGGCGAGGCTTCCGCCCCCTATGATGAATGGAAAACCTTTTCTGCCAGATTACAACTCAAACAGGCGTCTGAACGTCTCAATCAGGCAGACGATTCTATGGATAACTCTAAATATCTGGATTTTCTGCGCGGAGTTCGGAGCGGCATCATAATATCTTTCGGAGAAAAAAGGTACCACAACTTCATCGAAATCATTAATAA
>CAVLCT010000096.1:0-7863 GCA_963661665.1 Bulleidia sp. | reverse complement strand
ATTTTTGTAAAAGGTATTGACTTTGAAATCCGTTTTCAATAATGTCGGATCACACGATGGCTGCAAGGCTCTTTATGATGCCGGCCTGAGTGACATCTTGAGAGGATTACCATGAGCATTACCTTGATTGGCGGCATAGACCGCTTAAAGCAGGATTATATAAAGACAGCCAAGAAGAGCGGTGTAAGCCTGAAGTGCATCTTGCATGACACGCCGGATTTCAAGGCCCGTATAGGCACGCCGGACGCTGTTGTCATCTTTACCAAGCAGATATCGCATGAAGCCAGGCGCAAGGCCATTGAGCATGCAAGGCAGCAGAATATCGAAGTGCATATGCTGCATTCCTGCTCTGTCTCATCGCTTTGCAAATGTATCAAGCAGAGATAGTGGTTTAATTAGTCCGTTCCTCTCCCCTCCTTCCCTCAGGGGGAGAGGTCCATGGACAAATCCTGAAGGCCCGTGGGCTGCGGAACAAAGGCGTCCGGCACTGACGTATGCCTGTTCCCCTGTTTCTTTCAGCCCCTTGTGCCTGGCTTTATGTGTGCTGCGCCCTATGGCAGGAATATGCCTTGTGAGTGCAGCCTTTTTTTTATGCCCGAAAAACAGACCAGAAAAAGAAAAGGGCAGGGCCTGTACGCACTGCAGAGAAAAGGAGTAAACTCTGCATTTTAGGCCGCTGCCCTGAATTTGCCAGGCAGTATAGAACCGGACGTTGCTATACGTTAAAGAGGAAGTGCATGACATCGCCGTCCTGAACGACGTAGTCCTTGCCTTCTACGCGCAAAACGCCGTCTGACCTGCAGGCGGCCTCGCTCTCATGGCTCATGTAGTCGTCATAGGAGATGACTTCTGCGCGGATAAAGCCCTTTTCAAAATCGGTGTGGATGACGCCTGCGGCCTTGGGAGCCTTCCAGCCGTTGTGAATGGTCCAGGCACGTACTTCGTCGGGACCGGCCGTAAAATAGGAGATGAGGCCTAAGGTGGCGTATCCTGCCCTGATAACCGTTTCCAGGCCGCTTGCCTCAATGCCGAATGAGGAGAGCATTTCCTTCTGCTCTGCTTCGTCCAGGCCCTGCAGCTCTTCTTCCAGCTTGGCGCAGACCAGGGCAAAGCCGGCATTGTGCTCAGCGGCATAGTCCTGGACACGTTTGCTGAGCTCGTTGCCTTCCAGGCCGCTCTCGTCCACATTGGAGCAGTAAATGACAGGCTTTGCCGTGAGAAGGCCCATTTCGCGCCACAACGTCTCAGCCTGGGCATCGTCTTCCGGCAGGGCAAAGGAGGAGGCAGGATTGCCTTCATTGAGATGGGCCACGAGCTTTTCCACAAGCTCGGCCATGGCACGGCTGTCCTTGCTGGTCCTTGAGAGCTTCTGCAGGCGCTCAAGGCGGCGTGATGCCGTTTCAAGGTCGGCCAGCAGCAGTTCCGTCTCAATGGTGCTTATGTCGCGGATAGGATCAACAGTGCCGTCCACGTGGGTGATATTTTCATCCTCAAAGCAGCGCACCACTTCCACAATGGCAGCACACTCGCGGATGTTGCCAAGGAACTGGTTGCCCAGCCCCTCGCCCTTGCTTGCGCCCCTGACCAGCCCTGCAATGTCGATAAAATCGACGCTGGCATAGATCGTCTTTTTGGGCTTTGCCTTTATTGTCAGCGCATCCACGCGGGCGTCGGGAACGGCAACAGTGGCCTTGTTTGGCTCAATCGTGCAGAAGGGGTAGTTGGCAGCCTGGGCATTCTGGGCCTTTGTGAGGGCGTTGAACAAAGTGGATTTACCCACATTGGGCAAGCCTACTATACCTATACTCAGAGCCATGGTGATGTGCCTCCAGAAAAATTGTTCGTTAGTAAATGATGCCGTGTTGTACTCTTCAAGCCATATCCTGACAAGGTGCAGTGCGCATGAAGCCATGAGGGTATGCAGGAGTCGTGAGCGTCAGGCCTGCTTTTTCCTGTATAACCGTATTTTGTCGAGAATCTTGTCCAGATAGGCATCGTCTGCGGCATGCAGGGCCAGGTTCCGTCCCTGGCGCATCTTGCACCGTACCACCAGCACTTCAAGCTTGCGCATCTGCTGCACTCGCATCTGCTCGTCGCTTTCTTCATCAAGAAGCTCGCACAATGTTGCTATCTGCCTGCGTTCCTCTACTTCAGGCGGCAGGCAGTTGGCGTTCTTTAAGACATGGTAGGCCATGCGCAGCTCTTCGGGAATGCCGCTCTCGTCAACCTCGGGAAGCGGTTCGCCCTTTCCCGGAAGATCGTCAAAAGCACCCTGTTCCTGCGCCTCGCGTATACGTTCCTCTGCGATATTCTGGATGCAGGAAAAACAGTTACCTATGGCCATGACTGCCTGCCCCCTTAGTCATTGCAGCTTCCATCATTGCTGCCTGCATCACTATCGATCTGCTTTCCCCAGATGGATTTCCATTCCGCAAGAAGGGACAGCGCCTTCATTGGCGTCAGGTTGTCCAGATCGAGCTCGCTCACAGCCTGGACCAGAGGATGCTCAGCCTTAGCCCCGCCCAGGCCCGGTTCTGCCCTGGCTGCTTTCTTGGGGGCAGCCGGCGCTTCAAGTCCTGGCAGGACTGTGTCTTTGCTGCCCATTATGCAGGACCGGAAAGCCTTGCGGCTTAGGGACCGCAAGGTATCAAAGCGTGTCAGAAGCTCGTCTGCCCTGGCGACAACGCCCTGCGGCACGCCTGCCAGCCTGGCAACTTCCACGCCGTAGCTGCGTCCGGAAGGGCCCGGGACAAGCTTGTGCAGGAACAGTATGTTTTTGTTGCTCTCGCGGATGGCTATGTTCATGGTGAAAACGCCTGGAAGCTGTCCTTCCAGATCGACCAGCTCATGATAGTGGGTAGCAAACAGGGTGCGCAGGGATCCGTTGAATTTGGTTGCAAGATGCTCGGCAACGGCCCAGGCCAGGGCCAGCCCGTCATAGGTGCTTGTGCCCCTGCCTATTTCATCGAGTATAATCAGGCTGTGCGAGGTTGCCTGGCGCAGGATGCGGGCTGTCTCCATCATTTCGACCATGAAGGTGCTCTGGCCCTGTGCCAGGTTGTCTGAGGCACCCACACGCGAGAACAGCTTGTCTATGATGCCAAGCTCTGCCTTTTCTGCCGGAACAAAGGACCCTGTCTGGGCCATGAGGCACAAAAGGGCCACCTGCCGCAATATGGTGGACTTGCCGGCCATGTTGGGGCCTGTCAGAAGGCAGAGCCGCTTTTTTTCATTCAGGGTAAAGCTGTTGGGCACAAAGTTTGCCCTGCCCTGCATTTCCTCCACCACGGGATGGCGGCCGTCCTGGATAAAGATATTGGTGCTGTCCGTCAGATGCGGCCTGGTCCAGCCTTTTTCGCGGGCCATCTGCGCCAGTCCCTGCCAGTAGTCAATGTGGGCAATGTTTCTGGCCATGGCCATTATCCTGGGACGCCACTGTGCCACCTCTGCCCTCAGCTGCTGGTAGAGCGTGTATTCCAGGGAGCAGCGTTTTTCCTGCGCCTGGACAATGTCGTTTTCCAGATCTTTCAGGCCCTGCGAGATATAGCGCTCGGCATTGACCAGGGTCTGCCTGCGCACAAAATCAGCAGGCAGGTCTTTTGTGTCCTGGGACTTGGATATCTCATAGTAATAGCCAAAGACCCTGTTGTTGCCCAGCTTCAGCCTGATGCTGCCGGCCCGTGCCTGATCCCTTGTCACCTGGTCGCTGAGCTTCTGCTCGGCATGGGTGGCAAGATCGAGCCATTTGTCGAGCTCCTTGTTGTAGCCGTGCAGGAAGATGCCCCCTTCGGTAACAAGCACCGGCGGCGGATCGGCCAGGGCAGAATTCAGGAGATCGCTGTATTCTGCCATATTGTCCCAGGAAGCCAGCACGGACTGTATGGCCTCAGGGAGAGGCAGGGCGTTTCCGGCGCTGTCCTTTGTGCCGGACAGCTTCTGCAGTATCTTTTGTATGGCAGGCAGGATGCGCAGGGAATCGCGCAATGACAAAAGGTCCCTGGGCGTTGTCCTGTTGAGCGAGACGCGCGTGGCCATGCGCTCAAAGTCGGAAACGCTTTGCAAAACTTGCCGAAGCTCGGCCCTGGCGCTGTTGGCCTCAAGAAAGCAGCCGACGGCATCCTGTATGGCTTCTAAGGCCGGGATGCTTCGCAGCGGGCTGCGCAGCATGTCTTCCAGAAGGCGGCCGCCCATGGGCGTGATGGTGCCGTCCATGACATGGCGCAGCGTTCCCTTGCCGCGGCTTCCGTTGAGGCGCGTAAAAATTTCCAGGTTGCGCTCGGTGACGTCATCTATGATAAGGCAGTGCCCTGTGTCCGCCGGCCTGAACGGCTGCAGGTGCGTGACATCCGTTTTCTGGGTCTGGGTCAGGTAGGCCAGGAGGGCGCCTGCTGCCCTGGGCAGAAGCTTGCAGTTGTGCATGCCAAGCGTTGCCAGGTCCCGTGCCTGCTGGCAGTGCAGAAGCCTTTCCGTGCACTGCCTGTAGTCAAAGACCGTCTTGCCCCTGCGCACCAGGCGCATGGTGCCAATGTCAGAGAGCGGCGGCACAACGCAGCTGTCTTCTATGATGAGTTCCCTCGGGGCATATTTGAGCACCCACTGCCAGATGCCTGTTTCAGAGCCTTCAAGCCCGGTCCAGAACCCTGTGGAAATGTCTGCCCACACAAAGCCGCCTTTGCCCTTGTCAAAGACCACGGCGCCAAGGTAGTTGTGGTTTTTGGCTGTCAGATTGACATCCTCGGTGAGGGTGCCGGGCGTGATGATGCGTGTTACCTCGCGCTTGAGTATGCCCTGGGTCGCCTTGGGATCCCCGATCTGCTCGCAGATGGCAATGGTATAGCCCTTGTCAACCAGCTGCCTGGTGTAGCTTTCCACTGCGTGCCACGGCATGCCGCACATGGGGATGGGGGCTGTGGTCTCCTTGTTGCGGGAGGTAAGCGTCAGCTGCAGTTCCCTGGCGCAGATTTTGGCATCGTCAAAAAACAGTTCGTAAAAGTCCCCCATGCGGTAGAAGAGCAGGTAGTCCTTGTATTCTTTCTTGACTTCCAGGTACTGCTCAAACATGGGCGTGATGCGGTAGCTCTTTTTCAGATTTTCAAAATCTATGCCAGACGTGGCTTCGGCCTGTGCTTCTGTCTGATCATCTGTCTGCGCATCTGCGCTGTTATCAAGAGTTAAATTCTGCATTACAGTCTCTGTTACGTGACGGGGAAACAGCAAAGAAGCTGTGCTTTGCTGTAAGGTGATCAGCAGACCTTATAGCAATCCGCAGCTTTTCACAATGCACAAACAGGATGTTCTGCCGGAAGGAAGGGGCAGTGTGTTGTATTGCAATTACCCTGAAACAGCTATTATCTCAGGATATCATCAAGAGGAATGCATTTTTTGCCTTCTCTTGGAAGTCCTTCTCCTATTACAACGGCATGTTTTAGTTTTCGTTTGGTGTGGATGACATTGAGCTGCAGATCTAAAGAGAAAGGCAGCTCGTCTTCTTTTTCATGTCTGTCCACACTGGCTATAAAATTTGACAGATCCTTTTCGTCAAGCTGGGAGAGATACGCTTTGATACTAGTGGACCCCTGCATCAGTTCGAGGACAATCTCTCCTTCGTCGTATCTTCGGCTGTTCACAATAAAGCTGCCGTCCGCATAGGTTACAATCTCTTCACTGCGGGGAGCCCTGCGAGGGCCGCATTTCCTCACCATATCTGCGGGAATTTTGTCAGGGATGTCTTCCACCGACATGGTGTCAGAATTCTCCATTGTCTTAGCTATTTTGCGGATTGGGGTTTCATAGCCAGAAAACTGATCGGGACGAGAATCCGCTAAAGCCTGCATTGCCATGTAGGAAAGCTGTAAAAAGTCCTGTTCTCTTCGTGAAGACGTATCTATTTCCATCTGTCTTGTTTTTTCTTCAGCTTCTTTTTCCTTGCGTTTTTGATATCTGGACCACATGACAACACCAGCTATCGCACCAATAGCAGTTACCACAGACATAAATATTTCTGTATCAGTCATTTTGTTTACCAGCTTTGATAAAAAAGGGAAATCGCATTGATTTGGGCTGCCTGCCAGAGAAAAGAAAGAGGCACAGTACAGACTGTGCCCTTTCTTTTTTAGCTATACGCTGCAGACTTAAAATCTTCTCTTGTTACTTACTGTATAGACCATCCTTATGAGAGCATCTACAATGTCTTTAGATTCAATAAATATCTCTTCTAACTCTGCTCTTTTTATACCTGCGCCGCATGCAACGCCACATATTGTTCCTGCCTCATATTCAGTAAACTTTGATTTTATTATCTTTTCTAAATCTTCCTGCTTTCGAGAACTGTCTGACATAATTTCTATTCTCCTATAATTATATAGAGGATGCACGGTTTTTGGGGTATAGCTAAAAAAGCATATTGTGACATGTTATTAATATATAATCACATCAGAACAATATGCTTTGAAAACAATAAGCTTTAAATGAAACCAGATCAAGGCCTTTATTTCAATTTACAGGTAACTGCATGAAAATTTGTATATATTTCCCATCAAAGAAATGCTGGTAAAGTGAGCCAGACAAATTTGCCGCATTTTTGCTGGCCAGGAACGATACAGGGCATAATCGTCAGTAATAAGATACCCAGTCCAGGCTCCTATAAGCGCCACAAAAGCATTCCTGTCCCTGTGGTCATCCATCCTGAAATAACAGGCTACCCTTCATCACCTGTAATATGGGGCTAAATCAGGACCCTCTGAGCGGATACGTTTTTGTTCGCAGGCGGGTTCGCTAAGAAACTGTTATGCAATACTTTTTCTGTATTACACTTTAATTCCGTATTCAATCTGTGGATCAGCGTCAATGGAGTGGCGCCATGGCTACGCAATATTTGGGCTGAAACTGTTTTTGAAGCGGTGATTTGTGTAGTTGACTAGTTAATAAGGCAGGCTATATCATAACTTAGTAGTATCAGTTGAGGCAGAAAACTTGGAGGGCAGTATATGTACGACAACGCAGACAATCAATTAAAAGAGCTTCCTGTAGGAATTACCGACTTTTCCACTATTATCAAAAATAACTATTATTATGTTGATAAGACGCCTTTTATCAAGCGGGTTTTAAAAGGCGTTTCTCAGGTGTTGCAAATCACAAGGCCAAGACGTTTTGGCAAGACTCTTGCCATGGGTACCCTCTCAGAGTTTTTGCGTATTAATCCGGACAATCCTGGCGATACCTCATACCAGGATGCGCTCTTTTCCCAGACGCAGATTTATGAGGATAAGGCATTCTGTGATGAATACATGGGCAAATATCCTGTCCTTTTCCTGACTTTAAAAGACGTTGACGGCAATTGCTTTCAGGATGCCTATGGTATGCTGGCAAGTTTTATCTCTGCGCTTGCACAGGAACATAGGTATCTTCTTGACAGTACAAAGCTGGCAAGTGAGGATAAAGAATTTCTTTCTGTTTTGCTTAAAGTTTCATTGATGATCCTGCCTCAATACAGACCGTATCTTTGCAACTCGTTGCAATGTCTCATCCAGATGTTGTTTAAGCACTTTGAGCATAAAGCTATAGTTCTGATAGACGAATACGATGTCCCCCTTGCCAAGGCATATGCAGGCGGCTATTACAATGAGATGATAGCTCTTATCCGTTCTTTGTTTTCTTTAGGGCTTAAGGATAACAAATTTTTGCAGAAGGGCGTGCTCACAGGCTGTTTAAGAATATCTAAAGAGAGCATTTTTACAGGCCTTAACAACATGATAGTAAACAGCGTTGCCAATGATAAGGGTAAATTCGCAGACTTCATCGGCTTTACGTCTCAGGAAGTCGCAGCCATGCTGGACTATTATGGCCTGTCAGAGCAGAAGAACG
>CAVLCT010000095.1:2784-7920 GCA_963661665.1 Bulleidia sp. | reverse complement strand
TGGCGGACAAAGTCAGGGCCGGACTGCAGGAGGCAGGATACTGATGGAATGGCCGGACGGTATAAAGCGGTGCAGCTGGGCAAATCCCCGCAATGAACTCTACATCCGCTATCACGATGAGGAATGGGGCGTCCCAGTCCATGATGACCACAAACTCTTTGAGATGCTTGTCCTGGAATGCTTCCAGGCAGGCCTCTCCTGGGAGTGTGTCCTCAACAAAAGGGAGGCCTTTCGCAAGGCCTTTGACGGCTTTGATGCTGTAAAAATCAGCTCCTACACAGAGGAGAAGGTGGCTTGTCTGATGAACACTCCCGGCATCATCAGAAACCGCCTGAAAATACAGGCTGCCACAACCAATGCAAAAGTCTTCCTGGACATTCAGAAGGAGTACGGCACTTTCTCAAAGTATCTCTGGCAGTGGACTGACGGCAGGGTTGTGCAGGAAACAGGGCGTACCAGCTCTGAGCTTTCAGACAGGATAGCAAAGGATTTGAAAAAACGCGGCATGAAATACACCGGGACCATTGCAGTCTACGCCTATCTGCAGGCTGTGGGAGTCGTCTCTTCCCACGACAGAACCTGCTTCAAGGGCAGTTCCGGAGCATTCTGAAAGCCGGTGCCAGGCCTTTTGCCAGGGTAGAAAAAGAAGGCTTTGTGGATTATAATCCACAAGTTTTTCAGGCCCTGACTTCTAACATGTATGGAGACAGTACTATATGGCATCGGATATCGGTTGCGTTGTGGTGACATACAACAGGCTGGACAAGCTCAAAAAAGCCCTGGCAAGCTATGACAGCCAGACGTTAAGCCCGCAGTACGTCATGGTAATCGACAATGCGTCCAGCGACGGGACAGAGGCCTATCTGGCCCAGTGGCAGGCAGAGGAAGCTCCCTACAGGAAGATCGTGCACAGGCTTGCCACAAACAGCGGCGGCAGCGGCGGCTTCTACGAAGGACAGAGGCTTGCCGTCCAGGAAGAGGCAGGCTGGATACTGCTCTCAGATGACGATGCCTATCTCCCTGACAACTACCTTGACACCATACAGCGCTATATCGACACGCACGCAACCAACGACATAAGCGTCATCTGCGGGACAGTGACCGAAAATGGTGCCTTCAGCGGCGTGCACAGGCGCTTCATTAGCAGCATGCCTGCCATCAGATGGGACAGGATGCCTTCGCCAGAAGAATACGCAAGGGAAGAATTCGAAATTGATATTGTGTCCTTTGTCGGCCCTGTCATTGCCAAAGACAAGCTTAAGAGGGCAGGGCTTGCCGAAAAAGACTACTTCATCTGGTTTGACGATACGGAAAACTCCATGCGCCTGAGAAAGGAAGGCAGGATCATCTGCCTGACAAACATATCCATCGTCCATGACATCCCCCCTGCACAAAACGATGCAGTCAGTTTCAAGCGCTACTACGGAGCCCGCAACAAGCTTCTGATGCTGAGAAAGCATTTGCCGGGCAGATTCATTGAGTATGTCCTCCTCGAAGTGCTGCTTGCCTTCTTCGTCGGCCTTTGCAAGGGAAGGCCAAAGGAAATCCCTCTGCGCTTTGCAGGCATACTGGACGGCATACGTGGCAGGAAAGGCATCCATCCTGTCTACAGGCCGGGCTGGAAAGCATAAAGAACAGGAACAGGACAAAAAAGACGGCTTCCTGTCAGCCATTTTTAAAAGTCATACATGAAGTTTTTGCTGGTTTTCTGTTTGATTTTACTATAATTATAGTTAAAGCTTCTTCATATACGTTTTAACGCTTATAATTTACTGCCTGGAGGATATAGATGCTGATTGTACACACCTCTGACTGGCATCTGGGACAGAATCTGTACGAACAGTCAAGGCTGGACGAACAGAAATGCTTCTTGCAATGGCTTAAAAGTCTGATCCAGGAAAGGCAGGCTGACGTGCTGCTTGTCAGCGGCGACATCTATGACACATCGGCGCCGCCCAATGCCGCAAGGAAGCTCTACTACGACTTTTTACGGTCTGTCAGGGACATGCCGGGCGGCATCTGCAGGCATGTCATTCTTACCGGCGGCAACCACGACTCACCCTCAGTCCTCAATGCCTCGGCCCAGTATCTTGAAAGCGACAACATCCATGTCATCGGCAGGGCGCCGGAGTCCCTGAAAGACGAGGTCCTGCTCCTGCGTGATGCTGATGATGAACCGTACCTGATAGTCTGTGCCGTTCCCTACTTAAGGGAAGCCGATCTGGACAGGACGCATTTTGGCACTGATCCGGCAAAGAGGGATGAGTACATAGCAAGAGCCGTGCTGGCGCACTATGAAGAGGTCGCAGCAGAGGCAGACAGGCTGAATGCCGAGCTTCCTCACCGTGTGCCTGTCATCGGCATGGGGCACCTCTTTGCCAGAGGCGTGCTCCTTAAAAGGGACGGCGAGGGGCAGGTTGTCTGCGGCACCTTAGGCGAGATAGATGCAGGCCTTTTAAGCGGACGTTTTGACTACCTGGCCCTGGGCCATATCCATTCACCGCGCATTGCCTGCGGCACTGAGACCATACGCTATTCAGGGTCTCCCCTGGCCATGGACTTCGGGGAAAGCCAGCCTGAGAAGAAGATTGTCCTCATAGAACTTAAGGATGATGTTCCGGACGATACAGCCGGCAATGCACCCGGCGATACAGATGGCGATGCCAAAGCATGCAGCACAGGGGCATCCGGCAGGCAGGGGACAGTGCATATAGAGGAAGTGCCGGTTCCCTGCTTCAGGCAGCTGATACAGCTGCAAGGTAACAGCGTCGAGGAGCTTGAAAGCAGGGTGCAGGACATCTGCACGGCAAGGGCCCAGACTGCAGAAGACGCCGGGGACAAGCCGGATCAGGACAGCCACATTCAGGAACTTGCCCCCTGGCTTCTGATTGACTACACAGGCCCGACGCCACCGGCAGACTGGCGCGAGCGCATAGAGGCAAAGACCAGGCCCTCTCCGGATGAAAAGCCCCTCTGCACCCTGGCTGCCATGCGGGACTACAGCCTGCGCAAGGTCAGCTGGCGGCAGGCTTCTGTATCCGACCTGAAAGCGCTTGAGCCTGCGGACGTTTTTGAGCTTGTGCTTGAAAGCTACGACGTGGAAGACGAACAAAAGGACATGCTGCGATCCCTCTTTCAGCAGCTTTCCGCAGCACAGGACGACACGGAAGCACAGGAAGCCAGGGAAGACCTTGAAGACCAGCGGGAAGCTCAGAGGGAAGAGCAGCTGGAACCTCAGCAGGAAGAACAGGGAACGGCAGGCCCCAAAGTGCATGAAAGCGTGGAGCCAGCCGAATAAGGACGCCTGAGTACGTACAGGCCCAAACAGGGCCAAAGGCATATCAGGCCAGGCCAGGCAGGAAGCAGGGCCGTCTTAAAGCAGGATCACAAGGGGAAGGGAGCATATGCGTCTTGATACAGTACGTTTTCGCAATATCAACAGCCTCAAGGGCGAGTGGCGTATAGACTTTAACAACAGCGCCCTCTCTGACAGCGGCATCTTTCTCATCACAGGCAAGACGGGCTCAGGCAAAAGCACCCTGCTTGACGCAGTCTGCCTTGCGCTCTACGGCCAGACGCCCCGCCTGCAAAAGCTCAGCGCCACCAGCAACGAAGCCATGACCAGGAATACGGGTGACTGCTTTGCCGAACTGGACTTCACCATAGCTGACTGCCGCTACAGGTCTTCCTGGCAGCAGGCAAGGGCCAGGATGAAAGCAGACGGCAAGCTGCAGCAGCCGCAGATGAAGCTCTACAAGCTTAAAAGCGACGGCACAGTGGACAAAGTCCTGGCTGAAAAAGTCGATAAGACAAAAAAAATGGTAGAAACGCTCACAGGTCTGTCCATAGAGGCCTTCCAGCGATCCGTCCTGCTGGCCCAGGGACAGTTTACACGCTTCCTCAATGCCAGCGCCAAGGAACGCTCCGACATCCTTCAGGATATGACCGGCACCGCTGTCTACGAGGAGATTTCCAGGAACTGCTTTGAGAAGACCAAGCAGTACAAGGAAGAGTACCAGCTTGCCAAAACAAGGCTTGAGGGCATCACGCTTCTCTCTGACAGCGAGCTTGCTGCCAAAAGGGAGGAACTGAATACGTTGTCCCAAAAGCTTCATGCCGTGCAGGACAGGAAAAAGGAAGCTGACAGGGCAAAGGCTCTGCTTGACGCCATAGAGACAGGGCAGAAGGAAAGAGATGCTGCCCGGATCAGCCACACGGCCTGCGTGACTGAGGACAATGGTATGGCCTCTACAAGGCAGAAGCTTCTTTTAGATGACAAGGCAGTCCTGCTTGATGCGGTTTTTGGAAAGCAGCATGCCCTGGAAGAGACAAAGCAGAAGCAGGTACAGGAGACAGAAAGGCTTGCCAGCGCACTGCCTCTTCTTGAAGAAGCAGAGAAAAAGGCCCGGGAAGAACAAGAGCATCAATCCCTGGCCTATGATGCGTGCAAGAAAGAGACAGAAGCCCTTGCCCCCAAAATTACACAGGCACGTGCCCTGGAAACAAGGCTCAGCGAGGCTTTGTCAGAAAAGGCCAAGGCTGAGACTCTTCTGAAGCAGGCCAGCCAGGATCAGAAAAAGCATGAGAAGGCCGTGCAGAAAAAGACAGAAGAGCTTGCAGGCTGTATTGAGGATGAAAAAAAGCTTGCTTTAAAGCTGGAAGCGACTTCTGCTGACAAGAGCCTTGCCCAGGTTCTTCCTGCGCTCTCCTTGCAGCAGGCGCAGCTGAAAGAAAAAGAAGAGGCGCTTCTGCTTGCCCAAAAGAGGAGCAAAAAGGCTGCCAGCGAAGAAAAGAAGGCGGAAAAGGCCAGGGTGCAGGCTGAAAAGGCTGTATCTAAAGCAGAGAAAGCCGTTCAGGAGGCTCAGGCCAAAAAAGCAGAGGCTGAGAAGGAACTAGCGAAAATACAAGGTACTGTGCACGGTGCCATGGAAGGTGCCATGCAAGGGGCCATGCCCCTGACAGACGACATGCTCAAAGGCCTGCAGGAGGATCAGGCAGCCTGCACAGAGAGCATGAGCTCGTGGACAAGGCGCCTTGAAGCCCTTGCAAACGTCATGGCCGATGAAGAGGGCAAAAAGCAGCAGGCAGGCCTCCTGGCTGAAAAGCAGCAAAAAGCCTCTTTGCAGCATGAGGCAG
>CAVLCT010000095.1:0-2202 GCA_963661665.1 Bulleidia sp. | reverse complement strand
GCAGCTTTATCGCCCTGATACGGACAAGGCAGGAAGAAGTGCATGCCGCATCAGAGGCTCTGGCAGCAAAGGACAAGGAATATGCCAGGCTGGATGGCGAGTACAAGGCAGCCAGCCTTGCCTCAGACATGGCCAAGAAAGAGACTCTTGAGAGCACGCAGAAGCAGGAGCAGGCAGGGCTGGCATATGACACGGCACAAAGGGATTTTTTTGCTGCCGTTGCCCCCTATGGCTTAGAGCAGGAAGAATGCATCCTTGCCACACTGAAAACACGCCTTGATGCCAGGACAAAGCTTGAGCAGGACCATGCAGAGCAGGTTGAACGGCTTGGCACCCTTAAGGGCGAAGCAGACCTTTTACAGCAAAAATCATCCTTAGTTGCGGAAAAGGTAACAGAGGCTGAAAAGGAAGCTGATACGCGCAAAAAAGCTGCTTCATCCCTGGATGAAGAGCTCAAAGCGCTTGTGGGAGGCAAAACGGCAACCCAGGTGGAAGAGGAGGCAAAAAAGGCGCTTGCAGCAATCCAGTCAGCCTTTGAAAAGGCAAAGGAAGACCTTGATAAGGCTGCCAGCAGCCTGGCCCTGCATAAGAATACCCTTGCTGCCACAAAGGAAGGCTTAAGACAGACTGAAGACTCCCTCAAGAAGGGCGAGGCAGAGGCACAGGATAAGTGCATCAGCCAGGGCTTTGCCACCATACAGGCGGCAAAGGAGGCAAGGCTTGCCAAGGAGGACAGGGAGTCCATGCAAAAGGCGTCTGAGACGGCCAGGACAAACCTTGCCAAGGCAAAGGCGCTCTTAGACGATGCTGAAAAGAAGCTTGATGCCCTGCAAAAGGAAAAGGCGGAATACGCTGCCTTTGCGACAATTGTGCCGGACAATGCAGAGCCTTCCAGGGAAGAGGTGCAGGCTGTGTGCAGGGTACTTGAAGAGGAACTGGGGGCCTTGCAGATGCAGACAGGCACTGTGAAGCAGATTCTGGACAGGGATACGCAGGACAGGCAGAGAAGGGCTTTGGAAGAGCGGCAGTTTGAAACCGTGAAAAAGACCTATGACAGCTGGTATGCCCTGAACGAGCTTATCGGATCAAAGGACGGCCACAAGTTCAGGAATTTTGCGCAGGGGCTGACCTTTGCAAGGCTGGTGGACCAGGCCAACAACGAGCTTGAGATACTGTCTGACCGCTACAGACTCGCGCAGTGTCCGGAAGATCCTCTGGATCTCAATGTCATAGACTTCCATATGGGCGGAGAGAGCAGGTCCATCAAGAATCTCTCAGGCGGCGAATGCTTCCAGGTGAGCCTGGCCCTTGCCCTGGCCCTGGCTAGCTTTGACAGCGCTTCTACCCATATTGAGACCATGTTCCTTGACGAAGGCTTCGGCACCCTGGACCCGGAAGCCCTGGACAAGGCCATTGATACGCTGACCAGCCTGCGCGACCGCAAGCACACGGCACTTATTGGCATCATCTCCCATGTAGAGGCGCTGGCTGAGCGGCTGTCCACGCAGGTGCACCTGCACAGGGGCGGCGACGGCTACAGTTCCCTGGAAGGGCCTGGGTGCTCCAAGGGATAAGGGACAGGCTTTTGAAGATGCTTTCTGACAGCAAGGAAACAGGCCATGTATGCAGGCAAAACCAATATCGTAGACATTCCCGCCAGAACAGGCGATGGCTATTGTGCTATCCTGAAAACGGGGTATGTGTACTGGGTTACAGACTCTGTCTGGGACAAAGACAAAAAGAAGACCACGGACAAGCGTGTATCCATTGGCAAGACAGCGCCTGAGCCGGGAAAGATGTATCCGAACGCGGCGTATGCCAGGATTTTCGGAGAAAAAGAGACAGAGGACACAGGACAAGACAGCAGTGCCTTGTCCGCTGAAAAACCTAATCTCATCTGCGGTCAGGTGATAAAGGACTGGTCCAGGCAGACGATGCCCGATGCTTCCATCGACTGTCTAGACAAAGACGCAATTGCGCTAGCGCGGCAGAAGTACAAGGAAAGGATGAACCGGCCTCATATCACCGAAGAGGTCGATAAAATGACCGATGAAGAGTTTCTGACCAAACTCAGGCTGATGAGCGACGGGAAGCTGTCAAATGCTGCCATGGTGCTGCTGGGCAACGAAGATTACGATTACAAGTTCAGCACGCCCCCTGAGATATCGTGGAGGCTCTTTGACTCAAAAGACTTCGTCAAAG
>CAVLCT010000094.1:0-7987 GCA_963661665.1 Bulleidia sp. | reverse complement strand
TCTGCGAACTCTATTTCATCCCCCACGCTTCTGACATACTCCTTATAACCGACCCATTTCCTCATATGTTCTGACTGAAAGCCAGCCTGATTGTATGTATCGGCTGAAACAGCAGCAAGACGTGCGCGCAAGACTGCAATTAGTTCCAGGCTTTGCGTTTTAGCTGCAAGTCTTTCAAAAAGCTCAGCAGCCCAGTATAATTCTTCATCTGTGCATTTATATTTGAAATATTTTATTGTATTTTCAATGTTTTCTGTAAATATTTCAACAGCTGCATCCCAATAGTCGTCAATCCAGTATGTATTCTCATCTTCCGTGATGCGAAACTGTATCGCCTGCTTCATCGTTTCAAACTTCATTACGCTTCCTCCTGTCGCAAGGTGTAGATGTTATACGGTGAAAAGCCTAGACAAACTGCAAAGTAAAGTACAGCGAAAAAAGGACAACACATTTCTGCATACCAAAGGAAAAGCCTGTCCCAGGGCCGCTTTCATCAGCCTTAGGACAGGCATTCTTCCTTAGGAGCCTGACTCCTGCGTGTTCTGCCGCAATGGCGCAAGATAGCGCTCCACTACGTCATTCTGCCCGCTGGACCCCATGCCCACAAGGGTTGCCAGCAGCGCTGTCTGGTACAGGCCGCACCGCAAGTTTTCCAGCTGCAGGTGATACGACTCCGACATGATAGTAACCAGGTGCTTCAAGGCATCATTGTTGTTCCAGAGCGCCGATTCCCTGAGCTTGTTAATATTGCCGGAAAAGTACTGCTGCCTTGCCGAAAAGTACTGCATGAGCGAGTGCCCCAGTTCGTCCTTTTCCTTGCGGGCAGCAGGATCCACGCCGGCATTTTCTTCCAGTTCAGGCACGGCCTGGCTGTAGTCGGTGAGAGGCAGGTAGAACTGCGACACAAAACGCAGGGCACCTTCGGCAACGCCTGTCTGGGCGGACTTGATCTTGAGGGCAGAGGCGCCCTTGCGCCCGCCTGGCGTATTCTGCGCATCTGTGCTGACTTTCGGGGCAGGCGTCGGATTGGCAAGAACACCTATCATATAAGTAGACCTGGCCTGTTCCGTGATAAGCCCGTCAGACGGCAGAAGCCAGTTCGGCCTGAAAACCTTCTCGTCCTTCATCAGATCCGAGTCCAGCAGGATATGGTCCTGCTGCCCCTGGGCCTGGGCAAAATTGCGCACAACGCCGTCACGGCGTGTTTCGTCAAGCGTCTGTTCCTGCAGCTCGTCAAGGCTCTCCCTGCTCTTCTGCTGGCCGGTATTGGCAAGTGCCGACGCCATGTCCGCACACGGAGCCTCAGTATTGAGGGGATTGTGCTGAGTCGCCTCTATGTCGGCACTGAGGCTGGCAGCCATGCGCTCCATGGCCGCCACAAGCTCCTTTGTGCTCCCTAAGAGCAGTTCGGCCTCTGCCGATGACGATCCGCTCATTTTGGCCTGCAGGGCAGCATTGAGCACTGCCAGCTGTTCGCACAAGGAACGCCCGACTTCGGCAAGCTGCTGTATGGAAAGGGCCTGGTTTGCGGCGGTGGCAAGGCCTGGCCCAACACTGTAGGCGTCGCCTGCGATATGCGTTCCCCCGCTATCTCCTGCCATTGCCGGCACAGATGCGCCGTCCAGCGCGGCTGTGGCTGCAAGGGCTCCTGCCGGCTGCCCGCACAAAAGCAGGCTCAGGCAAAAGACGGCAAGTTTCAGGCCCTTTTTCCCGGATGATGCGCCCGGGCACGCGGTTTTTCTGTTTTCAGCCACGTTTTTCCTCCTTTCCTTTTTCTTGCACAGGCTTTTGGCAGGACAGCACAGAACTTGTGCCGCCATGAGATACTGCCGGCATCTGCCGGAATACCCCTGCATTCAGGGGAAAATTCCCGTTCCTGCCATACCCGGCAAAAAAAAATTATTCAGGTAGCGATTTTTTTCTTGACAATTTTTATTTTAATACTAATCTGAACACATCAAACGGTGCAGCCCGGTATAACTCACCCGTACAGTTGCAGCCTTCCGGTCAGTCCGGCAAAAGGCACCTGCTCTTCAAAAAAATTGCCAGCAGGATGCGTGCCCCTTTTAATAATCACTCTATATTTTTATGTCAATCACTTTTATCAATCCCGAAAACACATTCTAAAACCACGAGAGCCCCTGACATCCCTGCCCTGCTTCCGCCTGCGGCATGAGGCGGCATGGAGACGGCTGCCAGGAAAGCCCCCAATAAAACAAACCATACAGCCAGACCCTAAGGAGACGTTTATGACAACATGCCATCAGGTACACAGCAAACGCAGCAAAAAGTATCAGAGGCAGCTTCAAAAAAGAGCTGTCCAGGAGCTGGAAAGAGACATGCTTGAAGAGGCAGAAGAGCCAGATGATCCGGAAGAGCCGGAAGAATGCCGGCTAAAGACAGTACAGGAGGACAGGATGACCGAACAGACAGAAGAGAAGAGCGGACAGAATAGACAGCCCCAGGCGGCAAAACAGGCAGCAATGGCAGCCATGGCAGAGGATTACCATGATGGCGCCCTGCAGGTGGAACTGGACGAAAATGCCCTGGACAATATGGCCATGAACTTTCTTGAGGGAGCCGAAGCCGAGTTTACCTATCATCAGGCCGAGCTCATCCGCCTGGCCTATCTCGGGCTTAACACGGAATACGCCATCCAGGCAGCCCAGTTTATGCTTGAACGGGCCCGCAGGCTGGCCCCGAAAAGGCCAGAGGCAAAAAAGATCGATGATCCCTTCAACGAGTATATTTCAGACTTTATCGAGCAGGCATCGGGCCATCTGACCATTATCGAAACTGAAATCATACGCAGGGCGGCACGCGGCTGCGACAGCGAAAGCATTGATGAGCTGCAATACCTTCTCAACAGGGCGCTCAAGGCCCTGCATGAGCACACTGCAGCTGCCCCGCTGGCATAGGAAGAAACTGCAGGACATACACTGCATGGATCAGGACAGGCGGGACAGCGGGCCAGGGCCGGTGCGCCAGATATATGATGCGCAAAGCCACGGACAGTCCCGCATACAAGCTTATGAATTCAGGACTTACCCTGAAGAAGACAGGAGACATCTGTGTTAGCATACAGAAACCAGCCAGTTACACAGACTGAAACACAGACACGCAAACAGGCACAGGCAATACAGGCACAGATACAGAACGGAACAGGACAGCAGGCATACAGGTTCAGAAACTGGTCCAGCCCCACAGGAGCCGTTCCAGGTGTAGAGGACATGCCCCCTGCGCCTATTGCGGCATACAGCGGCAGCAATGTCAGGAAGAGGGCCCCTGTGCTGACTGTGGAAGGATGCGGCTATGCCGGAGCCCCTCTCACGACGCAGGACAGGGCCGCAATGCAGGCGGTGCCTGGTGCAGACGAAGCCCTTGCCCCTGCCGCCAGGCAGACCCGGACGAAGCCGGATGACAAGCAGGAAGCCAGGCCCAAAGCCAGGCGGCAGTACAGGCTGAAGAACACACAAGAGGATACACAAGAGGACAGGCATGAAGACAAGCTGGAAGCCAGGCAGGACGCAGAGAAAATGGCTGCCATACAAAAGCTGTACAGGCAGAAAATGATGATGCGGCTGAGGAGCCTGATTCCCCTGCTTGACAATACAGGCGGAGCTGTCCGCAAACTCTTCATGGAGTCCTGCTACAACATAAAGAATGAGTACAGGCTCAGGGAGGAAACGGAAAGGGACCAGGAAGCCCAGAAAGCCCCAAAAGCCCAGGATGCTCCGAAAGCACCGCCTGCCACCTGCAATACGGACAATGCTGAGACGCTGTCCTGCTCCTTCTCTCCCAGATTCTAACTGCACCTCCTGAACAAAGGCCTGTTCTGTCCGGAATGCCCTGATTGCGGGGCGATCCGGCAGGACAGGCCTTCTTCTTAAGATGACAGGAGATGCTGCCTGCAAGTTACAGGCAGGTCCTTATTCGTCTACCCACTCAATGTCCTTTTCAACCTCCCAAAAGGTTTTGCCGTTAAAGATCGGTGCGCTCTCAAATTCTGCCACTGGATAGTTTTCGTTGTCTGAAACGACTGTCCAGAGATAATCGAAGTTGTCTGGATCCAGACCGTAAATCTGGAGAGCCAACTTCCTGTCTTCAGTTGTATAGCCCTGAATGAAGTATTTACGGCCGTCGTACACGAAATAGTGTTCGTCACCGTAATGCAGGCCTTCAATAAATTCTTTTGGATCGCCGTTAATCATGGCAGTTTTACTCCTTTCAAGTATTTTTTGTATAATGAGATTTCTTCCGGCGTCTGGAATCGTGCCGGAAGGTGTGTGAAATCATCCGCTGTCAGCCGTGAAAAGGCAAGTCATTTTTGAGGCCGGCTTTGTCCGGCTGCCCCTGTCTAATGCGTGGGACAGGGGCAGCCATGTTTCTGGCAGGATAAGGAAGCGCTAGCAGGGCCTCACAGTTAAGCCTTCATCGGCATCATCCTGCTCTTCCCCTGCCCCGCTTTGCCTGCTTCTGCCGGCTGTTTCTGCCGCATTGTCCTCCTCATTGAAAACAAGGCCCATCTCCTTACGCCAGTTATCCTCGCTCAGCCTGTGCTCTTCGTCTGCATCCCGTACAGGAGCAGGAACCCTGCTGAAATCAAAGCCCTGCATCCAGGCAGGCTCAGGATCCTTGCCGTCTGCCACGTCATAGAGGGCCGAAGCCAGCTTCTGCACCTCGCCTGCCATGGCAAAAATCTCCCTGGGGCTTCCTTCAAGCGTATTGTTCCACTGCTCTATATAGCCCGCAGCCTTGGGCAGCGTGCCCTTGAGCGAAAACATGGCCGACATGATGGCTGAAAAGAGCTCTGCACGCAGTTCCTCCCTGGCATAGGCATCAGAGCCGAATGGCAGGTTCTGCGGCCTGTTTTCCCTGTCAGGATGGCCTGTCCAGTGGTAAAACTCATGCAAAATGGTGGCATAGTACATGTCAGAGGAGATAAAGCACTCCCTTGGCGGCAGATGGATGCAGTCCTCGGGCTGGCTGTAGTACGCCCCTTCGCCTGTGCCTGTCACAATGCGCACGCCCATAGCCTCAAAAACCGACTCAAAGAAGCTGTTCTCCTCAAAGTCTATGCCGGCTGCAAGGCTGAGCGGCGGAACGTCCGCCGTTGTGTCGGCCACGCTGTACACGGGAATGGTGGAAAAAAGGAGCTTTCCCTTGAGCCACATACCGTCTTCACGCTGTTCCAGCCTGTCGGCGCTGTAGAGGGAAAGGTCGCATCTTTCGTCCAGCTTTTTGTCCGGCAGGCGCCTCGGGCTCATAACAAGATAGGGCCTGGCATCGGGCCTAAGCACTGCCGTCCTGCCCTCGCTGTCCTTTAGGTGGCGCAGGCTCTTCTTGGTGAGAAAGCGGCAGTCCTTCTGGCCTCTCTGGCGTGCCTGCATGCTTAAAGAGAAGGCATTGATGCCATTGTAGCGGCGCCCGTAGATGATGTTCTGGGGCGGCACAAAGACCTCCTTCCAGCCCAGCTCGCACTCAGTCTGCCTGAGTCTGATAAGGTCGGACACGGCTGCGGCAACGGACTCAGTCAGCTGCTCCGCCTCCTGGCGCTTTCTGCCAAGCCACTCCTGTTTTTGTTCCTGGGTCATTCTGTTCCAGCCGCCCTGGCGGCGGCCCTGTCCTCTTGCACTGTTTTTCATCATGCTGCCTCCTTATGTTCTGTCTGTTTTTTCATGAAGCGCATAAGCTGCATGTTATTTGGGTGTTGCACGTGCTGTACTGATACGGGTACGGTCTAATTCCCAAGGGCCTGCTTTGCCGGGTCTGACAACGGCGGGCCCCATGTTCTCAGGCGCAAAATTTCAGATAGCGCCTCGCAGCCACAAAATTGTCCTTATACCTGCTGCTTCTGAGAGAGGAAACACAGACGCCTTTCTTCCTCCCAGAAGCGTGCACAAAACAGGACCTGCCCACATACATGCCTGTATGCCAGCCGGTGGGAGAGGCCGCTGACCTGAAAAGCAGCACGTCTCCTGGCATAAGGGTGCCCTTCACCCTTGCGCCCTTTCTGCCCTGTTCACAGGCCTGCCTGGGCAGGCGGATGCCAAGGCAGGCATACAGCCAGACCATAAGGCCTGAGCAGTCAAAGGCGTGCGGCCCGGAAGCTCCCCAGCGGTACGGTTTTCCAAGGGCATGGCGTATGGCCAGGCCAAGCCTTGCCATCACGTTCTTCCCTTTCCCTTCCGGCCTTGCAGCGGCAGGGCACGGCTGTATCCCGAAAAAAGGAAGGGCAAGGCAGGCCGCCATGAAGGCCCTGCGTCCTGTCATAAAGGGAATGGCAAATGGTTCTTCTGCGACTGCCTCCGCAGCTGCCTCCAAAGCTTCCGGTATATTCTGTTCTCTCTGCAACGCTCTTCTCCCTGATGGTTTTAGTGACGGGTTTAGTGATGTTTTTCCTGCACAAGTGCCTGCCTGGCATACTGTGTTTCATCCTGTGCCGCAGGCATGACAGCAGGCCGGCCTTGAAGCCTGGTTTGAGACTGTTTTTGGGGGCCGGGCTGTGTTTTGCACGCTTCTAATCCATTTCCGGATACAATGCAACATTTTATTATGCTATTATAAAGAAAAGTTTCCAGACAGTGCAGAGCAAAGGGCCTTGGAGCCGCCATGGCAGGCAGTAATACGCATCCCGGGCCTGACTTTTCAGTTTTTTGGCAAGAATGCCCTGTGCGCTCACGATCAGCCTGTTTCTGTCTTTATCAAAATTTCAGATTGACATTTCAGGAGAGCAATAGTAAACGAGTCTTTGCAGGCAGGATCTGCCATACACCTGCTAAGCTGCCTGCAACCACCTTAATCCCTGTACAAGTGCAAAGAAGCCAAGGAAAACCATGTGTGCGACCAAAACAAACCGTACTCTTTTCTGTTCCGCAACGCTTTTGCTCTCCTGCATGCTGCCATGCAGGCTGACGCCGCTTCTGCCGCCTTCAGTATCTCATGCTGCAACGGAGGATACAGCTTCCTCCTTGCTTCTCTTCCGGCCGTCAGAGGCAGGACCTTCAGGAGAGGCAGGCGAATCGTACTTCCGCCTGAAAGAAATCCCGCATATGCCAGGAGAATTGTGCCGTTCCTGTTCCCGCAAGGCACAGTCATCCAGCCCTGTGCAGATCACAAAACAAGGGCAGGAGGCTTTCCAGATGACTGAAAAGACTGTCCTGCCCTATGCGGCATACGGAAAAAACAGCACTGAACCAGCAGAGGCTCCCCAGCCAGTCCCGTTTACGGCCGGAGGAGCTGCAACCGCCAGTGATGGCGCCACTAAGGCGGCAGATTTGCAACCAGGCAAGGCAGATCAGCACGTGGTGCCAGACAATGTGGTGCCAGAAGAGCTGGCAAAAAAACTACTTCTGCCTGTCCTGCCGGATGCAGGCTGCAAGGCGCATCCTATCTCTCTGGCATACACGCTGTCAGATGCGGAGAAAATGCTGCTCTCTGACAGCACATTTGCAAAGAGGCTAACCATGCCAGAGGAAGATAAGAGGCAAAAGGAAAGGCCGGCATACAGGCCCTGCAGCATGAAGGATATGGCAGCTGTCCTGTACAGCCTGTTCAGGGGCAGAGCCCTCTCAGAAGACGATGTGCAAAGCCTTCTTGGCAGTGCCCCTGGCGTGCTTCAAAATGCTTCATCAGGGATTGCTGAGGATGCAAAAGGAAAAGAGAAGCAGGCAGAAGGTAGTGCAGAGATGACAAGGCAGCTGCTCATTGTGATCACTGATCCGGACTGCCTCTTCTGCCGCCAGGCACAGCGCTTCCTGACAGGCCAGAAGCTCCCCTTCCCCGTTCTCTTCCTGCCAGCAGGAAGCAGTGTATCAGCCAGAAACTTTTATGAACAGGCACTTTGCCATGGCAGTACTTCTACGGCCAGTACAGACAGCAGGCAGGACGTACTCCGTGCCTGGCTGGCAAAAACAGAGGACTGGCTTGTGCAGAGGAGTGGTACAGGGATTGTATCCCTGCCAGCATTCATCTGGATTGCGGACGG
>CAVLCT010000093.1:0-8076 GCA_963661665.1 Bulleidia sp. | reverse complement strand
CTTCCATGACTATTATGAAGTCTATTACCACGCTTTACTGGTGGGAGTTTTCAAGGCAAAATACCCCCGTACCACGTCAAACTATGAGAGCGGGCTGGGCAGGGCTGACATTATCGTCAGGGACAGAGCTAACAAGCGTGTTGCCGTCATTGAGCTAAAAAAGCCTTCCGACACAAGGGAATCCCTTTCCTCTGCTGCAGACAGGGCGCTCAGGCAGATCGCTGACATGAAATATGACGCTCCCCTGCATCGCGATTATCCTGTTATCCTGCACTGGGGCATAGCGTGTTTTGAAAAAAGTTGTGTAGCAAAGTCAGTTGCTGGCTAGAGGTGAGACAGCTCTTAAAGGGTGAACTGCCGGGCCGTATATGCAGAAAATGAAAAAGGCGCTTTCATATTGTATGAAAGCGCCTGTAATTTTCATCTGGCGGAGAGATAGAGATTCGAACTCTAGAACGGGGATAAGCCGTTACACGATTTCCAATCGTGCTCCTTCGACCAACTCGGACATCTCTCCAAGAACAAAGTCTTTATATAGATTTCCTTTCCGTCTGGCAAGAGGGAAATTAAAGAAACCTTGAAAAAGTTACTTCCCCTCTGTGTTTTCCTTTTTGGCATCCTCTTTTGTTTTGTCATCGACTTCTCTTTTGCCGATGAAGTAGAAAAGAGCTACGCCAAGGAGACCACAAAGAGTGATGCCGGCATCATTGAGAGTAGCCAGATCCATGACAACCTCAAAGAGCAGTTAGCACATAATCAGGCTGATGCCGCTGTCTACGAAGATAACCTGACCTGTAACAGCGCTGGACAGCGGAGAGGCAAGGTAGGTAGCTGTTCCACCCACATCAAGGGGAGTGATGTTGCGGCGCAGGGGAGCATTGGCCTCGATTTTGCCGAGAGCACCCTTTAAGCTGTGTACTGCAGAAGCAGCAAGCGTTTTTACGGGGCCTGCGCTGATGGCATTGACGCGGATGCCCTTGGGGCCAAGGTCATTGGCAAGATAGCGAACTTCGCATTCCAGAGCCGCCTTGGCGACAGCCATGACGTTGTAGAAGGGCATGATTTTGTTGGAAGCGTAGTAGGTCATGGCCATGACTGAGGAACCCTCGCTCATCATGGGCGAGAATTCACGGCACAGGGCAACCAGGGAGTAGGCCGAGATATCGAGGGCAAGATGGAAGCCTGCACGGGAAGTGGACACGAAGTCGCCCTGCAAATCCTCGCGGTTGGCAAAGGCCACTGAGTGTACCAGAATGTCCACATTGCCCCATTTTTCCTTGACCAGCTGGGCGGAGGCGGCAATCTGCTCATCGGAGCTCACATCGCACTGGAAGGTGAAGTCAGCTCCGATCTCTTCGGCCAGGGGATCAACACGTTTCTTGATGGCATCTCCGAGGTAGTTGAAGGCCAGGCTGGCGCCGGCCTGCTTGAAGGCCTGGGCTATGCCCCAGGCGATACTCTTATTATTGGCGACGCCGAAGATAAGAGCTTTCTTTCCTTCTAACAGCATATAATTCTCCTTCTCGCCGTTTCTTGCTGCATTCTTATTTCAGGCCTAGATCGCAGCCTGTGAGGATGCGGTAGGCTTCCTGATATCTGGCAGCCGTTGTTTCGACTACCTCATCAGTCAGGGCGGGCGGCTCCGATTTCATATCCCATGTCGTTGACGTCAGCCAGTCGCGCAGGAACTGTTTGTCGAAGCTGGGCTGGCTGTGACCGGGCTCGTATGAGTCGGCAGGCCAGAAGCGTGATGAGTCGGGGGTAAGGACTTCATCAATAAGGTAGAGCGTGTCTCCAATGAGACCGAATTCAAATTTTGTATCGGCAACCAGAATGCCCCTGGAAGCGGCATAGGCGCGTCCCTTTTCATAAATGGCCAGGGACATTTCCTCTACTTTGTCTGTCAGCTCCTTGCCCATCAGCTCGCCAGCCTGGGCAATGGAGATGTTTTCGTCATGCTGGCCGAATTCAGCCTTGGTGGACGGAGTGAAGATGGCTTTGTCCAGCTTGTCCGATTCCTTCAGGCCGGCAGGCAGGACGTGGCCGCAGACAGTTCCGTTTTTCTGGTAGGATTTCCAGCCGGATCCGGAAAGGTAGCCGCGCACGATGCATTCAATGGGCAGGGGCTTTGCCTTGCGGACCAGGACGGCCCTTCCTTCCAGCTCATCCTTGTAGGGAGCCAGTGCGGCCGGAAACTTTGCTGTATCGCTCTCAATGATATGGTTGGGGATGATATCCTTGAACATGTCCATCCAGAAGAGCGTGATCTGGTTCAGGACAACGCCCTTGTACGGAATAGGCCTGGACATCATGAAGTCATAGGCGCTCATGCGGTCCGTTGTCACGATAAGCAGAGTCTCATCGTCAACGGCGTATATATCGCGCACCTTCCCTCTGGAAAGGAGCTTGCATGCTTCAATATTGGTACTGGTAACAATTTTCATATAATCACCCCAGACAAAGTCTGACAGGATGTTTTGCTGTAATGAGAAGAGGTGGTGCGGACTGTAGGCCGTGGCTGTCAGCGTATTTCCACGGAAAGGGCATGAGCCTCAAGGCCTTCAAGCCGCGCCAGTGTGGCAATGGCATCTTTGTTGTCCCGCAGGAAGTTGCGGGATGTGGCAATGATGCTTGTTTTCTTGCAGAACGTCTGCACGGACAGTGCCGATGAAAAACGCGCTGTTCCAAGAGTCGGCAGCACATGGTTCGGACCGGCAAAATAGTCGCCGACAGGCTCAGGGCTGTGATGCCCCAGGAAGACGGCGCCTGCATTCTTTATGTAAGGCAGTGCATCCCACGGGGAGCGTATAGAAAGTTCCAGATGCTCGGGAGCAATCTGATTGGCCACAGCCAGGGCTTCATTGAGATCCGGAACCACTACGATGGCGCCCCAGTCCTTGAGAGAGGCACTGGCAATCTGGGTCCTCGGGAGCTTTTTTACCTGCTCGTCAAGCTCGGCTGCCAGGGCCTGTGCCACCATGGGTTCCTGGACTATGCAGATGGCCGAGGCCAGAGGATCGTGTTCTGCCTGGCTCAGCAGGTCTGCTGCCAGCCAGCGGATGTTGGCCGAGCCGTCTGCTATGACGCAGACTTCGCTGGGACCTGCGATCATGTCGATACCGACAAGCCCCTGAACCATGCGCTTGGCAGTGGTTACAAAGATGTTGCCGGGACCGGCAATGACATCGACAGAGGGTATGGTTTCCGTGCCATAGGCCATGGCTGCTATGGACCAGGCTCCGCCGACACGGTAGACTTCATGTATGTCAAGGATGTGCGCTGCTGCGAGGATGATGGAATTGACTGTGCCGTCATCCTGTGGTGGCGTGCAGACAGCAATATCCTGTACGCCGGCCACCAGTGCCGGAATGGCATTCATCAGAAAACTGGACACCAGAGGCGTCTTGCCACCCTTGCCGCCGGGTACGTAGAGACCGGCCCTGGGAACGGGATTTACCATCTGTCCCAGTATGCTTCCGTCAGGTCGCGTCGTCAGCCAGGTCTTCTCTTTCTGCTCTTCATGGAAAGCCCGGATGTTGCTGGCAGCCTGGGCAATGCATTCCCGGGCTTCTGCAGGCACACAGGCCGCAGCCATGGCGATTTCCTGTTCGCTGACCCGCAGGGATCCCTCGAAATTTGCACAGTCAAACTGTTTTGTATACCGGACAAGGGCCTGGTCGCCCTCATTCCTGACTGTGTCCAGAATATCCCTGACCTTGCTTTCAACGTCCGCAGAAGCAGGATTGGCACGGTCTTTGAGCCATTTGCCGGCGGCCGCCCATTCTCCGGCATTTTGCAGAGTGATGATACGACAAAGTGACATAGTGTACCTCTCAAGCTGTAATCATACAGGAAATATCTTGTATTGTCTAACAGGCGCTGAAATGATTATTCAACGATTATCCCCCTGTGTGGCGGTGGGATGAAATAAGAAAGGCCTCTGCCCGGCAGGGCAAAGGCCTGATTCTTGGAAAGGCTGTGGTATCCGCTCAGAGGGCGGCTTACACACCCTTACTTTTTGTAAACTTCCTTTCCTTCAAAATAGACATTGGAAATTTCAGCTGTGTGAATTTCATTTTTCGGTATGGAAGTTACATCCTTGCTGATAAACAGGAAGTCTGCATACTTGCCTTTCTCAATAGAGCCACGCTCTTTTTCTATACCCATCTGATAGGCACCATTGATAGTAAGAACATCCAGGGCTTCTTCCACTGTAAGTTCCTCGGACTTGTCAAACTTGCCCATGGTATTTCCTTTGGGCATGAATTTGGCATCCATTGAGTCATTTACAGCAAGCTCCATGATATCCAGGATATTGCATGGTGCACCACTTGTAGCAGGATAGTCTGTAGAGGAAGTCATTTTGATGCCACGGGAAACCAGTCTCTTCATCGGATACCCTTCCCAGAAAAATTTAGGATCAAAATAATCTTCGAGAATCATCCCTTTTGGCACAGTAAGTCCGCGCCAGTTAATATTGGTAGCACTGTAAATATTTTTTCCGGCCATCTTATCAAGAGTTTCATTGCTGATGTGGCGAGTATGCCCCAGTGCATTTAAGATGCCAGGTGCCGCAGTATCCCTGGCTGCCAGGAAAGCATTGACAGCCTGCTCTGTTGCTGCATCGCCAGAAGCATGGACATGTACGGATACGCCTTTCTTATTGGCATTTTTTATCAGGGTATTAAATCTTTCTGTATCCCACACCTGTACGCCGGTCGAACCATTCTTGTATGGTGTTTTCACCCAGCCAGACTGTGACTCGACACATTCACCATCTGAAAAAAGCTTAATCCATAAAGGCTTAAAGCGTTTGGTAGTATGTTTATTCTTATAATCAACTGCCCTGTCAATAAGCTCATTTTCGTTTTCAAATGGATCTATTTTATAGCTGCCACCAATAACTACCTTAAGGCCCTCTGTATTATCACGTTGTGCAAGGCCCTTATAGGGTGCTTCACCAAAATAAGATATGTAAGCATCAAAGTAATTGGTGTATCCATAAGAATGGAGCAAATCCTCGGCTATAGGGGCAGCATTTGCAATATCATCGGCTGACAGATAGCCGGAATCACGCACGATGGCTCCCATAACATAGTTCATGGCAACGTCTGATGCCAGGCCCAAAAGCCTGCCGTTGGCATCCTTGGAAAATTCGCCACCTTCTATTTTGGTATTGCCATCTATACCGGCTGCTTCAATAGCCTTGGAATTCATAAAGATATTGTGGCCGCTGTTATCAATCATAACAAGGATTTTATCCGGGCAAATCGCATCCAGCTTTGACCTCATATCAATGTCATGCTTGATGCTGGCAAGCGTGACATTACTCCAGCCAAAGGACAAATACATTTTTTCATCCGGATGCGCTGCCATGTAGCCCTTCATAAAGGCAATGGTTTCGTCGATGGTGCTGGTATAATGAATGAACTCCTTGTACGTCATGGCAGCTGCAGTCATATAATGGCCATGACCCTCTGTTGCACCGGGCATTACCAGGCCTTTGCCAGACCTGTCTATAACTTTGGTCACGCCATCTTTAATAAAGGCCTTTGCGGCCTTTTTGTCGCCTACATATATGTATTTGCCATCTTTTACTGCAAATGCATCAGCATATCTGTCACTTGCATTTGCTGTATAAATCTTGCCATATACGACAAGATCTGCTGCAGTTTCTGGTGTTGCAGCATTGCAGGTTGTAAATACCAGAAGAGCTGACAGTGCTGTCATAGCACTAAGCAATTTAAGTGTTTTTTTTCTGATAAAATTCATTATGGTTCCTATTATAAATTAATTTATAAACTATGTTTATAAATTATTTTTTATAAACTTCCTTTCCTTCAAAATAGACATTGGAAATTTCAGCTGTGTGAATTTCATTTTTCGGTATGGAAGTTACATCCTTGCTGATAAACAGGAAGTCTGCATACTTGCCTTTCTCAATAGAGCCACGCTCTTTTTCTATACCCATCTGATAGGCACCATTGATAGTAAGAACATCCAGGGCTTCTTCCACTGTAATTTCTTCGGACTTATCAAACTTGCCCATCTCTTTTCCTGTGCGAATGAATTTGGCATCCATTGTGTCATTTACAGCAAGCTCCATGATATTCAGGATATCACAAGGTGCACCACTGTCAGCAGGATAGTCGGTAGAGGAAGTCATCCTGATGCCACGGGAAACCTGCCTCTTCATGGGATAACCTTCCCAGTAAAATTTAGTATCAAAGTTATCCTGTACCCTGGTTCCCCCTATGTCTTCAGTCAGGCCACGCCAGTTAATATTTGTAGCGCTGTAAATAGGATTGCCAGCCATCTTGTCCAAAGTTTCATTGGTAATGTGGCGGACATGTCCCAGAGCATTTAACATGCCAGGTGCCGCAGTAGCTTTTGCTGCCAGGAAAGCATTGACAGCCTGTTCTGTTGCTGCATCACCAGAAGCATGGACATGTATGGAGACACCTTTTTCATTGGCTTTTTTTACCAGGGCATTAAACCTTGTTGTATCCCACACCTGGGTACCAGTCAGGCCGCTCTTGTAGGGAGTCTTTACCCATCCGGACAAGGACTCTGTGCATTCACCATCGCCAAAAAGCTTTATCCAGGAGGGCTTAAAACGCTCGGTAGTATATTTATTCTTGTAATCAACTACCCTGTCAATAATCTCATCCTCTTTTTCAAATGGGTCTACCTTGTAGCTTCCGCCAATAACTATTTTCAGGCCTTCTTTCTTGTCACGAGCTGCAAGCCCCTTATAGGCTGCCTCGCCAAAATAAGAAATATAAGCATCAAAGTAATTGGTATAGCCATATGAATGAAGCAGCTTTTCTGCTATAGGTGCAGCTTCTGCGATCTCATCAGCTGACAGATAATCAGAATCACGGACAAGAGGACCCATAGCATAATTCATGCCAACGTCTGTTGCCAGGCCCAGAAGCCTGCCATTGGCATCCTTGGAAAATTCGCCACCTTCTACTTTGGTATTGCCATCTATACCGGCTGCTTCAATAGCCTTGGAATTCATAAAAATATTATGGCCGGTATCATCAATCATAACAACGATTTTATCAGGACAAATCGCATCCAGCTTTGCCCTCATATCAACTTTATTTTTTGTGTCGAGATTCTTCTCATTGTTCCAGCCAAAGGTCAAATACATTTTTTCATTTGGATGCTTGGCTATATGGCTCTTCAAGAACTCTACGGTCTCATCAAAAGTATTAGTAAAATGAATGAGATCCTTGTACGTCATGGCAGCTGCAGTCATATAACCCGTGTTTTGGAGTTTTAGAAGCCGAAATCGCCCTATTTTTGCCCATAACCTATTGAAATTTTTGCAACCTCTTGACAGCAAAATTTTTTACATGTAAAAAACTGTTATAGTCACGCTAGTAAGCTAAGAGGGGGAGCCATGTATATCTGCGTCAACTATAGCGGTAAAGGTAATAAGAATGCCTACGTCAAATTGATGGAAGCTTATTGTGACGATAATGGAAAAAAAAGAGCTCGTGTCATCAAGAATTTTGGACGTTTGGATGAATTACTAGCTAAAGACGCTATGGCTTTAGAAAAACTCAAGCAGACCTACAAAGACAAAATGATAGAAAAAAAGCAGTCTCTTGCTGCGCAAAGGATAAATGAAGCGATGGGGATTGTTCAAAAATCTGAAGAAAAAAAAGCACTCTTTAAGAAAACACAGTTTCCTCACCTGAACTATGGGTACTATGCACTCAAAAATATATGGGATGAAGATCTTGGACTTACATGGAAACTAAATTATCTGCAAAAAGCTTCTAATTCCAGAGTACAATTCAGTTTCTCTTCTAGTACTTTGTTCATGACATGCGCCAAAGTGATTGATCCACATTCTGTTTTGTACAGCTACGGTTCAAAAGATAATTTTCTTGGTGATCCGATGAAGGATGTCTCACTTGAAAACTGTTATGACACCTTGAGTTTTCTCAAGGAAAATAAAGATAAAATATTTCACTGGTGCAATAAGAAATTGGATCAAAAATTCGGTAAGGATCGTGCTACTCTCGTTTTTTATGATGTCACGAATGCTTACTTTGAGAC
>CAVLCT010000092.1:0-8150 GCA_963661665.1 Bulleidia sp. | reverse complement strand
GGGCAGATCTGACACGAATATACAAGATGCCATAAAGAGGTTACAGCGTGTCAAATAAGTTTATCCGTTCAGAGACTAAAGTCTGTCTTACGGCCCCTGCTACGATTTTTAGCGTGCGGCAAGGAACCGTCCATAATCTGTTCTACAAATGATTTATATGGAGAATGCAAAATATGTTATGTCCCAAATGCCATAAAGCCACTACCCTTGGTGGAAAGTTTTGCGAATTCTGCGGGGCACCCCTTTCAGAAACAGCAGAGGCTACCAGACGTGTTATCTCTGCACAAATATATACTGTTGGCCGAGACAAGGCCTGTGATGTCGTTTTCTCCGACAATAGTGTTTCCAGAAAACACTGTACTGTTGAGAAATTGCCTGACGGAACGTATTTGCTACGCGATCTGGGGTCGAGCAACGGCACCTTTGTTGACGGGGTTCGTGTTTCCCAGAAGCATATTTCTGCAACGAGCCGGATCAGGCTGGGGACACTGGATATATCAGGAGCAGACATTCTCCAGAAGTTTGCTGACAAGGGTAGCAGCAGCAGGGAAAGTGGAACTCCAAAGAAAAAGTCATTCAGCAGCAAAAAAAGACGAGTTTTCATAGCACTTTTCGTACTTTTTGTGCTTTTTCTGCTTTGGCCATCCAAGAAAGACGATGACAGAGCCATTGAAAGTGCGACAGTGTTAGTAATTGTTGAGACACGCAGTGGCGATATTGGTACGGGAACTGGTTTTTTTGTCAATAAGAGTACAGTAGTCACTAATAGGCATGTTGTTGAGAATGCTAAAAAAATAGTTGTAGGCAACAGGATAGTCGGAGAACATACGGCGCGTCTTATTGCTGTTGCAAAGGGGCAGCAAAATGATTTTGCCGCATTGGATCTCGGGAAAGATATTGTAGCTCCATTAGCTCTAGCAACTGAAGTAAGCAGAAATGAGAAGGTCTATGCCTGGGGCTATCCTGGTTTGCTTATGAGGGCGACAGACTGGGAGGGCTTGCCGGATGTCGTATCAACCTCCGGAGAGGTTAATCTTATCAACAATGGCTCTGTCGATGTAATTATTCATAGTGCAACTATATCGCAGGGCAACAGCGGTGGTCCTCTTGTGAACGAAAAAGGCTACGTAGTAGGTATCAATACCTGGGTAGTTGATGGCAAAAAGCAAGAAAGAGCAGGGGAATATGGTATGTCGATATCGTCTGCTGATATAATCAATTTCCTGAAATCCTATGGGATTAAGTACAAGGTCCGTTAGGAGCAAGTAATGTTAAGGAAACTATTTGTTTCATGGCTGGTCCTACTGCTGATGGGGTCTTCTGTATTTGCCTACGACAAAATAGAACATGTTACGTCTGCATGGCCTTTACTTACGATTGAGTACAGAAGCCAGTCTTCATCAGTTGATGAAGTCCGTATGAAGATATCAGGAACAGACAAGACTATTCAGCCTCAGAAAATTGAAAAGAAACAGGTATATAATCAGCAGAATCTGCTTATTGCCGTAGATACAAGCAGGAGTCTCTCACCAGAATTCCTGTCTGCTATCAAGGAAGCCCTGAGCGGATATGTGCAGAATGCAGCCGCAGATTCGACAGCTATTCTTTCCTTTAATAAGCTTGTTCAGCTACATTCTGCTTTTACTTCGGACAAAGAACAGCTTCTTAATGCAGTGAAACGCCTCAGGAAGAGTGACGCTGACTCTGCACTGTTTAGCACTATTGATTTTTCCATTTCACTTTTCCATCAGCATGAAGGGTACAGAACACTGCTTGTAATCACAGACGGGCGTAACGCTGATTCAAGTGGTGATATTTCTTCTCTAATTGATAAGGCACTTGTGAATGGTGTCGTCATTAATGTGCTAGGTTTGTCTATAAACGGAAGTGTATCTGATTCTCTGAAAAAACTGACTAAAGGTACTGGCGGATCTATTCTAGAAATTATTAATCCAGATAAGCTTTCTTCATCAGATATTTCCAGATTAGGAAGAAGCAGCTGGCAGTTGCCTGCATACAAAATTGTTTTTGATCTTTCCGGAGTGACGTTCTCTGATGCTGGTAATACTGAATGTGTGCTAACAGAAGTGGCTGGAAATGAAGAAATTACAAGTGATTTCATTTTTAATGTCCCTGATTCAGCAGTAGCAGGCGGAAAAAATGTCAATGATTATATTCCGTCAGCCAGCAAGGCTGTGACAAAATTGTTGAATAACAAAACATATCTATATTCTGCTATTGGATGCGGTGTTGTTATTCTACTAATTATTCTGTTAGTGCTGTTGCGGGGACAGAGAACAAAACAGGGAAAGCAGCCTGCTTTACCTGAACAAGAAGAATTCAGTAACTTTATTATAGAGATTCATGCAATCGGAATGACATTTCCATTGCCGTATGGGCGTGTAACCATTGGCAAGAACAAGGATAATGCGATCATTCTTGGAGATGCTACGGTTTCACGCCATCATGGCGCAATTACTGTTACCAGGGATGAATTACTAATTGAGGATTTAAAATCAACCAACGGCATTTTTGTGAATAAGGTTCGGATTTCACAGCCGACACATCTCAAGCCTGGAGATAAAGTGTTATTTGGCAAAACTGAAGCCGTAATCAGGCGAAAGTAGCTGTACAAGTACAGGAGACTGCTATGTCAGATAATGATAAAAATTCCCGTTGTCCTAATGGCCATATAATACCCTTTGGTTCTGATTTTTGTCCTTGGTGCGGTGAAACTGCAGGCAATAATTCCGTTGATATGCCGGCCGCAGGCAATGATGACCCGGCGAGGACGAGCAATATGGAGCAGACAGGCAGTACAGGCAGCATGGGTATTCATACTGTGATGCTTGACGAGTCTCCGCTTGCCCAGGATCGTACCGTCATAATGCGTCCTCAGGATAGCAAAAGAAACATAAGCCGTATTGTCGGCTTTCTCATGACCTACGATACTGCTCAGGCTGGAACGTATTATCCTCTGCACGAGGGGCGTCAGACTGTTGGCAGGGGAAGTGGTGCCACTATCACTATAAATGACAGTCAATTGTCCCAGGAGCATGCTGTCATCCTATACAGAAACAGCAAGTTTTTATTTGAGGACAGTCTGTCTACAAATGGTTCGGTGCTAAATGGCAAAGAGGCTGTAGGGCAGCTTGAACTGCACCACGGCGATATCCTTGAAATGGGCAATGCAAAGTATGTGATTGTGGAGATTCCTCAGAATGCCTAAAGATACTGCTATTGCTTTTTCTGTCGGGCAGATGTCCCACACTGGCCTTGTACGCGAGAAGAATGAAGATTCTTTTGGCTGGTTTACCCTGGCTGGCGGAGAATTGTTTATTGTCGCAGATGGCATGGGCGGCTATGCCGGCGGACAGGAAGCCTCTAAGAGAACAGTCTTGTCGTTTAAGGACTACTTCGAGTCCCATTCTGGCGATCCTGAAGACCTGCTGCAAGACTCATTGCTGTATGCTGACAAAAAAGTTCAGGAAATCGGACAGGAAAATCCTGCTTTAAGCAGTTGCGGTTCAACAATTGTAGCTTTTCTCGTAGCTGGAAACACCGGATACTTCATCCATGCAGGCGACAGCCGCTTGTATGTCTACAGCCACGGAAAGCTGAAGCAGATAGGATATGATCATTCAGCTGTTCAGGAAATGTTGCTGGCAGGTGTTATATCCGCAGAGGAGGCGGAGAAGGCGCCTAAAAACGTAATTACACAGTCTCTCGGCGGTAATATTGATATATCCAGATGTGTCGTAGAGAAATTCAGGATTGAGAACGGGAGCTCTTATCTGCTCTGTTCAGACGGGCTGTGGGGCTCTGTTCCTGATGACAAGCTCGTAAGCATTTTTGCTCAGGCCATACCTGCTTCCTCAAAAGTGTCTCTCATGGTCAGCGCTGCTATTGATGCCGGTGGTCCTGACAATATAACGGCGCAGCTGATTGAGTTTGGTGAGCCTGTTTCGCAGACACAGCAGATCCCTGAAAGGAAGGGCAGACATCGTTTTGCCCTCATTGGGGGTAGTGTTTTGCTGGTATTGGCGGCTGTAATTTTTGGCTACAACAGCTTTTCCAGCGAAACAGAGTCCAAATCTGATAAAACTGTTGCTGGTACAGAGGAAAAAAAGCCGGCCGAGTCCGTAGTTGCAGCTAAACCTGGGCGTGATGCAGTACAGTCTCCTGATGCAGGAGCCAAGACAAAGCCCGCAGAAGGAACAGCACAAAAGGGGACTGAGGCTGTGAAGTCTCCTGATACAGGAGCCAAAACAAAACCAGCAGAAGGAACAGCACAAAAGGGGACTGAGGCTGTAAAGCCGTCTGATACAGGCTCCAAGACAAAGCCTGCAAAAGGCAGAACTCAAAAGAGTACTGACGCTGCGAAGTCTTCTGATGCAGGAACCAAGACAAAGCCGTCACCAGGTGGAAAAAACAACAACAAAAAAACAGATAAGTCTAAAATTCCTGAAAAATAGGTATGAACTTCATCAGAAACTGTATCTTACCATAAGCGTTTGATGGACAATGATATGAGGCAAGCCACCTTATATAAGTAGAGTCACAGATGGAGTTCGGCTTAAAAAAGTAAAATACAGCAAAGGAACAATGTTTTAGGATATTTTTGGGAGGGACAGACTATGACAGAGGAATCATATTCTGCAGTGAGTCTTCAGGAAGGCTTTATTCTTCATGACCGCTATAAGATTGTCAGCGTGCTCGGGCGCGGAGGCTTTTCCTATACATACAAGGCACAGGACACCAAACTTGACAGGACAGTGGCAGTAAAGGAGTACTTTCCGGCTTCCGTTGCTTTCCGTACAGGCCTTACTGTCAAGCCGGTTGATACTAAATCGCAAGACAGCTATGCAGCAGGCCTGCGGTCATTTATAGACGAGGCAAAGATCCTGGCCAGATTCCGCGACGAGAATATTTGCTCTGTCTGGGACTATTTTGAGGAGAATGGCACAGCCTATCTGATAATGTCCTATATCTCCGGCGAGCCATTGGACACGATTTTGCGGAAATGTCCGAATGGCGTGATGAATTCAGGTGCCGTTCGCCTTTGGCTGATTCCTCTTCTGGGTGCATTGCAGAAACTTCACGCTACATCCTATATACACAGGGATATCAAGCCCTCCAATATTTTTATTACGTATGACGGCAAGCCTGTCCTGTTAGATTTCGGGGCAGCCAGGGTGTCAGTCGGCCGTACCCATGGTTATACAGTGATACTGACGCCGGAATATGCGCCGCCGGAGCAGTCAACAACGGACATTTCCGCACAGGGGCCGTGGACAGACATCTATGCAATTGCAGCAGTTGCCTACAAATGCCTCATGGGTGCAACTCCGCCAGACGCCCAGAAGCGTATTCTTGCCAGGGCAAATGGCAAAGCTGACCCGTTGGATGAGCAAATGCCGACTCTGAAGGCCATTGCAGATGCAGGCCTGTATGAATTTATAAGCAGAGCGCTTGTTCTGTCATACGGGAAGCGGTTGCAGTCCGTGGATAAGGCTGAAAAAATTTTGGGATGTCTTCATGAAACGGAGAGAGACAGCGCAAAGCCCTTGCCTGAATCCCTTGTTCATGATTTCCGTGCAAAGGGGTGCAAAAAAAACATGACAAAAAAAATATTAGCAGTCGTCTGCTGTCTTCTTCTTGTGGTTTTTGTTGTAAAATCTTGTGGCAAGTCACTAAGCGAGCAGACTGGGCCTGCGGATGAGCAGACTAAGAATGCGGCTCAGACACAACCTGCAGATAGTGATAAGTATGAGCAGGTGTTGAAAAGCTATCAGGAGGCAGGGAGGCTTTTTGGTAGCGAAAATTATAAGGAGGCAAAAGTTTATTTAGAAAGGGTTTTAGACTGTACATCTGATGATGAACGGATGCTGGATATAAAGGCAGAATGCGCAATATATTTGGGGAACATATATCTTTACGGCAGGGGCGGTGTGCCAGAGGATCACGATACTGCGTTCAAGCTTTTTTCTAGTTCAGTGTCCAGAGTAGAGAATTTACGAAAGTTCTTACAAATGTATAATTACAAAGCTCTAGGGCATTGTTACAGGGACGGACGTGGGACAAGCCAAAATATAGAGAAGGCAAGTTACTGGTATAGAAAGGCTGTTGAATTAGGTGATGCGTTTGCCGCCAAGTGCTTAGGGGTAATAGCCGAAGATTATAATAAATCCTATGTCAAGGCTTTGTCCTGGTATGAAAAAGCGCTTGAGCTTGGTATCAAGGATGAAAGTGTGAAGGAAGATATACAAAGGGTTCAATCAAAAATAAGAAATCAATAAGTAAAACATTTGAAAACAACTGGTTTGACATTCTAGAGAGGGACAGACTGTGACAGATGAATCATATTCTGCAGTGAGTCTTCAGGAAGGCTTTATTCTTCATGACCGTTATAAGATTGTCAGCGTGCTCGGGCGCGGAGGCTTTTCCTATACATACAAGGCACAGGACACCAAACTTGACAGGACAGTGGCAGTAAAGGAGTACTTTCCGGCTTCCGTTGCTTTCCGTACAGGCCTTACTGTCAAGCCGGTTGATACTAAATCGCAAGACAGCTATGCAGCAGGCCTGCGGTCATTTATAGACGAGGCAAAGATCCTGGCCAGATTCCGCGACGAGAATATTTGCTCTGTCTGGGACTATTTTGAGGAGAATGGCACAGCCTATCTGATAATGTCCTATATCTCCGGCGAGCCATTGGACACGATTTTGCGGAAATGTCCGAATGGCGTGATGAATTCAGGTGCCGTTCGCCTTTGGCTGATTCCTCTTCTGGGTGCATTGCAGAAACTTCACGCTACATCCTATATACACAGGGATATCAAGCCCTCCAATATTTTTATTACGTATGACGGCAAGCCTGTCCTGTTAGATTTCGGGGCAGCCAGGGTGTCAGTCGGCCGTACCCATGGTTATACAGTGATACTGACGCCGGAATATGCGCCGCCGGAGCAGTCAACAACGGACATTTCCGCACAGGGGCCGTGGACAGACATCTATGCAATTGCAGCAGTTGCCTACAAATGCCTCATGGGCACAACTCCGCCAGACGCCCAGAAGCGTATTCTTGCCAGGGCAAATGGGAAAGCCGACCCTCTAGATGAGCAAATGACGGCTCTGAAGACCGTTGCAGATGCAGGACTTTATGAGTTTATAAGTAAAGCATTTGTCCTGCCATACGAGAAACGGATACAGTCCGTAGATGAGGCTGAAAAGATTTTGGGATGTCCTCATAAAACGGAGAGAGTCAACGAAAAGCCCATGCATGACGCCCCTGTACATGATTCTCCTGTAAAGGGGAGCCAAAAAAAGGGGACAAAAAAAATAGTTGCAGTCGTCTGTCTTTTTCTCGTTTTTTTTGTTGTGAAATCTTGTGGCAAGTCCCCAAGCCAGGAGACGAAGCCCGCTGTTCAGACTCAAACAAAAGGTTTTGCCAAACAGACACAACCAGCAGATAGAGGGGTTGAGCGTGTGTTGGAAAATTATCAAGAGGCAGATACACTTTTAAAAAACAAAAAATATAAGGACGCAAAAGTTTATTTAGAAAGGGTTTTAGCCTCTGCATCTGACGATGAACGGATGCTGGATATAAAGGCAGAATGTGCAATACATTTGGGATCCATTTATTTTTACGGCTTAGGCGGAGTGCCAGAGGATAACTATACTGCGTTTAAGCTTTTTTCTAGTTCAGTTTCCAGAGTAGAGAATTTGTCAAAGTTTTTACAAATAGATAATTACATAGCTCTAGGGCATTGTTACAGGGACGGACGTGGGACAAGTCAAAATATAGAGAAGGCAAGGTACTGGTATAGAAAGGCAGTTGAATTAGGTGATGCGTCTGCCGCCAAGTGCTTAGGGGTAATAGGCGCCTTACAATAAATCCTATGTCAAGGCTTTGTCCTGTAATGAAAAAGCGCTTGAGCTTGGTGATAAAGATGAACGTTTGAAGGAGGCTATACAAAGGCTTCAATCAAAAATAAGAAACCAATAGAAATACATTTGTATTTCCTATACATACAAGGCACGGGCGGTAATCTTCGTGAATTTCCGCCTATCCTTTCTGCCTTGAAGGGAGCAGCCCTTCCCTGAAGAGCGCAACTGCCTCTTTCAGCCTTTCAGTATCTTCTTCCTCA
>CAVLCT010000091.1:0-8192 GCA_963661665.1 Bulleidia sp. | reverse complement strand
CTTTTTCGCCATACATGAGGTCAGGCTCATCGCCATTGTTCACCACACCCTCTGTAATGACGCAGCCTGTCACATTCTTAAGCGATGGCAGGCGGAACATGATATTGAGCATGGTATGCTCGATAACATTGCGCAGGCCTCTGGCACCTGTCTTGCGCTCGCAGGCCTTGTGGGCAATGGCACGCAAGGCCTCTGGCGTAAACTCAAGCTTTATGTTCTCAAGATCGAACAGCTTCTGGTACTGCTTTACCAGCGCATTCTTGGGCTCGACAAGTATCCTGACAAGCTGTTCCTCATCCAGGTCATCCACATGCGTCACCACAGGGATACGGCCGACAAATTCAGGAATGAGCCCGAATTTGACCAGGTCCTGCGGAGTCACCTTTTCAAGCAGGGCGTCCATGGACAGGCCCTTTTCAGAGCGGGGCTTGCCGCCAAAGCCCATTGTGGATCCGGCAACACGGCTTTCCACTATCTTGTCCAGGCCGATAAAGGCACCGCCGACAATGAAGAGGATATTGGATGTATCCACATGCAGGAATTCCTGCTGGGGATGCTTGCGTCCGCCCTTGGGCGGCACATTGGCAATGGTGCCCTCTACTATTTTCAAAAGGGCCTGCTGCACGCCTTCGCCTGAGACATCCCTGGTGATGGAGGTGTTCTCGCTCTTGCGGCCAATCTTGTCTATTTCGTCAATATAGATAATGCCCTTGCTGGCTGCCTCTATATCGTAATTGGCATTCTGCAAAAGCGCCACCAGCACGTTCTCCACATCCTCGCCGACATAGCCGGCCTCGGTCAGGGTAGTGGCATCGGCTATGGCAAAGGGCACGTCAAGGATGCGGGCCAGCGTCTTGGCAAGCAGGGTCTTGCCGCTGCCGGAGGGGCCTACAAGCAGGATGTTGCTTTTTTCTATCTCAACATCGTTGTCATCGTGTGAAGCCTCGGCATAGCGGATGCGCTTGTAGTGATTGTAGACAGCAACAGAGAGAATGACCTTTGCCTCGTCCTGGGCAATGACATACTGGTCCAGGCGCTCCTTGATTTCCTGCGGTGTCAGCAAAGGCCCCTGTGCCGCCTTTTTCTTTTTGACGGGAGCTTCCTGCTGCTCAGCCTGGGGCAGGCCCTCCCCTTCCTGCTCATGCCTCATGCCCTTGGATATAATGGCATAGCAGGTAAGGATGCAGCGGTCGCAGATGCACATGCCCGGCTCACCGACCATGCGGTCTACTTCGTACTGGGAACGGCCGCAGAACGCACAATGCTGAATCTGGTTGTCTGAGGGATTCCTAGGCATTGATATTCCCCATCTCGCTGCGCGAGGTAAGCACCCTGTCAACAAGGCCGAACTTAACGGCCTCATCAGGCGTCATGAAGTTGTCCCTCTCGGTGGCATTTCTGACTACCTCAAGAGGCTGGCCCGTCTTTTCTGTAAGGATGTCATTGAGCATGGTCTTTATGCGCAGCATTTCGGCAGCATGAATTTCCACGTCAGTCGCCTGGCCGCGATACCCGCCCAGAGGCTGATGAATCATGACCGTGCTGTGAGGCAGGCAGAAACGCTTGCCCTTTTCACCTGCGGCAAGCAGAAGAGCTCCCATGGAGGCAGCCATGCCCATGCACAAGGTGGCAACAGGGCAGCTGATGTACTGCATGGTATCATAGATAGCGAGCCCTGCTGACACAGAGCCTCCGGGGGAATTGATGTACAGGAAAATATCCTTCTCGGCATCCTGGCTTTCAAGGAAAAGAAGCTGGGCGCAGATAAGGGAGGCCACTGTATCATCGACCTCGGTTCCAAGAAGGACAATGCGATCCTTCAGGAGCCGGGAAAAGATATCGTATGAACGCTCGGTGCGTCCTGTGTTTTCAACAACAATGGGAACTGAATAAGGCATGGAGTTTCCTTTGTGCGCCTGGATATAAATCCAGATCTGTCTGACCTTTAAGGCAAAAAAGGAGCAGAAGAGCATTTGCCCCTCCGCCCCTCAAAAATATCAGTCTGTCAGCGGTTCCCTCATACACCATCCCCGGCCTGGCCGTCAGGACGGCATTGAGAAACACCAGCCATTCTAGGCCTCAGGTGCTTTTTCTTCCGCAGCAGGCTCCTGGGCAGTTTCAGCCACAGTTGTCACCTTTGCCTTGGCATAAATGGCATTGGCAGCCATATCAATGAGCATATTGTCACGAATCGTGTACAGATAGCCGTTCTCACGGTAGTAGTTGTAGAGCTCGGTGGGATTGTAGTGCATCTGGGCAGCTGTTCTTTCCACCTGCAGACGAACCTGTTCATCTGTCACGCTCAGGCCTTCGTTCTGGGCTATGGTCAGAAGCAGCACATAGAGCTTGGCATTTTTCTTTGCCTGGTCCATATGCTTTTCTTTGGCTTCCTTGATCTGCTCGTCACTCAGGGCCTTGCCCATGCGCTCAGCCTGATACACGTCAGTCTGGACCATGGCATTGAGCTCGTTCTCCACAATGCTGGGCGGAAGCTCGAATTCCACCATGCCAAGGAGCTTTTCAAGCATTTTTGACTTGGCTTCATCCTTGTAGAGGCCGGTCATCTGGGACTTGAGAATATCGGCAGACTTCTGGCGCAGTTCCTCAACACCGGTGAGATTGACCTTCTTGGCAAATTCCTCGGCAGTGGGAAGCTTCTTTTCCTTGATGGCGTGCAGCGTGATGACAACGCGGCAGGTCTTGCCCTGCAGTTCAGGCATCATGAAATCAGCGGCAAAGGTCATTTCCTTTTCGCCGGTCTGGCCGACCTTAAGGGATTTCACAAGCTCGTCAATCTCGGCTGCGGCAACCTGGCCGATGGCAAGATCCTGTCCGTGCATGGAATGCAGGACCTTCTCGCCTTCATAAATGTCGAGGTCAATGTTGCAGAGCTGTCCCTCAGCGGCAGGGCCCTCGCCCTCAATGGGAACGTACTTGGCATCTGTATTGAGCAGGCGGTCAATGTAGGCATTAATCCTGTCATCAGAAGGCTCGGCAGGTTCCTTCTGCTCTACTTCGATGCCGTCGTAGGCAGGAAGCTCAAAGGAAGGCATATGCTCGAAGCTCACCGTGTAGTTGCAGTCCTGGTCACGGACAAGCTGGATAGGAGTGGGATCCACAACCAGCATGGACACGGGACGGACTTTGAGCTCACCAAGAATTTCATTGAGGTGAACGTTGGTGAGATCCTGGGCGGCATCAGCGTAAATCTGTCCCTTGAAACGCTTTTCAATAATCGTAAGCGGCACATGGCCCTTACGGAAACCGGCAAGAGACAAACCCTGCTGCTGCATCATGAGGGCAGAGGTGATGGCTGCATTTACCTCTTCGGCGCTGACTGTTACATGAATCTTCTTACTGCAGGGAGTAAGCTCTTCCGTGGTGTATTTCACAGGATTCTCCTTAAATTCATATTGGTGCGAAAGGGGGGATTTGAACCCCCACGCACAAAGGCGCTGGATCCTAAGTCCAGTGCGTCTGCCAATTCCGCCACTTTCGCAGGACATGTATCTATATACCGTTTCAGCGGATACGGCAAGATACATTTCCCTGTTCAGCTGCCTGGAAACAGCCTCCCAAAGCTTTGATAAGAGACATAAAAAAACGGGAAGGACTTAATCATCCCTCCCGTTGTATGCTTTTCAACGCCTAGGTGCCTTAAGGGCAGACAGCGAAGAACAAGATGAGTTCTGCAACTAGGCTTCTGTTGCAGGAGCCTCAGCTGTCTTGCTTTCTGCGGCAGCGCCGGCGTCCTTGTTTACGAATTCAATAATGGCCATGGGAGCGTTATCGCCCTTGCGGGGCATCGCCAGCTTCAGAATGCGGGTGTAGCCGCCGGGCACACCTGCAAAACGGGGACCGATGACATCAAACAAGCGCTTCACGAGCTTGAGATCATTGAGGTCACGGTACACCTGACGACGGGCAGCAATGGTGTTGGACTTAGCCAGTGTCACCATAGGTTCCACAACGCGGCGCAACTCCTTGGCCTTCATTTCTGTCGTCGTGATTCTGCCGTGGGTGATAAGAGCTTTCGCAAGATTGCGCAGCAGCGCCTTACGGTGCGAAGGAGTCCGCGAAAGCTTGCGGCCGGAATTGCTATGCCTCATTTTGCTGTTCCTTCTGTTTCTTCCATTCCTGATATTTTTTATCGAAATTATCGACTTTCATTCCGAAATCAAGGCCAAGTGCAAGAAGGTGTTCCTTAATTTCATCCAGAGACTTGCGACCGAAGTTCTTGGTCTTCAGCATCTCGTTCTCGGAGCGCTGCACCAGTTCGCCAACAATGGAAATATTGGCAGAACGCAGGCAGTTGGCAGCACGAACAGAGAGCTCAAGCTCATCAATGGATATGAACAGATTGGGGTTCACATCCATGACGCCGGTCGTTCCCATTCCGTAGTCTGTCCCTACTTTTTCATCGAAATTGATGAACACGCTTATCTGTTCCTTGATAATCTTGGCAGCATAAGCAATGGCGTCTTCGGGTTTTACAGAACCGTCAGTCCAGACTTCAAGTATAAGCTTGTCGTAGTTGGTCATCTGGCCGACACGGGCAGCCTGGACTTCATAACTCACACGGCGGATGGGAGAGAAGCTTGCATCAAGGGGAATGACGCCAATGACATCGTCGTCATGCCTGGCAGGGACGTAGCCCTTGCCTGTGCGCACTTCAAGCTCCATGTCGAGTTCGACATCTTCGGTAAGAGTGCAGATATGCTGCTCGGGATTGAGCACGACAACGTGCTGGTTCTCCTGAACCATACCTGCCTGCACAGCCCCCTTCTTGTTGACGTGCAGTTCCAGCTTCTGCGGCTCTTCCGTATCAATGGCCATGCGCACCTGCTTGAGATTGAGGATAATGTCAGTCACATCCTCAAGCACACCATGGATGGTGGTAAACTCATGCTGCACATTGTTAATCTTTACGGAAGTAAAAGCCGCACCCTGAAGAGAGGACAGCAGTACACGCCGCAGGGCGTTACCAATGGTTGTTCCGAATCCGCGTTCCAGAGGCTCGCAGATAAAACGACCATGCATGCCATCCGACTCTTTCTCATCGCGCTCCAACCTGGTGGGCTTGACAAGCTCGGTCCAGTTCAGAGAATTGATGAGGCGATCGCCCTGTTTGTGTAATGACATTAAGTAGTTATCTCCATTCAATTGCCAGACTACTTGCTGTAAAGTTCAACGATAAGCTGTTCGTTGACTTCAGTGCGGATTTCATCACGCTGGGGCATTGCCTTCACAACGCCCTTGAAGGCAGCATAGTCGGCTTCAAGCCAGTTGGGCGTACCACGACGGCCAATGGTCTCGGCAGCTTCGGTGAAGATCTTGATGTTGCGGCGCTTTTCGGGAATCTCGATGGTGTCGCCAACCTTGCAGAGCAGGGAGGGAATGTTGACCTTGTGGCCGTTCAGGGTGAACAGGCCGTGACGGACAAGCTGGCGGGCCTGGTTGCGGGAATTGGCAAAGCCAAGACGGTACACAACGTTGTCCAGGCGGCTTTCCAGCATAACCAGCAGGTTGGTACCGGTAACGCCCTTCTGCTTGTCGGCCTTCACAAAGTACGTGTGGAACTGACGTTCCAGCAGGCCGTAGGTACGACGTGTCTTCTGCTTCTCGCGAAGCTGCAGAGCGTATTCGCTCACCTTCTTGCGAGCGCGGCCATGCTGGCCGGGAGCGCTCGGGGGACGGTGGGGACGATCCATGGCGCACTTGACGGAGAAGCAGCGATCGCCTTTAAGGAAAAGCTTCGCCCCTTCACGACGGCAGATGCGGCACTTGGCTTCAGTATATCTTGCCATGAATTTTCTATCCTTCTAGAAAGCTACACGCGACGACGCTTGGGAGGGCGGCAGCCATTATGCGGGATGGGTGTAATGTCACGGATGAAGGCAATGCGCATGCCGGCATTGGCAACGGCGCGCATGGCCTGTTCACGTCCGGAACCCGGTCCCTTAACATAAATACCAACAGTACGCATGCCGTTGTCCTGGGCCTTGCGGGCAGCTGCCTCGGCAGCAACCTGGGCGGCGAAAGGAGTGGACTTGCGGGATCCCTTGAATCCGGACTGGCCGGCGGAAGCCCAGCTCACGGCGTTGCCGCGTGTGTCGGTGAAGGTGATAATTGTATTGTTGAAGGTAGCATCAATGTGGACGATGCCCACAGAGATATTCTTGCGTTCCTTCTTACGATTGACCTTGGATGCTCTGGCCATCTTTTCTCCAGTAGAAATCTAAAAATCGGGGTCCAGGGCTGCCATGCAGGTGTCGTATCCTGTGTTAAGCCGCGATTGGATACAGGACCAGCGGCGCACCACCCCGTGTTACTTTTTCTTACCGACTATAGCGCGACGGGGACCCTTGCGGGTGCGTGCGTTGGTGTGGGTACGCTGTCCGTGCACGGGCAGGCCGCGACGGTGGCGAAGCCCGCGGTAGCATCCGATGTCCATAAGACGCTTGATGCTGCTGCTCACTTCACGGCGCAGGTCGCCTTCGACCTTGTGCTTGGATTCGAGTTCCTTACGGATCTCGTTCACTTCATCGGCAGACAGGTCGTCGATGTTGCGTTCCCAGTTGATGCCCACGGTATCACAGATGCTCAGGGCAGTTGTACGGCCAATTCCATAAATATACGTCAGAGCGATGTCCACGCGCTTGTTGCGGGGAAGCTCGACGCCAGCAATTCTTGCCACTGTTGTTCTCCTGCTATCCCTGACGCTGCTTGTGCCTGGGGTTCTCGCAAATCACGCGCAGAACACCCTTACGTCTGATGACCTTGCACTTAGGGCATATCTTCTTGACGGAAGGTCTAACTTTCATTGTTGTATTTGCTCCCTATTGAACAAAAATAGAGTAAACACTTGCCTTTTTTGTGCCTTCGAGAAGGAAGATGGAGAGAGTTCTTCATTCCAGGCAATGGTACGGACCATAAGAAAGATCGGCCTGTACCCTTAAGGGAAACATAGGGACTGCACGGTCAAGAGGAAACGACTGCTAACTGTCACTGACCAGTCCAAATGTTTGAACAAATTTTGCTACCCTTTTTTTCTGCTCCTGTCAAATGACAGGGCAGATATTGTCATATCTGGATTCGATTCTGCGGGTACTGGGGCTTGTAGCGCACAAGCCCCCTGTCGCTCTCCGACAAAATCATGGGACCGTGCGGGGTAACGGCTATGCTGTGCTCAAAGTGGGCTGCCAGCTTGCCGTCCCTTGTTACGGCCGTCCATTTGTCAGGCAGAATTGAAACATCATATGTTCCTTCGGTTACCATGGGCTCAATGGCTATGCACATCCCGTGCTGCAGGATAACGCCTCTCGTTCCGGGGTCGAAATTGGGAACCTCGGGCTTTTCGTGCATATTGGACCCGACGCCGTGGCCTACAAAGCGGCGCACTACGCCAAAGCCCCTCTTCTCTACAAAGGTCTGCACGGCAATGCCGATGCTGTGCACGTCATGTCCGTGCTGGGCCTCGTTGATGCCCACATAGAGGGACGCCTCGGTCACAGCCAGAAGGCTGTCTGCCAGTTCGCTGATCTGCCCGACCGGGAAGGTCCTGGCCGAGTCGCCGACCATGCCGCCGTATTCGACGCCAAAGTCAACACTGACAATGTCGCCTTCCTTCAGGATAAGCTTTTCAGAAGGAAAGCCGTGGACAACCACTTCATTGACAGAGCAGCAGATTGCAAAGGGAAAGCCGGCGTAGCCGAGAAAAGCCGGACGGACATGGTATTCCTCGCATTTCCGCCTGGCTATGTTCTCAAGCTCCATGGTTGCTATACCAGGACGTACTGCATCTCCGATATCGTCAAGGATATTGGCGGTGATCCGGTTAGCCTCGCGAAGATTTGCTATTTCCCGTTCATTCTTGATGAATACGCCCTGATATTTTTTCATTTTGTGCGCCTGCTACTTGGAAAGGCGGCCTGTCTTGCGGGCCTTTTCCATTAAGTGTGAATACTGGCTGGAAATGAGGTGTGACTCAACCTGGTTCATGAAGTCCATTGCCACGCCAACCAGAATGAGCAGGCTTGTGCCGCCAAAGTAGAAGGGGACGTTGAACTGGGAAATCAGGAGCATGGGAAGCAGAGAGACACCTGCGATGTAGACGCCGCCTGAAAGCGTAAGACGTGTCAGGACGGTATCAATGTACATCTGCGTCTTTTCGCCAGGACGGATGCCGGGGA
>CAVLCT010000090.1:0-8364 GCA_963661665.1 Bulleidia sp. | reverse complement strand
CCATAAATATAGCGGTCTTCGGTAATATCCTGTGCAGACTTAAAGCTACTACCTGTCGCAAAGATAATTGTATTATTGTTTGCCCCTGCATCTTGCATGTAGGAAAAACACTCCCCCTGAATGCTTAGGTCGCCGCCTATAACTTCGCTTTGTACATTAACGCCGCTGTTGAACGTGGCACTGTTGTTACTGGCTTTCGTGAGGGCAGATGTCTTAGTTACAATGGCCTGCCCCATTATAACTTTGCTGTACTCATTTTCCCCTGATGCGTCGAAGTCGAATACCTTTGTATTGCCTGAGTCAGTTGCTGGCAGTACGTAGTCACCATAGTTAGCACTACACACATCAGGAACCATAAGAGGAACAGATAAAAACAATATAGGAAAGCATGTAGTATTCTTGAAGACGACCATTATATTCCCCGTAAACAACCGCCTGCGCCCAAAAGAATCATGAGTTAAATCCGCTTCTTAACGAAAGGACAAGGGCAGGACAATTCGGAAGTAAATTGGGGTATTGTACTTGAAAAAAAAAAAAAAACGCAAGCATTTTCAAATACTTAACATCAGCTTTTGAAAACAAAAAAAGCCCCCTTCCCGGCGTAACGGGAAGAGGGCTGAAAGATTGCAGCAGAAAATTTTAGATGAGGCGGGAATCGGGCTCAATGGCCTCCATGCCGCCCATATACGGTACCAGGGCCTTGGGCAGAACAATGGTGCCGTCCTTCTGCTGGCCGTTTTCCATGATGGCGGCAATGGTGCGGCCTGTGGGCAGGCCGGATCCGTTCAGGGTATGCACAAAGCAGGTCTTGCCGCCCTTGGGCTTGAAACGGATGTTAGCACGGCGGGCCTGGAAGTCTATGCAGTTGGAACAGGAAGAAATTTCCCTGTATGTCTTCTGGGCAGGCAGCCAGACTTCAAGATCGTATGTCTTGGCAGATCCAAAGCCCATGTCACCGGTGCAGAGCACAATCTGGCGGTAGGGCAGTTCCAGCCTTTCCAGGAGGTTGCAGGCGTTTTTCGTCATGATTTCCAGCTGGTTAAAGCTGTCGTCTGGATGGGCGAAACGCACCATTTCCACCTTGGTGAACTGATGCATGCGGATAAGCCCGCGGGTATCCTTGCCGGCAGATCCAGCCTCCGAGCGGAAGCAGGGGGTGGCTGCCGTATAGCAGCGGGGCAGGTCCTCTTCTGCCAGGACCTCATTGGCATGGAGGTTGGTCAGGGGCACTTCGGCCGTGGGGATAAGATAGAGCCCCTCGCGCAGCTTGAAGAGATCCTCCTCAAACTTGGGCAACTGGCCCGTCCCTGTCATGGTCTCCTTGTTGACGATGGCAGGAGGAATCACCTCAATGTAGCCGTCTTCCAGGGTGTGCACATCAAGGAAGAAGTTGACCAGGGCCCTGTCCAGCCTGGCAGCCCAGCCTAAGGAAACCACAAAGCGGCTGCCGGAAAGACGGGCAGCCCTCTCAAAGTCAAGCCCCTTGAGCCTTGTGCCAAGCTCCCAGTGGGGCAGGGGCTCAAAATCAAAGGAGGGCACAGTACCAACCCTGCGGATCTCCACATTCTCAGTTTCATCCTTTCCAAGGGGCACTGAGGCATCCGGGATATTGGGGACGCCCATCAGCCATTCTTCGACTTTTGCCTTGGCTTCCTCTGTCTTTCCTTCCAGTTCCTTGATCCTGGCACCCAGCTGTTCAAGCTCGGAACGAAGTTCCTCGGAATCCTTTCCTTCACGCTTCAGCCTGCCGTATTCCTGGGAACCGGCATTACGCTTCCTTTTGAGATCCTCTATATCAGCTATATATTTGCGGCGCTCGGCATCCATCTTCTTGAAATCGTCTATGCTCAGGGCAGAGTGACGAGCCTCAAGAGCCTTGGCGAGCACTTCGGGCTGCTTCTGAATTAACTTGAGATCCAGCATTGTCTATCCTTTTGGCACTCCGGCCATCTGCATTGCCTGCATTGAAGCGGAGAACTGTTTCTGTAGCTTGGGGAGAACGGTGAAAAAAGCGCCGGTCTCCGGGGAGATTTTTATCTACCACCGGCTTTAACTGCTTGCAAGACGAACTGTTTGCAGGACTTGCCTAGTTTTTTTTCACTCCGTATACTGGCATAGCATAAGTATTTCAGCATCCGGTAACCATACAGATTAAGGAGGAAGTACTTCCCTTCCTGTCAGGACACGGGAGTACATGAAGATTCCATGAAAAACATCAGAATACTTTCCATTATCGGCACAGTCCTCTGCCTGCTTCTGCTTGCCTCATGCGGTCCCAGCAATACGGTCCGCCTCTTGCCCCTCAAACAGAATGCCTCTGTCCTGCCTGCCCCGACTTCCTCTACCATCAGCGTTGTCCAGTTTGCCGACAAGCGTGCTGACAAAAGCTCCCTCGGCCTGCGCCGCGACCAGAGCTACTTCACGTCCATCGACTCGGCTCCCAAATGGCTGAGCGAGGCAATTGCCGACAAGCTGTCCGCAAACGGCTACAAGGTAACCTATGCCAAAAGCATGAGCGAAGGCGTCAAGGGTACACCTGACTACATTCTCACCGGCTCCCTGGAATCTTTGAACATCAAGGAACAGTCTGCCACATCCTTTGAAGTCAGCATGCGCGTCAAGTACGTTTTGAGCGACAAGAACAAAAAGATCGTTCTTGAAACGCTGACAGCAAACCAGAGCCGCACGACGCTGCCTTCCAACAGCGCCATCGAAAGCCTTTTGCAGAATACGCTGGCCGACATCGTCAATCCCATGTACGACAAGGTTCATTCTGCCGTCAGAAAGTAACAGCAGTACAGCGCGTATTCCAGGCGGTGCCCCATACGGGACACCGCCCTTTTTGTCTTGCGGGCTTTGTATCCCGGAGACTGTCTTTTCAGAGTGTATTTCCAAAGGAGAACGACCGTATGAGCCAGCCTATCCTGCTCAAGGTGTATGCTGCCTTTGCCCCTGCCACACAGGAGGACTTCAGGAAGCTTTCTGAAGCCTGCACCTCTGCCATAGCGGCTGAAGACGACCACGATCCCTTTGTGACCATGCTTGACGACATGCTGCGCCTTTCCTTTGAAGGACTCTATTTTCCGCTGGACGATGTCGCTCCAATCATTCAGGAACTGGCAGAGAAAAAGACCGCCGGGAAGATGGATGTCCTGGACATGGAAAACTGGCGCATGACGCGCTATCAGGCAAAAGGCGACGGCAGGCTGGAAATACGTTCCGCCCCCCTCAATTCAGTCCTGGACTACTCGGGGCACTAGGACCTGGTTTCTACGGCACGCGGCGCTTAAACAGCTTTTCCAGCTGAAAGGCATCCCAGCGCAGCATGGTAGGCCTTCCATGGGGGCAGTTTTCCTTGTCCTTTGTGACAAGCCACTGGCGCATCAGGGTGCCGACTTCGTCAGCACTTAGTTTCTGTCCTGCCTTGATGGCTGCCTTGCAGGCCATGGATGCAAACCTTGAATTGAGATCGTCCTTTCTGCCGGCCAGCGCTTCCTTCAGAAAAGCCACTGCCTCCATGCGGCCCAGCAAAACGGGTATGGCCCGCACGACAAGCTTTCCGTCATGCAGTCCGGCTGAAAAGCCCAGTGCCGCAAAGACAGGCTGTATTTCCTGCCAGCGCTGGGCCTCTGAGCTGTGCAGGCTCATTTCCAGGGGAAGAGCCAGTCCCTGCCCCTGTCCCTGATAGCCGTGCGCCGTGATTTTCGCATAGAGCACACGTTCATGAACTGCATGCTGGTCTAAGAGCACCAGGGCATCCCGTGCATCCCTGAACACAAGATACGTCCTGGCTATCTGCCCAAGATAGGTAAATCCGCCAATCTGTATGCCGCCTTCTCCTTCTGTGCGGCATGAGCTGCCTTGCAGCCCCTCATCCTGGGTGGGCCGTTCCTGCCAGAATACTGCCCCATCTGCCGCCGTTGCCACTTCTGAGCCCACTGATTCAGCAGCCGCACCACTGACAGGCAGCCTTTTGCCAAAGGATGCGCCATCCTGTTCTTCCGCAGGACATGGCGTCTCTTCCTGAACAAGCCACTCTGAGCCATCGCCGCTTTCACGGCATTCACTGTGCCGTATTGTCATGCCGGCATTGAGAGGCCTGTCAGAGCGTCCCCAGTAGCCCCAGCGCTCAGGCTGCCCTGGAACAGAATCACTGCCTTCAAAAAAAGAAGGCACCCTGTCTTCTGGTTCTCCTGCCTCAGGGAAAGTCCCTTCAATCTCCCTGACAGGCTCCACGGACATGCCGTCCGGCTGCGCTGCATCAGCATATTCCTCATTTTCAAGCGCAGAGCGCAGTGCAAGGAGCACTGCGGAAAAGACGGCACTTTCGTTCCTGAAACGGACCTCGCTCTTGGCGGGGTGAACATTAACGTCCACTTCGCAAGGATCCATTTCCACAAAGAGAACGATCTGCGGATGCTCCCTGCTGGTCAGCCTGCCCTTGTAGGCCTCGCGTATGGCGGCAAGCAGTTTTTTGTCGGACACGCTGCGCCCGTTGACAAAAAGCAGCTGCCTGTTTCCTCTCGGCTGGCTGACCTCTGGCCGTGCCGTCAGGCCGTGCACGTGTATGGAATGATGTGTCCTGTCAAAGGGAATCAGGGCATCCGTAATAAGCTTGGGCCAGATAATCTCCAGGCGTTCTGTCAGGGACTGTCCGGGCAAAAAGCGCAATATCTCGCGCCCGTCGCTCACAAGGGAAAAGGCCACATCGGGCCTGGCCAGGGCAAGGCGGGAAAGCCACTCCTGGCAGTGCCTGACTTCAGTGGGCATGCCACGCAGAAACTTGAGCCGTGCCGGCACATTGGCAAACAGGTCCCGTATTTCCACCACCGTTCCCTTATGCAGTGACGCAGGCTGTATGCCCTTAATAAACCCGAACTCCACATCTATGGACCAGGCCTCGTCCTGACCGGCCAGAAGGCTTGTCACAGAGCAGCGGGAAACAGAGGCCACGCTTGGAAGCGCCTCCCCGCGGAAGCCGTATGAATTGATGTTCTCAAGGTCGTCAACAGCCTGTATCTTGCTGGTGGCATGCCTTGTCACTGCCAGTTCCAGCTCCTCATGGGCAATGCCTGTGCCGTTGTCCTGCACACGGATGAGCCCCTGCCCGCCGTTTTCCAGCACCACATTCACGTCAGAAGCCAGGGCATCCAGGCTGTTTTCCACCAGTTCCTTGACAACGCTCGCCGGACGCTCGACCACTTCTCCGGCAGCAATCTGATTACATAATTCAGGTGGAAGAAGCCTGATACGCACCTTGTCGGCACTCATAACGAAAACCCTCTCAGCAATCCTGTAAAACGGCATCTTTGCAGGAAGCAAAAGTATGTCAAAGGAAAGGCAAGGGCAAGGAAAAGCCCCATGTGCCATACTCTCTCACTGTCTGACGGACGCAGAAAAGCGGCTTTTCAGCCGATAAAGCATCCCTTGACGAAGACCATGTCTCTCCTTATCGTACAATCAAGAGAGGCAGGACAAGTCTTTCTGCCAGACTACAAGCAAGGAATACTTCCATGAATACGTCCATGCATCCGCTTTCTTCAGACAAGCAGGAAATTACCTATATCAATGTCAGCTCAAGCTGCATCCCCAGCCCGCTGCAAAAAGGCTTTGACCCTGAAATGCTCTACGTCGAGTGCAGCCGGTGCGGAGCTCCGGTCTACTGGGAGCCAGGCAAGAGCACGGCTCTTCTGCGTGAGGTGGGCATTGATCCGCTGGAACTGGATCCGGCCTGCATGCTCGTCACCTCCGGATGCCCCCTGTGCGGCAACGGACACAGCTTTTCAGTCAGGGTTGTCCGCCTCTCTGATACGCCCCCGCACAGGCTCCCAAAAGCCATGGGGACAGCCTGACGCATCCTTGTCCTGCGGGGCGGGCGGAACCGCCCCGGACTGGCTTAAATGGCGGATTTACAGACATTTACGGGGAAACGGCCCTTGACAGTGCACCCGTTTTTCTTTAGGCAATCCACCATTGGCTTTTTAAGGAGGCCATAAATTTTGTTTGGAGGCCGGCGTAGTATGGCAACTAATGAAGCGGGGGATACTTTCGAGGAAGATTTTGCAAGTGCCCTCGATAACTATCTAAACCCCGATTTCGGCGAGCTTGACGAGGGGTCCATCGTCAAGGGACATATCGCCAGAATCGGCGAAGACGTTGTACTGGTTGATGTCAACTTCAAGTCAGAAGGACAAATACCCACAAGCGAATTCCTTGACAGCAACGGTACACTCTGCGTCAGGGAAGGCGACACGATCGATGTCTATGTCGTGCGCAAAAACGAGGTAGAGGGAACAATCTCCCTGTCTTTTGAAAAAGCAAAGCGCATGCAGGTCTTTGACCAGCTGGAAAATATACAGGAAAGCAACAAGACCATCAGCGGCCGCATCACGCATCGCATAAAGGGCGGATATACAGTCGATCTTGGCGGCGTGGAAGCCTTTCTTCCCGGATCCCATGTGGATCTCCGTCCTGTTCCTGACATGGACTCCCTGGTCAACCAGACATTTGATTTCAGGGTCCTGAAAATCAACCGCCGGCGCAGCAATGTCATCGTATCCCGCCGTGTCCTCCTTGAAGAAGAACGTGACGCCATGCGCCAGAAGCTGCTTGAAACCCTTGAAGAAGGGCAGATTGTCACAGGCAAGGTCAAAAACATCACAGACTACGGCGTCTTTGTGGATCTTGGCGGCATTGACGGCCTTCTGCACATCACGGACATGTGCTGGAAGCGTATACGCCATCCCAGGGAAATGGTTTCCATCGGCATGGATCTCACCCTCAAGGTGCTCTCCTTTGACCGCGATCGCTGCAAGGTCAGCCTGGGCATGAAGCAGCTTGTTCCCGACCCCTGGGAAAATATTGCCGAACGCTTCCCTGTGGGAGCAAAATTCGAGGGCAAGGTTTCCAATCTTGTTGATTACGGCTGCTTTGTCGAACTTGAAAACGGCGTCGAGGGGCTTGTCCATATCTCTGAAATTTCATGGACGCGCAAGCTGCGCCATCCTTCCCAGATGGTTCATGCAGGCGACACTGTGGAAGTCATGATCCTGGGGGTAGATGCCGATAAAAAACGCATCAGCCTGGGCATGAAGCAGTGCCATCCCAATCCCTGGGAAATGGTTGCCGAAAAATATGTCGAAGGCACCGTTCTTGAAGGCGTCATCAAGAACATTACCGATTTTGGCATCTTTATCGGCATTGAAGACGGCATTGACGGCCTGATCCACGTCTCCGACATTTCCTGGACCAAGAAAATACGCCATCCCGGCGAACTGTATAAGGTCGGCGACACGGTGCAGGCCAAGGTGCTCACCGTAGACAAGGAAAACGAGAAATTCACCCTGGGCATCAAGCAGATGACCGAGGATCCCTGGAGCCACGTGCCTGATGCGTATCCTGTCGGATGCACGGTGAAGGGCACCATCACCAATATCACCGACTTCGGCCTCTTTGTCGAAGTCGAAGAAGGTGTCGAGGGGCTCATCCACGTTTCCGAGCTGGGCCTTGGCAAAAAGGCCCCCAATCCGGCCGAGGTATTCAAGGACGGCCAGGAAATTGAGGCAAAAGTCATCCATGTGAGCGCCGAAGAACGCCGCCTGGGTCTCTCCCTCAAGCAGGAAGCTGCCCATGAGGAAGAAAAAGGCACGGAATACCATACAGGTCCTGCCGAAGCAGGTTCCCAGAACCTGGGCGAGCTTCTGAAGCAGAAACTGGGCGAGGCAGAAGCACAGAACTAACCGCTTTTGCCAGCCTTATGGCAATATCTTTTTGAAAGGGGACAGATATCGTATCTGCCCCCTTTTTCATTGCTGTCTGCTGTTTGTCTGGTATAGAGTGGGAGAAGACCGGATAAGCCCCAAAAGCCTGCTGCCCAGGCAGGCTCCCCTAATCTCAAGCGAGCCCTTATCATGCCCAGCGACAAAAATGCACAAACAGGCGCACTCGTTTCTTCTGCCGGCACAGCCGTTCTGCGCAGGCGGCTTCTTGCCACAGGCCAGGTACAGGGCGTTGGCTTCAGGCCGTTTGTCTACCGCCTGGCAAAAGAAATGGGCCTCACAGGCAGCGTAGGAAATACCAGCGAAGGCGTGTGTATCGAGATACAGGGCCGTGCTGAAGACGTGCACGCTTTTCCAGGACTTCTCAGGGAAAATCTTCCGCCCTTAGCCAGGCTGACCGGCCTCACTGAGGACGACATGCCGCCTCTTGGCAGTGAGAAAGAATTCACCATTGTCATGAGCCACGGGCACCAGGGACACAATGTCCTTATCAGCCCTGACGTAGGGATCTGCGCCGACTGCGAAGCCGACATGAACGATCCGGCCAACAGGCGCTACAACTATGCCTTTACCAACTGCACAAACT
>CAVLCT010000089.1:0-8372 GCA_963661665.1 Bulleidia sp. | reverse complement strand
TGCCGATCTGGCCAGGCTTATTACCATGGCAGGATTCCCGGTTACAGAGAGCACCCTGAAAGACTATCTTGCGAGATCAAGAAAGGATGCAAAGGAAGGGCATACTGTCTACAGGGATCTTAAGGAGCACATCTTAAGCCAGGCCGGAAAAGAGGAGAACCCAAACGGCACAGGCGATGCGGCCCCTTTCCTTCCCGCTGAAGCTGACGCCAGTGACGGACTGGATGCCTCTGATGATTTTCCCGTTCCCTGCAATGAAGAGCCGGCCTCTGCCGTATCCTCTGCCACAGACGGCATTGATGCAAAAGAAATGGCAAAACAGCACGTCCAGGATATCTATGCTGCCAGAAAGCGCAGAAAGAAAGCCATAAAAGCCGGAAAGCGCAAATAAACAGAATTGAACGGCTCACTGCGCCTTTCCCCTGCTGGCATGTGGGGGCCATGTCTGACCATATCAGCTGTATGAGCAAAACGGCCTGCATACGGACTGCCTAAAACCGGATTTTGTGACCGGCAGTACTGTCGGTCGCAAAACAGGCTTATTCCGGCTTCTGGACCTGCGTCTGCGGCAAGGCCCGTGCTGATACAATATTGTTGACTTCCCTCACAAAAAAGAACAATGATCCCAAAACTGTTTGGGAGGCACAAACGTAAAAATGCGCAAATTTACCGCTCTTATTTGTCTGACTCTGATTATGCTGGCAGTATCAGCCGGCACAGCCCCTGCTTCTGACAGAGTATCTGTCTATCAGAAGAAATACCTGCTTGTAGAACCTGCCAAGGGCTGGACAAGGGAAATCCTGACAGAAGACCTTTACAACACCTGTGTGGCCTACGACAAAACAGGTACATCCCTTTCAGTCATAGCCTGCCCCGGCTCGTCTGACGACGATGAATTTTCCGCACATCTGGCAGAGGCCAGATCGTCAGGCGGGCGCTATATAGGCAACTGGTTTGTACGGACCCGCGAGAGCATGGCAACACTTCTTATCCCCACCTCGGCTGACGATGGTGCCATTTTCCTGATAATGGACGATGCCCCGTCTCAGGGGCAAACAATCGACAAAATCTATATGGAAGCAAAGCCCATGCTGAAGCGCTTTACCAAATTCAGTTTCCCCAAATCCATTCAGAGCAAATAGCCGCTCTTACCCCTTATCACAGCAAGGCAGGAAAATACCGCAGGAGCAGCTCTTTCTGCCGCTGAAGGAGCTCTTTTCAGGGAAACAAGGGATCCACTATGCAGTTGCGCCGTGCGACCATGGCTGATTTAGAGGCTCTTGCGGCTATGGAAGCTATGTGCTTTCCGCCTGCAGAGGCAGCCTCAAAGACCGATTTTGAAAAAAGGCTTGCCTCATATGCTGACCACTTCTTTCTTCTCTTTGACGGGGATGGCAGGCTGGTCTCCTTCATTGACGGCATGGCAACAGACGAAGAGCATCTCACAGACGAGATGTACGCCAATGCCTCCATGCACAGTCCAGGCGGTGCCTGGCAGATGATTTTCGGGCTCAACACTCGCCCTGACTGCCGCCGCAAGGGCTATGCCGGCATTGTCCTGAAAGCCCTGATAGACGATGCGAGAAACAGCGGCAGGAAAGGCCTTGTCCTCACCTGCAAAGACCATCTTGTGCCATACTACAGCCGCTTCGGCTTTGCTGATGAAGGCCTGTCAGAATCAGAGCACGGCAACGTAAGCTGGCATGAGATGCGCCTGACCTTCTAAAGCCTCCAAAGCCTGTCAGCCCCTTACCCCTCAGGCTTTTTCAAAAGCTCATACGAGTTTTTGTTGCAGATCAAAATCCCCTGCTTTTGCATATTGCACAGTTCCCTTGACATGGCAGAGCGGTCAACACAGAGATATTCGGCCAGCTCAGTCTTGTTAAAGGGAATTGTTATTTTGTTGCTGTTTTCGCTGGCAGCCTGGTCCGCAAGGAAGGAGACAAGCTTGTCCCTGATGGTTCCGCGGGACAGATGCCCCACCTTCTTTGTCAGCTGTATGTTCTTTTCGGCAAGAATGCGCATCATGTTCATGATGAGCCTGGTGTGAAAGCTGCAGGCGGACGTGCAGGACGTGACGATCTTTCTGTAGTCTATCGTCATAATCTCCGATGAATCTGCACTGACAATGCTGACAGGCAGTTCCTTCTTGCCGGCACAGGTGAAGGATTCGGCAAAGAGTTCGCCAGGGCCGACATGCGAGATAATGGACCTGCGGCCAAAATAATCCTCCTGCAATACACGCACCGATCCGGACAGGACAATACCCACAGAAGACGGCCTGTCTCCTGCAAGAAAGATATACTCATCCTTCCGGCATGACTGCTTGCGGGCGTTCAGGCAGGCCAGCAGCGCAGATATGTCTGTTTCCTCTATTTCCCCGAAAAGGGGGCAGTCCTTCAAAACAGCGTAACGGTCCATACTATGCTCCAAACGTCCCTCTGCAACTGGTCCACTTTAGGATAATCGTGTACAAGAAGTAGTAAACAGTACTCAGCAAAATGTCACCTTCCCTCTTTCAGACAAAAAAGGGCACAAAGTTGCTGCCATTGTTTATTTTGTGACTTTTGCAACAGTATATTTTCCTGAAGCCTGTATTCTCCTAAATACGAAACAGTCCCTGAAAGGGGACAGCCAAAAGTCTTTTTTGGAGGAACGCATATGGCGTACATCAGGAACATCGAACAGAGCACGGTTCTGTCCCTGGCCGATCAGGTAGACTACCAGCCCGGCCAGATAGCCAGCAAAACCCTGGCCCAGAACAAGCACCACAGCCTGACCCTGTTTGCCTTCGACAAGGACGAAGAAATCAGCTCCCATGTCTCGGATGGTGATGCTTTTATCACAGCACTGGACGGCATCGGGAAAATAACCATTGGCGAAACAGACTATCTTGTACACAAAGGGGAATCCATTGTCATGCCGGCCCGCATTCCCCATGCAGTCTATGCAGCCGAGCGTTTCAAAATGCTTCTGGTCGTCATTTTCCCTGAGCCGATGAAAATCTGACAATTGCAACAACCTGAAATTGCAACAACTTGAAAGAGGAGAACTTCCTATGGAAAAAATGTTCTGCTTCCAATGTGAACAAACTGCCAAGGGAACCGGCTGTACTGCCTGCGGCGTCTGCGGAAAGAAGCCCGAGGTTTCCCACGAACAGGACGTCCTGACCTGTGAAATGATTGCCCTGGCCAAGGTCCTGGCCGAGAAAAACAAGGTCTGCCCCACCTGCGTTGACCTTATCTGCGACGGCCTCTTCACCACTATCACCAACGTCAATTTTGACGGTGCCAAAGTGGCTGCCCTGAGCGCCAAGGTGCGTGACAAGAGGACAGAAATCGCCCCCTCCTGTAAGGATCTGCTCCTTTCTGCCGAGGAACTCTTCCACGGCGATACCAATGTTGTCTCCCTGCGTTCCACCCTGCTCTTCGGCCTGCGCGGCATGGCAGCCTATGCTCATCACGCCCGCGTGCTTGGGAAAAGGGACAATGACGTGGATGCCTGGCTTATCAAGGGCATGGCCGCACTGGCTGAAAACCATTCCGTCGATGAATGGCTGGGCCTGCTCATGGAATTTGGCGGCGTAAACCTGAAGTGCATGGCCATCCTGGAAGAAGCCAATACAGGCGCCTACGGCAATCCTGTTCCCTGTACCGTGCCCCTGACCATTGAGAAAGGTCCCTTTATCATTGTCACAGGCCATGACCTGCATGACCTGAAAATGCTGCTGGAACAGACCGAAGGCAAGGGCGTCAACATTTACACGCACAGCGAAATGCTGCCTGCCCACGGCTATCCCGAACTCAAGAAATATGCCCATCTCAAGGGCAATTTCGGCACAGCCTGGCAGAACCAGCAGAAGGAATTTGACGACGTTCCTGCCCCTATCCTGTACACCACCAACTGCCTTATGCCGCCCCGTGCAAGCTACAGCGACAGGATCTACACCACCTCCGTGGTACAGGGCCCCGATCTCAAGCACATTGAGGCAGACAAGGACGGACACAAGGACTTCTCTGCAGTTATCGAGCATGCCATAAAGCTTGGCGGCTACAAGGAAGACACTGTCCGCTGCGGCATCAATGGCGGCACCACTGTCACCACCGGCTTCGGACGCCAGACCGTCCTGGATGCGGCCCCTGCCATCATTGACGCTGTCAAGGGCGGCGCCATCCGCCACTTCTTCCTGGTTGGCGGCTGTGACGGTGCAAAGCCCGGCCGCAGCTACTACACCGACTTTGTCAAGCAGACTCCCAAGGACACGGTGGTACTCACCCTGGCCTGCGGCAAGTACCGCTTCAATGATATGGACGCCGGGAAAATCGGACCCTTCCCCCGTATTCTTGACATGGGACAGTGCAACGATGCCTACGGCGCCATCCAGGTGGCCGTGGCCCTGGCCGGTGCTTTCAACTGCCAGGTAAACGAGCTGCCCCTGACCCTGGTCCTGTCCTGGTACGAGCAGAAGGCTGTCTGCATCCTGCTTACCCTGCTCTCCCTGGGCATTAAGAACATCTACATCGGACCCAGCCTGCCCGCCTTCCTCTCAAGCGACGTGCTGAACGTGCTGGTGGAGAAGTTTGCTCTCCATCCCATCACCACGCCTGAGCAGGATCTGAAGGCCATTCTGGGCTAAGCAGCATCCGTTTTTCACAACATCCGTGCAAGCTTTAAGGGAGGGGATTATCCCCTCCCTTTCTTTTGTGCCTGGCTTTGGCGGCCGTGCCTGCCACTGGCTCTTTTCTGAAACTGTGGAAAGCATCCGGTATCTGTGCTAGAAAAGCGCTATATGGACAACACATTTAAGCAAAGGAAACACAATAGAGTTTCCTGGAAGAGATTAGACGCACACGGCAGAGATGCTTTCTGACGCAGGGCGACTTTGCAAAAACAGCATAGACGACTTTCCTATCGAAGAAGCATGGCTTGACTATACGGCTGAGGTGAACCAATGACCAATATCCGAAAACTTGAGGCAGACTTATGGGCCTCCGCTGACTTGCTGCGTGCAAGTTCCAAGCTGACCTCCAACCAGTACTGCATGCCTGTGCTTGGACTGATTTTCCTGCGTTATGCCTACAGCCGTTTTAAGATGGTTGAGGCAGAAGTTGTGAAGAAGCTACCTGTGCGCAACGGGCAGCCCCGCCCAGTAAGAAACAGCGATTTTGTCGCCAGAAGCGCCTTGTTCCTGCCTGAAAAAGCACGGTATGATTACCTGGTCAATCTCCCCGCCGGCATTGCCTCCGCAGAAGATGCCAGCGAAAACGGCGAGACAGTAAACAGCCTTGGCGAAGCAGTAAACAATGCCATGGAGCTGGTGGAAAAACAGGCCGAACAGCTTGTCGGGGTTCTGCCCAAGGACTACACCATATTCTCTGACGAGCTGCTGGCGGAACTGCTCCGGATATTCAACAACAGTGCCCTGAACGATGTGGACGGAGATGTCATCGGCCGCATCTACGAATACTTCCTCAACAAGTTTGCCAAAAACATCGCCCAGGATGACGGCGTGTTCTTTACGCCCAAAAGCCTGGTCAAGATGATCGTCAATGTGCTGGAACCGTCCAAGGGCATTCTGCTGGATCCTGCCTGCGGCAGCGGCGGCATGTTTGTCCAGACCGGTGACTTTGTAAATGCGGCCGGAATGAAAGCCAATGAAAAGATGACCTTCTACGGGCAGGAAAAGGTGGAATATAACGCCCAGCTCTGCCTGATGAATATGGCTGTTCATGGTCTCAATGGTAAGATCAAGTCCGGCGATGAGGCCAATACCTTCTATCACGATGCCCACAATCTGGACAAGAAATGTGACTACGTGATGGCTAATCCTCCGTTTAACGTAGACAAGGTCAACTCAGAGTCTGCCCAGAGTGCGGGCCGGCTGCCATTCGGCCTGCCTGGCGTCAACAAGAATAAGGAGGTAGGCAATGCCAACTACCTGTGGATCTCCTACTTCTATTCCTATCTGAACGAACATGGCCGTGCTGGCTTTGTTATGGCGTCTTCTACAACCGACAGCTCAGGCAGGGATCGGGACATACGCCAGGAGCTGGTGAAGACTGGCAATGTGGATGTGATGGTCAGCGTGGGCAACAACTTTTTCTACACCAAGAGCCTGCCCTGCTCCCTGTGGTTTTTTAACAAGGGGAAAAAGAGAAATCTGAAAAAAAAAGTGCTGTTTATCGACGCAAGGAACTACTACACCGTGGTGGACCGCACTCTCAATGAATGGAGCGAGTGGCAGCTTAAGAATCTGAATGCCATCGTGTGGCTCTATCGCGGAGAAACCAAGAAATATGAAGCCCTGCTGAATGAATACAATGATACCTTGGCAGCAATGGAAAATGAACGGCCGGAATTCGCCGGCAGTATTTACGTGTTGTCCTTTGGGGATGCCGTGACAAGTTTGAAGGAAGTCATCAAGACCACGCGCGCTGAGGCGAAAGAGGCAACTGAGACTGCCGCTAAAAAAGAAAAAAAAGCTATACAGGCTGAATACGATGAGACAATTGCGTGGCTCAATAACGCACTGACTATTGCGACGGAAGCGGAATGGCTCTATGAAAAATTCGGCGAAGGCAAATATGCCGATATCCCCGGCCTTTGCAAAATAGCCACCAGTGATGAGATTAAGGAAAAGAATTTCAGCCTTACTCCCGGCGCATATGTGGGCGTTGCGAAAGTGGCGGATGATTGCGTGGACTTTACGAAGCGCATGGCGGAAATCCATGCAGAGCTTCTGTCCCTGCAGGCCGAGTCCAATGAGCTGATGCAAACCATCTCAAAGAATATGCAGGAGATGGGGTTATGAGTTGGGAAAAAATCAGAGTCGGTGATTACTGCGACATAACTTCCAGTAAGAGAATCTTCTTCTCTGAATATACAGAAATAGGTGTCCCATTTTATCGTTCTAAAGAAATCATCGAAAGCGCTAATGGGCAAAAAATCAGCGAGCCTTTGTTCATTAGCCAAGAAAAGTATGAGGAAATAAAGTCTAAATTCGGTGTTCCGCAACCAGGTGACATGCTACTGACATCTGTAGGGACAATCGGTGTTCCTTATATCGTAAAAAAAGATGATTATTTCTACTTCAAAGACGGAAATCTAACGTGGTTTCGAAATTTCAATAATAGATTGAATTCGCAATATCTGTACCATTGGATTAATTCGTCCGAAGGACAAGGGGTGTTAAATAATACAACTATTGGTTCCTCCCAAAAAGCCTTGACCATCTCCGCTCTTAAGAGTGTGGAGATTCCGTGCCCACCGATTGCCATCCAAAAGCGAATTGTAGAAATCCTGGCTGGATACGATAACCTCATCGAGAACAACCAAAAGCAAATCAAGCTTTTGGAAGAAGCGGCACAGAGGCTGTACAAGGAGTGGTTTGTTGACCTGCGCTTCCCAGGTTGGGAAAGCACTCCTATTGTCGATGGAGTGCCGGAGGGGTGGAATAAAGAGATAATTTCAAATTTTGTGTCTACATCATCTGGTGGAACACCATCAAGGGCGCGTTCGGAGTATTATTCTAATGGAACAAATCTATGGGTAAAAACTCAAGAGTTGAATGACGGTTTTATCTTTGATTCAGAGGAAAAAATTACAGATGATGCTATCAAAAACTCCGCAGCCAAAATTGTTCCACGAGGAAGCATTTTAATGGCGATGTATGGCGCAACAATTGGGAAAATAGGTATTGCTGCAACTAATCTTACATGCAATCAGGCTTGTTGTATTTTTAAAATATTTGAAGTTAAGCATGCAACATCATATCTATATTGCTGGTTAATAAACAATAGAAAATTTTTTATCAGTCAAGGTAAAGGTGCTGCACAGCCAAATTTAAGTCAGGCAATAATTAAAAATTTTCCCATTCTTATTCCTAGTACTAAAGTGTTAGCAAATTTTTCTAAAATAATAGATACAATGCTTGAATTGCTTGAAAAACTTCAGTTACAAAATAAAAATTTGATTGAAGCTCGCAACCGATTGCTACCAAAGTTGATGAGTGGAGAACTAGATGTTGATAAAGATATTTAACACCATACAGTAGTAATATACATAAATCCGAATCCAGATGAACTGGAACATAATTACTATTATATCTTGAGAGGAAGCAAACTGAGTGCTTTTAGAACGGTGACAAAAAGAGGATGGTAAGGACATTTATGTCCCTACCAAGCCCCATGTGTACGGAATCTTTGACTTTCGCACAGTTATGGACGAAATATATGAAAGAGACGACGAGCTAAATCTCGCCATCATCCATGCAACCCAATAGACGGTGAAGCTATGAGCAACGACTATTCTGAAAACACCCTCGTTCGGGACAGCTCCGGCAATCTGCTCCACGATGAGCTGGGCTGGGAGGT
>CAVLCT010000088.1:6519-8438 GCA_963661665.1 Bulleidia sp. | reverse complement strand
TCTCAAATACGGTGACAGTTACGGACAGCACGTGCGGCAGAGTCTATGGCGGTTTGATACCCGGTGACGGACGAAGCGATAGTAATACTGTCGCAATATACAACAGCATAACCAGCAACGTGTATGGCGGCGTTGTGTATAAATCAGGAACATCATCAGGCAACACGGTTTATTTGCAGGACAGTACAGCCTGGGTTGTTGCCGGCGGCGTTGCCAATGGAACAGGAACTGCATCCGCCAACAGGGTAACATTTTCTGGCGGACGTATTTCTAACATAGATGAATTCAGCGGATCGGCGTCTGGCGAGGCGTTTATTGCAGGTGCCATAAGCTTGCAGGGCAAAGCCGTCAATAATACGGTCACGCTTCTTGGCAGTCCTGACCTTTCCAAAGCCACCCTTTATGGCGGATACAGTGAGGAAGAGTCTGTGGCTGCTGATCTCAGGACCGGCAACAGGCTGCATGTGCAGACAGCTTCTGCCATAACAGTCAAGGACATACGCAATTTTGAAGAGATAAACGTCTCCGTGCCCTCTCTCTCAAACGAGTATAAGAGCAAGGCTTTCCTGACGCTGACCAATGAGGCTGGCACGGATTTGTCGAAGTCCGTGCTGGCTGTAACCATCGGCAGTGCGGGCGGGCTGTCCCTGGCTCAGGGCGACAGGCTTATCCTTGTCGAAAACAGCAACCGCCTGACGCTTGGCACGTATTCAGTCAATGAGATTGAAGTGACAGATGCAAGCCAGCTGTCAGGTGGTGGCACATTGAAGCCTGAGAAGACAAATACCTCCCTGGATCTGGTCTTCTCAGGCGGCACTCCAGCCGCAACAGAACAGGCCGCTGTCCTGAGCGAGGCCCATGCCGCAGGCGGTGCCATAGTGCTGGCAGGAGCCGATATGGCAGCAGGCCCCGGCATGTCGGCAGCCATGCATGCCTTTGACAAAAAAGAGGTGCCCTACGGCCTTGCCGTGTTTGGTGCCGTCTCAGGGGCAAGCCAGCGTTACAATCTTGAATCCCATATAGACCTGCGCTCTGTATCCCTGATTGCAGGTCCTGTCTTTGCGGCATCCACCAGCTGCGGCAGGCTGACTGCCGGGGCGTTCTTTGAGTACGGGGCAGGCTCGTATGGGGCAGAACACGACATGCGTTCCAGTCCTGAAATCAACGGCGACGGCAGTCTGTCCTATATGGGGGCCGGGCTTCTGGCACGCCTTGACCTGCCTTCCTTTAGCTCCGGCAATTTCTATCTTGAGGCCAGCGGCCGTGCCGGCACGCTACGCAATGGCTTTGAGAGCCAGGACAGCCGCCTGAAAAACATGCAGACTGGACGCACGCTTGAATATGACATGGACATGGCCTACCAGAGCCTGCACGGCTCGGTCGGCTATCTGTGGAATGTCGCTGACAATATGACACTGGATTTGTCCGGTGCCTATTTCTGGACACATGTGTTTAGTGATGCGGTCATATCCTCCACAGGCGGCCGTATAGAGTACGATGATTTCACCTCCAACAGGGTGAGGATAGGGGCAAAGCTGTCCTATGAGGGGAGCCAAATCTGGAAGCCCTATGTAGGCGCAGCCTTTGAGCATGAATTTGACGGCGAGGCAAGGGTGCGGGCCAATGGCTGCGATACGGATACCTCGGAACTGATGGGGTCTACCGCCATAGGTGAACTGGGGCTCTCCCTGACTTCCGCAAGTGCGGGCATTCCTCTCACCATTGACCTGAATGTGCAGGGATTTGCCGGCAAGCGGCAGGGCATTGCTGGCAACCTGATGGTTCTCTACGAGTTCTAACAATACAAAGGCAGCGCTCCGGTTTTTCCGGAGCTCCACAGCAGCCTGGTCTTTGGGACTGCGGGCGGCTGATTGCGGACGGGATCGCACATGGCTTAGGCCCTTTTACGATTCTGACAG
>CAVLCT010000088.1:0-6210 GCA_963661665.1 Bulleidia sp. | reverse complement strand
CTGTCATATTTGCTATTATTTACTTAATGTTATTCATGAAGATTTTACTATGTAATATATCTGTATTAATGATGTTGTATTTAAAGCAGTATTATATCGTATCATATGAGTATTTTAAAATGCTAAATTGTATTATATATTTTTAGGACAGAAATTACCTCTGTTGCCGTCCAGGCTGCAATACCGTTTTTTGCACCTGTTCAGAACAGTGATGCTGACGCTTTTGCGGGCAGATCCGGCATATCCTGTCTGGCGCACACATAAAAAAAAAGACCCTTCAAAAGGGTCTTTTTTCCTCTTTCTTTTTTATCCGGTTACTGAGAGCGCGCGTATGTCCTTAAACGGACTTATGGCAGAACCACCAGTCAAAGCCATTTGTATTGGCGAGAATCTGCCTTCCTATTTGCTCGTCCTTGGAGGGAGCAAGAAGAATATGGTCTCCGACAAGGCCGTTTCTTGGCCAGTTTGCCGGCATGCCGCATTGTGTTGCATCAGCAGTCTGCATTGCCTTGAGTGCGCGGATGACTTCATCCATGTCGCGCCCGACTTCCCTGGGGTAATACATGCTCATGCGCACAATGCCCTTAGGGTCAATGAAGAAGGTGGCGCGGGTGGCAATGCCGCCTTTTTCCTCATCATATATGCCAAGCTTTTGGGCCAGCTCTCCCTGTTCGTCTGCAATCAGGGGAAACTGGATTGTAAAATTGGTCTTTTCCTTCATCCACTCAATCCACTTGAGATGAGTGCCAACAGAAGCAGTGGAAAGGCCGGCGAGGTCGCAGTCAAGTTCCGTGAACGCAGGCAGCCGCTTCTGGAATGAGCAGATTTCTGTGGTGCAGACAGGTGTAAAATCACCAATGTAGCTGAAGAGTATCAGCCATTTGTCACTGGCACCACCGGATCTGGTCATTGTTCCCTGAGTGGTCTGTGCAGAGAATTCTGGCAGCGCTGTCCCGATGACGGGCAGACTGGAATTGCAGCTCATGTGGCCTCCTGAGTGTCTGTCGTATGCTGCTGTGACAAGCACAGAGCAAGCTCAAAAATATAACTGCCCTTACTTTAGCCGATTTGCGCCAGGCTGAAAAGGGCGTTAGCCTTCATTTTTTTGCGTCTCCTGCATCGCAGGAAGGGAAGATCCTAATGCACCGGGCAGGGGACAGGCATTGAAAAAGGGGAGAAGGGCTGTCCCCTTCTCCCCTCTGGCAGAGTGTATGATTCTGTCTTTAGCGGGCAAATTTGCGGAATCTGGCCCTGTGAGGCGTGCCGGCGTCCTTGCCGAGGCGCTTTTTCAGGTCCTCTTCGTACTCAGTGCAGTTGCCGTCAAAGAACTCGACATGGCTTTCGTCTTCAAAGGCCATGATGTGCGTGGCAATCCTGTCAAGGAACCAGCGGTCATGGCTCACCACAAGCACTGTGCCTGCGAAGTTTTCCAGGGCCTCTTCCAGGGCGCGCATGGTGTTGACGTCAATGTCGTTGGTCGGTTCGTCAAGCAGCAGCACGTTGGCACCTGACTTGAGCATGCGGGCTAAATGCAGGCGGTTGCGTTCGCCGCCTGAGAGGACATCCACCTTTTTCTGCTGGTCCTGCCCGCTGAAGTTAAAGCGGTTGCAGTAGGCCCTGGCATTCACTTCCATGGTGCCCAGCGTGATGGTGTCATGACCTTCGGAGATGATCTCGTAGATGGTCTTGCCAGGCGTAAGCGAGGCCCTGCTCTGATCTACGTAGGCAAACTTTACTGTATCGCCAATCTGTACTGTGCCTGCGTCTGGCTGCTCCTCTCCGACCAGCATACGGAAGAGCGTTGTCTTGCCTGCCCCGTTGGGACCGATGATGCCGACAATGGCACCGGCAGGGATGATGGCGCTTAAGTTGTCAATAAGGAGCTTGTCGCCCTGGGCCTTGGAGACGTTTTCAAGGGTGATGACGGTCTTGCCAAGGCGCGGTCCCGGCGGAATATAGATTTCCAGGTCCTTTGCCCTGCGTGCAGACTCATGGGAAAGCATGGCCTCATAGGCATTGATCCTGGCCTTGCTCTTGGCATGTCTACCCTTGGGCGACATGCGGATCCATTCAAGCTCATGGGCCAGAGTCTTCTGTCTCTCGGACTCGGTCTTTTCTTCCAGGGCCAGGCGCTTTTCCTTCTGCTCCAGCCAGGAGGAATAGTTGCCTTTCCAGGGAATGCCCCTGCCTCTGTCCAGTTCCAGTATCCAGCCCGCAACGTTGTCCAGGAAATAGCGGTCATGGGTGACAGCGATGACAGTGCCCGGGAAGGTGTGCAGATAGTCTTCAAGCCAGTGTACCGACTGGGCATCCAGATGGTTGGTGGGCTCATCCAGAAGCAGGATGTCAGGAGCTGTCAGAAGCAGCCTGCAGAGGGCCACGCGGCGGCGCTCGCCGCCCGATATGTCTGCAACGCTCATATCTGCGGGAGGACAGCGCAAGGCGTCCATGGCCATGTCCAGGCGGGCGTCCAGATCCCAGATGTTCTTGGCATCCATTTCTTCCTGGACCCTGCCCTGGCGCTCGATAAGCGCATTCATGGCGTCATCGTCCATGGGTTCGGCGAATTTGGCGTTGATTTCCTCAAATTCCCTGGCAATGGCCTTGAGTCCGGCAACGCCGTCCTCCACGACCTCCCTGACTGTCCTTGTCTCCCCAACCAGGGGCTCCTGTTCCAGATACCCTATGGTATATCCCGGAGCCAGGACTGTCTTGCCGTCAAAGGCCTGGTCTGCGCCGGCCAGTATTTTGAGAAGGCTGGACTTGCCTGATCCGTTGAGACCAAGGACGCCAATCTTTGCCCCGTAGAAATAGGAAAGATTAATATCCCTGAGAACTTCCTTCTGCCCATAGCGCTTGCTCACGCGCACCATGGAATAAATAATCTTGTCGGGTTCGTTTGTGCTCAAGATGACCTCTTAAAATAAACAGGAAAGCGCAGTACGCCGGATTCCTGCCTCTGCTTTTTTCGATCCGGTGCCTTGCCGGACCGGAACAGGATACGTGCTGTATTTAGGCTATTTCGGCCTGCAAGTACAAGCCCTGATTTTTTACCACATGCCTTTTTCCTGGCACGGCTTTTTTACAAAGCTGTTTTCATTGCCCTGCAGCTGCTCAATACGCCTGGCACGGGTGCATTCCCACTTTGTTACCGGATACATTTTGTCCCAGGCATCCATGAGCTGCTGTTGCTGGCGGCTCAGCCTGTAGCGGGACGGATAGGCCTGGGCCATGTATTTGGTCGATCTGGCTATCGGCCCCCTGGCTTCCGCCGGCGGCTCGGCCTTTTTGCCTTCTATCTTCATCTGGCAGGAACCAAAGGTGGACGGGACGTTTTTGCCAAGCATGGTGAAACTGTAGTTGGAACGCAGGGCATTGACGCTGCCTATGGCAGGGTAGAGGTTGTACATGTCAGCCTGCATGTAGCGGTATTCCTTATTGACTTTCTCGGCGCAGTTCCTGCCCTTGAAGGCCTTGCCATTGTGGACGCATTCGGGGCTGCCGTCGCGCCATTCGGCAAAGGCACGGCCAAAGTTTTCGGCCGGAACGACGTGTTCCCATTCGACACGTGCAGAGCGCTTTGCGTGTTTGGGCGTATAGAAGCCTTCAGGAAGCGTTATGCGTTTTTTTTCATCAAAGGCGGCCTGGCAGTAGAGGGTTATGCGGTGGTCGTAGTAGACTTTTCTTTCAAGCATGCGCTTGGCATCATTGAAGCTGTCATTGCTGGTATTGCCGTCAGCCAGAACTGGCCTGGCAGGCAGAAGGGCTGCCAGGATTAATGCAGCCAGAAGAAGGTGTTTCATGCCCTTTCTCCTCTGTTTTTCAAAAAAGGCGCTAAAGACGTTTTTTTGCGGGCAGACAGTACAAAAAAGGCCCGCCGGTTTTGTCCGATGGGCTGTTTTTCAAGAGATACGAAAAAATTCAGGGATGCACATTACTTTTCCAGTACGGAAAGGTCTCCGGCAAGGAGGGCATCATACTTTTCTTTTTCTTTGATAAGCTTGAAATACTTGGGGATCTTGGGCGTTTTGCCGAGTATGGACTGCCGTCTCACATTGGCGGGCAGTTTTACCAGGACCATGCTGCCTACCTGGTCTGCCTTTGACCAGATAACCTGCTGCCCGCTCTGGGGGCTGTCGCCCCTGACAGAGGCCATGCAGTTCATGCCCAGAAGATTGATGAGCTCGTTTGCTGCATCAAAGGTAACCTCAGGCGAGGCCAGCTTCTCGGCAAGTTCCTTGCCCTTTGCCTGGCGCAGGAACGGCCTGGCAATAAAATATGTCCGTCCGTCCTTTGTTTTCCCTTCGGCCTGGGCGTATTTCATGAATTCAAAGGACGGTTTTTCGTAGTATAAAAGCCCTGTTATGGTGTAGCCCAGCTTGTCGCCGGGAAGAACGCCGTTCGCCTGATATTCTTCCATCAGGGCGCGCCTGGCATTCCTCAGGTCTTCCTTGGCCTTGTTGGCCTTTTCCAATATTGCTTCCACCTCGGGCCCCTGCCCAAGGTAGTATTTCCATTCAGCATCAGCCATAAATTGTTGTCCTCCAGAACGTTGTATACTCTCTTTGCAAAGGCTGTAAGTCAAGGGCAAATTTCATGCCGTCATATTTTTCAGGGGCTTATTCCTGCAGGCCGGCAGGCATGACAGGTCCTAAAAAGGCATCGTCCACAAAGCGCCAGCGTATGCCTTCAGCATAGCCGTCCTGTATTGTTCGGTCCCTGGCTGGCTCTCTTATTGTAAAGGCAGACAGGGCTTCCTGTCTGAACTGCGCAAGGAAAGCCTCTGTCAGGCCGCCCTGGGGCATCCCGCCTTCAGGCAGGGGGATACGGTATTCAAGTATCAGTTTTTCGTCCCTGTGTCCCAGAACGGCCGCCATGTAGCGCACAAGCCAGTATTGCGGGCATTTTTCCTGCGCCTTGTCTGAGATGTCCTCTCCGGCTGTGCCGGCAAAAGGATCGCTACGGACCTGCTGGACATAGGTCGAGGCCGCAAAGGGGATGCCACCTATGATTTCCTGCCTTGCATCCACTGCCCCGGGCCTGGGCCAGACTGTGGTCCAGATCCAGCCGTCAAGCTCTGAGTGTGCAATGACGGCACAAGGCCCCTGGGGGCCCTTGCTGTATACCGAGATCCAGGTGTCAGGGCTCAGGCCTCCCAGAATGCCAGGATCCTTCAGTGTTCCCTTGCCCCTGCCATGGGTGACAAGGGGTAGATCTGCCACGCTGACCTCAATGGCGGGACGGGCAGTGGAAACATAGGCTGTGCCGTCCTGGGTTATGCCCCTCTGAAGGGCGCTTGTACAGCCACCGGGCATCCCTGACAAAAGTATGGCTGTCCCGAGGCAGAGGCAAAGCAGCCTGGATTTGCCGTATGACATGAATTTTCCTCCGGAGCCTGTTGTATCCAGGTCTTGAGCTAATGAAGCTTGTTAAAGATAAATAACCAATAAAAACAAATAGATAGTATTGAGTAAACGAAATTTTGCTCGCAAGCAAAAGAGGGAGAGCAAAGAAAGAATGAAAAAATGAAGAATTTTTTTGCTGCCCATGTAGCCCACTGTAAGCCTGCGGCATGAGTATAAAACACGATACGCAAAGACCTTCTCAAATGCAAAGATTGGTTGTAGGTCATGTGGACAAATTTTTTCTTGAGCGTATACAATGCGTCGCCGCAGATAAACTGTCGCTATGTGCGCTGGCACATTACCTGCAACGTCTCCTGACTACGGAGAGCGAGGGATAAAAGCGATGGGAGCTGTGCGGGCTGTATGCTAACTCAGGAATGAGTTTGGCACGGGTAAACCGTACTCTACGGCATACAGAGGGCAGGTGTGCCTATTGGACCGTTGAAGCGGCGAACAGCCTAAGGTCAGAGATGAATGTCTCGAAGCTGAAAGCTGGGATGGTGAAGAGAATAGGCCAAATCAGGCCGTTTGCTATGCAGGACACCACTGGCTGTACATACCAGAGCAAGATGTAATGCATAGAGAGTGTGTGTCCAATGTCAGGCCGGGAGCCTGATGTCAGGCAATGGCACATCTGGTTCTGTGGAGGACAAGCGTGCTACACGCACGGTCTGTCCAGCTTTAATTCCTGAAACGCTTGTGCCTGCCGTCCGGTCTGGCACAAAAACAAAATCAATGAGGTGTTCTGCACATGATCCCCAAGACCATCACCAAGCGTGACGGGAAAATTGTTCCGTTCGACGAT
>CAVLCT010000087.1:0-8500 GCA_963661665.1 Bulleidia sp. | reverse complement strand
TATTACTGGTATGCCCTGGACAAGGACAGGTATGAACAGGCGTATGCAGAAAAGCTTGCCAGAAGCGATATGCTGAAAGCCCTGCAGGAAGAGACAAGGCCCGGGGACACGATTTTTGCGCCATTTGAAGATCAGGCAATACGCTATATCTCCAAAAGGCCTCTTACATGGGGCTGGAAAGACGCCTGCTACCTTTATTATGCCAAGAATCTGCCACTCCTTCACAAGTGGGAAGATATACTGATAGAACTGAGAGAGTCGCCGACAGCCTATATCAGCTCTGGTGTAAGGACCGGTGCTCACTACATAGTGTCGAACAGAAAACAGGACAGGGAACTTCTGGAAGAACAGGCCGGTCCGGTGGTCTGGGAAAATAGTGTCTATCTTGTGGTGAAAAATTTGAAAAGGCCATAGGGTACAGCGGAATTTTGTACGCATAAAACTATTTTTTTGACTTAAAATAGGAGTTAAGTACTTGAAATTATTGACACCCCCCCCCCATTTTTCTGCGTCTGAATCTCTAAAAAAACGTTTAGCCGGACCTGATATCCTCAGGGTTGTTGCCTGTTTTTGCGTCATTGTCATTCACGTTTCTGCTCAAGGATTTTACAAGTTTTCAGACTATTGGACGACCTGTGTTTTCATAGATGCTCCAACCCGCATGGCCGTTCCCGTTTTTTTCATGCTGTCCGGCTATTTTCTTCTGACCGGCAAAAGGACTCTGACTCTTGGCCAGTTCTTACAGCATCGTTTAACTCGCATTCTGCTCCCTTTTGCCGGTATATTCATCATATACTTCTTTGTACGTAATTGGACACTGTCTGAGTGGCTTGCCAATATTGTCAATGGAAAAGTCTGTTTTCATCTGTGGTTCATGTATTCGCTGACAGGGTTATATCTTGCTGTTCCTTTGTTTGAACCTCTCTTTAGCTCTAAAGAAGGCAGGCGTGTAGCATGGTACTATGTTGTCCTGTGGCTGGCTTCTGCGGTGCTTTATGCTTGTGCAAACCAGTATTACGGCTGGACGCTCGATCCCTTCAGGAAGTTCAATTGCGATTACTTTTTTGGGTACATGGGCTACTTTTTCCTCGGAGCATTGCTTAGAACAGTGCGTGTGAATGTACCTTTGCGTGTGGCAGCAATCATGATGTACCTTGTGAGCTCATATCTCATCTACTACATGACAGTGCATTTTTCCTTTGAGACAGGCAAGCCCCAGCAACTTTTCCTCCGGCCTATGTCTCCCTTGGCTGTTTTAGAGGCTGTTTCCATCTTTTTGGCATTAAAGGATATTGTATTTGACAGCAGAATAATACCATATGTGGCCAGACATACATATTGGATGTATCTTTTGCATATACTTGTGCTGGAAACAATACAACAGAAGACCGGGTTCAATATCAGAACGAACACGGCAAGTCATATTCTTTTGCTGTCAGCAGGAACCTTTGTGGGGGCCTTTATTGTTTCTGTTCCTCTGTACTGGCTTGAACAGCAGCTGGTACGGGTGTGCAGTCTTGGCTGGAAGCGGTTTCGGAAAGCATTGCCGTGAATGCTGCAATTTGTCCGGAGCTACGGTACCAGAGGACAGGAACAGGCGCTTGTTTTAAGTAGATTCGGGAATCTGGTATGTCAAAATATGTACGTTCAGCCACATCGCATAAGCGAAGGATAGCATATGACAGGGAGCTCGGTGAGCAGATTCTCCAAAAGCGTCCCAAATATGTTGGCAGTCCCCTTCACAAGAAGAATCCGGGAGACTTTGGGCTTTTTCCTCCTTCCTGTCCGTCTCCCAGAAAGAATCTGTGTGATCTTGTCGATATCTTTAACCAACGGAAAGCCCAGCATTTGCTGGAAGAAGGCTTGAGGCGTGGTTTTTTCAGTACAAGCCTGGACGGGGAATGGCCGCGCAATATCTGGGCTCTTTCCGAAAAGCATGTTCCGCTTGAAGCAAGGCTTGATCAGGCGGCAGGTACCTATCACGGTTTCCCGATGTCAAAAAACGACCCGTTATACGTGGAAATTTTAGCCAGGTGGGACAGTTGCAATGAATAAAACTTTTTCTATCACAACAAACTGGCTGCAAAACCAGGAAAATGTCAGCTGTGAAGATGTTGTTGCAGATATTTCTATAGAGCTGTCAGGGAAAAATCTCACTGAGAACTATGATATCTATGACAGCCAGAAGAAATCTTCAGTTCCGCTTGCCCCGTATCCGATGGCACTGTGGTTTGCTTCAAACTGGTGGAGACTTCGCTGGGAACCAACCCCTTCTTCCCTTAGGCCGTCAACTGACTGGCGCATGTCGCATATGCTGTCAGCAGCAGGATATGGATACAGCTGGCCTACAATAGGGTTTCAGACTGACGGAGAAACTGTCCGCATAACGTCCCTGCCGACAACTGGTGATGACGGGGCTTCTGCTGTGTATTCTACTCTGTTTTCTGCGATTGTCTCCGCAACTAAATTTGAAGAAGCAGTAGGATCCTTTATTGAAAATTGCAATAACCGGCTTGGGAATAGTGATGTAAGCATCTTATGGGATACAATTAAAAATGAAAAAAATGATGAAGAAATTGCGATGTTTCGTCAGATTGAAGCAATACTTGGTTTTGATGCAGGAGAAGGCCCTGAACAAGACATAATAAATATCATAGATAAAGCTAATAATTATGGCTTTGACTCAGTACAAGAACTATCAGAACTATTATATAAGAACAATATTATCAATAAAGAAATAAAAGAGCTTGAAAATAAAACATATGGTATCATTGTAAGAATTTCAGATACATGCAAGCTACGCCAGATTACACAACAGAAACGTGGAAGCATGCTACCCTGGGAGTTTGGGTATTACCTTGCAAAAGAGGCACGTCAGATATGGGGAATTGATGGTGTTTTTACTACAGAAAAATTATGCGATGTCCTCGATATACCACCGAATAAATTGCATAATTCTCTGGACAGAAGGGATAATTTTGGCTTAGCAGTAAAGCATAAAGATAATATTTTTTCAGTTGCGTTAAATAAGAAGCATCCAACATCAGCCCGGTTTATGGCTGCAAGGATAATTTGTGATGCAATTACTTCATCAGATGAAGACCGTATTCTTCCGGCTACAGCGAACAAGACAGCACGTCAAAAGATCCAGAGGGCTTTTGCAGCAGAACTGCTGTGTCCGATAGATTTAATTAAGGACAGGATAGGGACTGATTACAGTAATGAAGATATCTGGGGAGAAATAGCTGAAGACTTTGATGTTAATCCTCTTGTTATTAAGTCCCAGCTGGCAAACAACAACCTGATACCACAGTTTGAAAATACTAATATATGGTTTGAATCATTAGGATCTGCCATCCCGACGTATGCTGTACAAGAATTTATATGATGGCTGTTTCTTTGTTTGCAGGGCAATGAAGGGTATTCTGACATTAGCTTAATGCTACAACAGCTTTTCTACAAATACTCGAAGGCATCCCTCATAAGACGTATTTCGGAGGAACTGGCTTTGACGGAAGATGCTTCCTGCCGCCAGTGCGAGACAGCCTTGCGTATTTCGGAAAGGCGTTTTTGAGCCTCTCCTTTGCTGAAACGGAAAAACTCGGCAGCATCCAGGGCATCACTCAGGCTGAAAGCTGTCGTGCCGTCTATAATGGCTGTGTGCAGGAAAGGGGCTTTCTCTGCCGGGTGGGAATTTTCAAGATCGTAGACCGGAGAAAGACGCCAACCGCAAGGCTCCCTGAGAAAGCCGTGATTTCTCAAGTGGTCATCCACGTTGTAGACGCACATGTTGAATACCATGCGTGACCACAGTTCCCGCAGGTCTTCGGCAGGGGATGCGCCTTCCGCCTCAAGAAGAGATGCAATATCTAGATAGCTTTCCTGATCTCCGTCTCTGGCCTGAAGCATGCTCATGGCTGAGATGAAAGGAATGCGATTTTCACCCTGTCTGTCAAAACGCTGCACAAGCAGGACATTTTTCCCGGCCACGTTCTTGAGCCAGACTTCAGGCGTCCTGATGCCTGCCCGTCTGGCCAGCTGAAAAGTCACATATTCCCAGAGAGGGATATCGCGGCCGTCGTTGTTGCTCGGGAATTTGGCGATAAGCAGCTCCCCATTTGTTCCCATGACGGAAGCTTTAGGTCGTGCACCGCCAAGCGATGAGCCAGGGGCAACAAGCATCTGTATATTGGCATCCGTTTCGGTCCGTGCCTGGATATTTTGCGATGCAGCAAGCAATTTGGGGAGATAAATGAGAGGCGGAACAGAATCGGGGCCTGATGTCGAGAGAAAACTTTTGCCGTCATCAGCGGAAATACGTATAGCTCCCTGCCGTGCAAAATCGCTGACTTTGAGCAGGTAATCAGATTCCAGCAAAGTGCGTGGCTTGCTCTTTTCTCTTTGGGCCTGAGCAATTTCCTGCCTGCGCAGAAGTTCCTTGCCCCAGAGGCCAGGAGAACAGTCCTGAAAACAGAGAAAAAGTTCATCGCAGGCTTTTGGATGCTGGTTAAGAGGCAGATCCGGACTCAGGGTAAATTTGTGCGGGGACTGAAGCCATTCTGGTGCATAAGAGAAGGCAGAAGAAATCCTGCCCATGGAATGCTTCAGCCAGAGCGTTCCCACAAGTTCTGATGTCCTGCCGTGGAGATACACACCGTATTTGCTGGTCATACCATCCCGCTGTCTCATTGAGTGTTTTGGGGCTGGCGGGCCCGTTTGGGAAGGCGTTCCTCGTCAAGCATAAGGCCAAAGGAGTCATTCTTAGGGGCGAGGATATCCGATAACGGTGTTCCCATGCCCAGGGCAAAGATGGCGGCAGTGACGTTGCCAATACTGACGCCGGCTTCGCCTTTTTCAATAGAGGCCAGTGTTTTGCATGAGATGCCGGCGCGTTCGGCAACAAGAGACATGGGAAGCCTGCGCCTGAGCCGTGCTGTCCTGAAGTCTCTTCCGAATTTCTTGAGGGAGCGGGAAACCTGGATGTTCGTCATGTTTAACCAGAAATATCTTACCTGTTATGCTGAGATAACAGGTAAGATATTTCCAATTATATTTGTCGTCAAGGGGCGTGTGCCACAGTTATTTGCGCATTGCCCTGAGGCCGTTAGCCACTACCAGAAGGGCTGTGCCCACGTCGGCAAAGACAGCCATCCACATGGTTGCATTACCGGTGAAGGTCAGTGCAAAGAACAGAGCCTTGACGCCTAAAGCCAGCGTAATGTTCTGCACCAGAATGGCGTAGGTCGATCTGGACAGGCGGATAAAGCGGGGAATTTTGCGCAGATCGTCATCCATGATGGCTACGTCTGCCGTTTCAATGGCCGTGTCTGTCCCTGCGCCGGCCATGGCAAACCCTATATCTGCCTTTGCAAGTGCAGGCGCATCATTGATGCCGTCGCCTGCCATGCCAACCTTGTCTCCGTTCTGTTCAAGCTCTTCAATGACAGAGAGCTTGTCTTCGGGAAGCAGGCCGGCACGAAATTCATCTACGCCGACCTGGCTTGCGATTGCCTGCGCAGTATGCTCGTTGTCCCCTGTCAGCATGATGGTTTTCACGCCGAGTTTTTTCATTTCCCTGATGGCTTCAAGGCTGGTTTCCTTGACAGTATCGGCCACAGCAATCAGTCCCTGGATGCCAGTTGGCCCCATAATGGCTACAACTGTTTTCCCCTCCTGCTCAAGGCGAAATATCTCCTTGTCTGCCTGCTCTGAGCAGAACTGCAGTGCCTCCGCCATCCTGTGGTTGCCAAGGAACCATTTTTCTCCGTTGATGATTCCGCTTGTTCCCTGTCCAGGGACAGCCTCAAAATCTTCAACAGGCTGTGTTTGTGTTTCTGATTCCTCTGCAGCCTTGAATATGGCCATGGAGACGGGATGGTCTGAACGGGCGGCAAGGCTTGCCGCAATGGTTTTCACGCTGTCTTCGCTCATTGTTCCTGTGAGCACAAAATCGGTCTGGCGCGGCCTGCCATAGGTAATGGTGCCTGTTTTGTCCATGGCCAGCCTGGTCAGGAGCCTGCCCTGCTCAAGAAACATGCCGCCCTTGATCAGGATGCCGTAGCGGGTGGCTGCGGCCATGCCGCTGACTATGCTGACAGGAGTAGAGATGACAAGGGCGCAGGGACAGCCGATAACAAGCACGACAAGGGCAGTATAAACAGAGTCTGTCCAGGCGCTGCCCCAGAGAAGCGGCGGGATGACGGCAGACAGGATGGAAACAAGGAAAACAGCCGGAGTATAGTATCTGGCGAATGTATCCACAAAGCGCTGTATTGGGGCACGGCTTCCCTGCGCCTCTTCCACTGCATGTATGATGCGTGCCAGGGTGGTGTCTGTGTTGGCTGCGGTTACTTCAAATTCAAAGGATCCGGATTCATTGATGGTTCCGGCATAGACAGGCGCTCCTTCTTCCTTTTCCACCGGCATGCTTTCACCGGTGATAGGAGCCTGGTTGACCATTGAATGGCCGGAGAGAACTATGCCGTCCAGGGCAATTTTTTCCCCAGGCCTGACGCGCACGCGGCTGCCGACGGCCACTTCCCTGATGTCCATTTCACGGAAGCTTCCGTTATCCTGCAATACCGTGGCTGTATCAGGCGTCAGGGCCAGAAGATCCTTGATGGCATTGCGTGCCCTGTCCAGGGCCTTTGCCTCAATGGCCTCCGATATATTGAAGAGGACCATAACCATGGCCGCTTCGGGGAACTGTCCGATGAGGACGGCTCCGGTGACGGCAACGGACATGAGCGCATTGATGTTAAGATTAAGGTTTGAGACGGCAAGCCAGCCTTTCCTGTAGGTTGTCAGGCCGCTCAGGGCGATGGCGATAATGGCAAACAGCAACGGCAGGTAAACCAGGACAGGAATGCCTCCCAGCACATAAGAAGACAGGTCTGTGCCGAAGGGCTTTACTCCCCATGTCTGGACAAGTTCTGCACCTTCTGACATGGCGGCAAATATTCCGGCAACGGCAAGCTTCTTCCACGGAATTTTCGGGGCTTCAATGGTGTCTTTTTTGTCAGCTTTTGCGTCAAGCAGCCTGGCGTCCATGTTTAAGGATGCCAGGGCGTGGGATATGGCAGGAAGGGCAGATTGTTCATGACGGACTTTCAGAGTCCGTTGCATCAGATTAAAGTCAAGGGCGTACACGCCAGGCATCCCTGCAAGCCTGCTCCGGATCAGCTTTTCTTCTTCAGGACAGTCCATGCCGCCAACTGAAAAGACAGCTTCCTCTCCCATGGCGGTTCCAAGAGGCTCAGGTGTCATGTCTATGGCTGCCAGCGCCTCTTCGATAACAGTAGTTGATTCAAGCTCGTGGCGGACGGTAAGCACCCTCTGCATCAGGTTAAATTCAAGGCTGGTGATGCCGGAAACTGTGGCCAGTTTTTTTCTGATGAGTGCCTCTTCCATGGGACAGTCCATGTTGACGATGCGGTACACGGCACATGTCGCTGAAGCTTTGTTCACTGCTGCCTGGTCTACAGCCTGTGGGGCTTCATGCTCATGACAGTCATGGCAGTGACAGCAGCATGCATCATCGTCTTCATCATGGTGCGCATGGTCATGACCTTCATCCGCATGCTGTGCGATGTGCAGCGCCTTTTCACAGATATATCCTGAAGGATGGTACTCACCGCATGGGCACAATACCAGATTTTCATTGCTCATAGCTTTCCTCCGTGAGGGCCTTGTTTCGGGGGAGAGACCCTCAGTTTTTTCTTGCTATGAGCAGACGATAAGACCTATAGTTCCTATAGGGTCAAGGGGTAAAATAAAATTTGTCAAAAAAACTGCCTTTGAGTGGCAGACACTGTGGAAACTGTGTACGGCAGCTCCAGGCATGGCCTGTAGCAAGGGGTATTCTATGAAAGTCAAAATCGGAGAGCTGGCAAAACTGACAGGATGCGAGGTCGTAACCATCCGCTACTATGAAAAGGAAGGTCTTTTGAAAAAGCCTGAGCGGACTGAAGGCAATTACCGCCTCTACGGGGATGACGATATCGCACGCCTGCACTTTATCCGCCATTGCAGGCAGCATAGCATGAGCCTTTCTGAAATCAGGTCGCTACTCGCCTTTCGTGACAATCCTACATGCAGTTGTGACTGGATAAACACGCTTATCAAGAAACACATAGAAGACGTCGAGAAACAGATAGACGATCTTGTTCATCTTAAAGAGAATCTTGAAAGCCTTTACCACAAGTGTGACGGCGGCAAAAAGGAAGGCTGTGGTATCTTGAAAAGCCTTATTGACGGAGAGAACTGCATATACTGTCAGAAAATGAAGTGCCAAAAAGCATCAGAAGAGTCATCATGTTCATTAAGCTAGAAATAAGGGGATAGGCCCATGTTTTTCCAAATTCTCAGTTCTTTGTAACAACGCATTCACCCCAGGTACTGGGAGAGTCAAGAATACAGATTCAATCTGGATCATGAAGCCTGGTGACGTTTACGCCATTGCCGAAAAGAGAAAATAGATTGCCTTGCGCTACATTTGCTG
>CAVLCT010000086.1:0-8502 GCA_963661665.1 Bulleidia sp. | reverse complement strand
AAGGTGATGCCAAGCTGGGTTATCAGGGACGGGGCGGAAAACATGGAGCTCACGGCAGGAGAGGGATCATTGTTTGGTGCCATATGCTTGTTCCAGGGAATGCTTCAGGGAAAGTCGCAGGGGAAGGTCTCTGGGAAAAGTCCCTGTGGAAGGATCTACAGGGCGTATTTGTAGTAGGCGGCACAGCTGCCTTCTGTGGAGACCATGCAGGGTCCGACCGGATCCATGGGGGTGCAGGCCTTGCCAAAGAGCGGGCAGGCATTGGGCTGGATGCGTCCCTTTAAGACATCGCCACAGCGGCAGCCGCGTATGGGCGGCGTTTCATGCAGCTCTATGCCAAGGCGTGCCATGGCGTTCATTTCGGCAAACTCATCCCGTATGCGCAGGCCGGACATGGGTATGCGCCCAAGACCGCGCCACAAGGCATCGCAGGGCTCAAAATAGGTCTGCATGAGTTCCATGGCCCTGGGGTTGCCGTGTGCCGGAACGGCCCTGGGATAGGCATTGCTGACAGATGCCGTGCCTCTTGCCAGATCTTCAGCCAGAAGGCAGAGGGCAAGGGCCAGATCGGCAGGCGTAAAGCCGCCCACACAGGCAGGCACATGCCACTGCTCAGCCAGGAAGGAAAATGGTTCCAGTCCTGTCACCATGCACACATGCCCTGGCAGCAGGAAGGCGTCTATATGGGAGTCACCCTCGCTCAAGAGCGCCTTTAAGGCCGGAGGCACAAGCTTGTGCAAAGGCAGGACGCAGAAATTATTGAGCCCCTGCATCCTGGCAGCCTGCAAAGTGCCGGCCACAGTGGGAGCCGTTGTCTCAAAGCCTATGCCTATGAAGACGACGGTCCATTCAGGGTGCTCTTGAGCAAGCTTCAAGGCATCCAGGGGAGAATAGACGATCCTGACCAGCGCCCCGTCTGCCATGGCGTGCTTCAGGCTTTTTCCGCCGGGACCTGGCACACGGATGAGATCGCCGAAGGTTGCGATGCAGACATTGTCCTTCTCTGCCATTTCCAGAAAGGCAGCCACCTCAGAGTCATGGGTGACGCAGACAGGACAGCCCGGGCCTGAGAGATGGACGACGCCTTCAGGCAGAAGCGATCGCAGGCCGCTCTGGAAGAGCGACACCGTATGCGTGCCGCAGACTTCCATAAAGCGCATGCTTTTGCCTGGCAGGTGCGAGAGGGCAAGGTCCAGCCGGTCAAGCAGCCTGCGGCAGAGATCGGGATCCTGCAGGCGGTCTTCAAGGGATGACAGGGAGGACGGGGATCCTGTTTGCGGATCAGACGTATTCTTCATGAGACTCCCCTCTACGGCAGTATGGGCGCCTGATTAACACCGGCTGACTGGGGCAGGCCGAACATGAGGTTGGCATTGGAAAGGGCCTGTCCCGATGCCCCGCGGCAGATATTGTCTATGGCAGAGACAATGATGAGCCGTCCTGTCCTCTCGTCGGTGACAAGGCCGATGTCGCAGAAGAGTGAGCCGCGCACATTGCGTGTCTCTGGAAGCTCTCCCTTGGGCAGGACGCGCACAAAGGGCTTGTCCTTGTAGTATTCCGTGTATGCCTGCCAGATTTCATCCAGTGTCACGGATGCCGCAAGCTTGGTGTAGATGGTAGACAGTATGCCACGGCCCATGGGCACAAGATGGGGATTGAAGGAAACAGTCAGGGGAGATCCTGCCAGCAGGGACAGTTCCTGCTCTATTTCCGGCGTGTGGCGGTGCTTTGCCAGGCCGTAGGCCTTGAAGGAGTCGTGCACTTCGCAGAAAAGCGATGTCACCTGGGCCTTGCGGCCGGCGCCTGAGGTGCCGGACTTGGAGTCGATGACAATGTCCTGTCCTGAGACAAAGCCAGCGGATAAGGCCGGGGCCAGTCCTAAGATGGCAGAGGTCGGGTAGCAGCCGGGATTGGCCACAAGCTGCGCCTGCTTAATCTTTTCTTCATAGAGCTCAGGCAGGCCAAAGACTGCCTTTGGCAAAAGATCCTTTCTTGTATGGGTAACCTTGTACCACTTTTCATACACGGCCGCATCGTGAATGCGGAAGTCGGCCGACAGATCCACCACCTTCAGCCCTAAGTCCGTCAGTTCTCCTGCCATGACCATGGCCTTGCCGTGGGGAACGGCCAGAAAGACCACGTCGCACTGCCTGGCTATCTCTTTGGCGTTGTAGACGGTGATGACTACGTCAGAGCCGGGAAGGTGGCGCAAAAAGGGATAGAAGTCTCCTAAGAGCCGTCCCGACTCGGAACGGGAGCATCCCATGACAAGGCGCATTGAAGGGTGCCCGCAAAGGAGGCGGGCCAGTTCCATGCCGGTATAGCCGGTGATGCCGACAAGACCTACTCTGATTTTGTCCATGATCTGTCTTCCTTAAAATACATACAATGAAAGCAGGCGATGAAAGCAGGTTCAGGGCCTGGCAGTTTCTGTCACTGTATACGCCTAGCTGTCCTTCTTGCACAAGCCGACGTATTTCATCCTGAGCTCGTAGATGATGCTGTCAAGCAGGCTTTTTTCATCGGGGGTGAGCCCGTTCTTTGTCTTTTCCTGCAGCATGGACAGCGTGTCGATGATATGCTTTGCCATCAGGGGATCTGCCTTCACGGCATTTGTGGCCGGATCCGGCACTTCGCCCAGCTGTACCAGGGCAGAAGATGCCAGGGATATGGCAAAGGTGGAAAAAGTGATCTCGGGCAGTGTGCTGTCAAAGCCTTGCTGAGAGTCGGCCATGGGAAACTCCTTCATGCTGTATAAAGCCCTCTATTAAGGACTTATGCTGTGCCTAGTCGTGCATATCCACGGGCTCTTTGCCTGTTTCCCCTTCCAGGGCTGCCCTGTAGGAGGCCATGCCCTGCTCAAGGAAGTCGTGCGAGCCGCTGAAGCCGCCGTTGTCAATGATTGAGCGGTGCAGGGCGTAGAGGCCGGCCAGAAGGTCGGACCAGTCAGCCCAGCCCATGTGGGCCAGCCTGACAATGCGGCCTTTGAGAAAGTCCTGCCCGCCTGCCAGGAAGACGCCGTGCTTTTCGGCGCAGTCCCTGACAATCTTTGTGCCGTCTATGCCGTGCGGAACAAGGATGCTGGTGAGGCCCCAGGTGTAGTTTCTGGCCACAAAGGGCACAAGCCCCATGGCTCTGACTGAGCGCCTGACCAGCTGCGTCAGGGCCCACTGCTTGTGGAAGTGGGCGTCCAGGCCGTCCTCCAGAAGGATGTCCAGGCTGACTTTGAGGCCCTGGATCAGGTTGACCGGCGAAGTGAAATTGGTCTCGCCCTTTTCCAGCTTCTTCCTTTCTGCGGGAAGGTTAAAGTAGAAGCAGCCGGGATCAGGCAGGCAGCGCTTCCAGGCGCGTTCCGAGAGGGCAAGGAAGGCAAGTCCCGGAGGAAGCATAAGCCCTTTTTGTGATCCTGTCACAAGGCAGTCAATGCCCCACTCATCCATGGGGCAGGGGGAGAGGGTAACGCCCGAGACGCCGTCAACAATGAGCAGGCTATCAGTGCCTGCCATTTTGGCGGCAATCTCCTGCACAGGGTGCAAAACGCCGGTGGATGTCTCCGAGAGCTGCACAAAGACGCCCTTGATGTCTGGTTCCTCATGCAGCTTCTGTTCAACGTCCTCAGGCGCTACGGCAAGGCCCCATTCAACAGAGAGGGTGACAACCTCAAGGCCGCGTGCCTTGCAGATATTTACCCAGCGTTCGCCAAACTTGCCGGCATCAATCACCAGCACCTTGTCGCCAGGGGCAAACAGGCTGTAGACGGCTGCCGTCATGGCTCCGGATCCAGAGCAGGAAAGGGGCAGGACAGGCTGGCTGGTGCCAAAGAGCGTCTGCAGCTTTTCCTGACAGCCGGACATGAGGCTGTGGAAGGCTGCCTTTCTGTGATGTATCATGGGCTGGGCCAGGGCCAGGCGTACCTCGTCGGGTATGGCCGTGGGGCCCGGTGTCAGCAGGCGTGCTTTATTGAGCATATGTCATTTCCTTGCTGCATGGTATCAGTCCAGATCCCTGGCAGAGCCGGGACGGGGCTGATGCGTGCACTGAATAATAAGGCATTTGAGGTAGGCTGTTTCAGGCATGGCGCAGTGGACGGGGTGATCCATCCCCTGCCTGCCCGAAAAGATCAGCCTTGGATGAATGTTCTGCTTGGCACAGGCCGTGGCAGCTGCCTTGCGCAGGTCATCACCTGACAAAAGCTGCGAGCAGGAGCTTGTTACAAGGTATCCCCCGTCACGGACGAGCTGCAAGGCCAGGTAGTTGAGGCGCCGGTAGGCATTGAGGCCTTCCTTGTAGTCCTTGCGTCTTTTGATGAAGGCAGGCGGATCGATGCTGACAATGTCAAAGGAACGCCCCTGGCTGCGCAAGTCCTTCAGGGCGTCAAAGGCATCGGACTGCAGGCATTCGCAGGGAGTTTCTTGGCTTTGTGCCGCATGATTTCTGGCACAGTATTCCAGCGCTCTGGATGATGAGTCTATATAGACGCAGGATTTTGCCCCGTTTTTTACGCAGGCAACACCGAAGCCGCCGATGTAGCTGAAGACATCCAGCACGTCGCACCCTTTTGCCAGGCTAGCGCAAAAGCGGTGGTTGTCCCTCTGGTCGTAAAAATAGCCAGTCTTCTGCCCGTCCATTGCAGGGGCAAGGTAGGTGATGCCGTTTTCAAGGACGTGTAGATCGTCCGGAACATCGCCTTCAAAAAGGCGGGAGCCGGTCTCAAGACCTTCCAGGGTGCGGGCGGCAGCGGTATTGTCAAAGCAGGCAGAGGTGTGGCTTACAAGATCGTGCACGATTTCGCAGATCAGATCCTTGCGCTGCTCCATGGCTGCCGTTGTAATCTGGAAGGTAAGATGGCTGCCGTACCTGTCGATCACAAGGCCTGGCAGAAAGTCCCCTTCGCCAAAAACAAGGCGGTAATAGGGATCGGGAAAGAGCCTTGTGCGCAGGCTTAAGGCATCAGCTATCCTTGAGCGCAGAAGATCAGCATCCAGCGGCTGGCAGTTCCTGGCATGGATGCGGGCGCAGATCAGGGAATGGGGATTGACACAGGCAGATCCTAAGACGCTGCCACGGCTGTCAGTGACAAGAACGTCTTCTCCGGCAGAAAAGTCCGTGAGCGGTGTTTTGCTTACGTCTATCTCATTGGAGAAAATCCACAAATGCCCTGCCCTGGCCCTGCGGTCTTCCCCTCTCTTTAGTTGCAGTTTTTTCATCTGGCATTGCTCCCGGCATTATTCCCGGCATTATTCTCTTTAGACGAATATGACTGTTCGGTCAGGGACTGGCTGCCCTCTTCTGCATGCACCTCAAAAAACGATCCGAAACGGGTGAGCAGGGAAGGCCAGTTCATAACGGGGCACATAATCTCAGGGCGCATACTGATGGAAAGCGTGCCAGGCCTGTCTATAAAGGAGGTGATGTTTTCGCACTGCTCCCTGTCCTCTTCGCTGTCGCCTGAGCAAAGCTGCATGGCGGCTGCCTTGAGCACCATGCTGGACAAATGCGGCTCAGGGGAGACGCAACGGGCCAGGCGGCTCATCAGGCCGTGATCCTGCCAGGCAAGCTGTACGTTGCTGAAGGCAAGCGATTCAGGATGGAGGAGAATACTGCTTCTGATGTCGGCAAGATCGGCAAGGGAAAATGATGCCGTGCAGAGCGGCTTTGCCAGGTTGGCAATATGCGCCTCTCCGCTGACGCGCACTTCTTTCATGCCGTTCATGCCTGGTGCAAGATCCGGCGGAAGCGCTTTGGCCGGGATGCGCATGTCCTCTATGCGCATGTCTATTGCCTGCCCTTTTTCTTCCTGCCAGTCCAGCGTGCAGAAAGCGGCTGTAACAAGGGGCTGGCCCTGAGCCGTGCAGCCTGCATTTTTTGCCTCGGCATGGCTGAAGATGCGCCCGTTTGCATCAAGGCTCTTTTTGAGCGGGGCCGGGACAAAGCCCAAGGGGGAACGCCCGTAGGCCACAAGCTCGCTCAAGAGCTCGGGAGATATGCGTATGTCCTTTAAGGAAAGGCTTTCTGCTGTCCAGGCCTTTTTGGCATTGCCGCAAAAAATGTCCGTGCAGCTGAGAGTTTGTGCGCTGGCGCCAAGGAGGTTTTCAAGCTCCGCCTTTTTTGCTGTCAGGGTGGAAGCGGCCTTGCCGCGCTTTATCTTGGAGGCTGCAAGGTCCTCTATCAGCACATAGTCGGTACGAAAGCCGTTGACAGAGGCGATAAAGGGCGGCCTTGAGCCTGTATAGTACTGCTTTGCCAGGGCATAGGGGAGGCTCACTGTCCTTAAGGAAAGCCTGGATGCCCTGCCCAGTATGGAGACGCCCTGCCAGGTGCAGTTTTTTACGTGAAGATCCTTTATGACAGGGACGATGTCGTTGTCGTTAAAAAAGAGGCTGTCTATAAGGGGCAGGCAGGTGACAAGTCCCTGTATGGTGATGGTGCCGTGGGCCTGCTCTATTTCGGCATGGCAGATTTCAGGGCCTATGCGGTAGGTAGTGCTCCAGCCGGTTACGGTGACAATGCGTGTCAGGGGATTGAATGAGACATTGGCAACCGAGCTTTCCCCAGGTCCCATAAGGTTGAGAACCGTATTTCTGGTCATGTCTTCAATGCCGGCCTTGAGCGCGTAGCCTGCGCCGATTACAAGGCCCGCCAGAAGAAGGGACAGAACAAGGAAGACTGGGAGAACTTTTTTCATAGGATACAGGCTTAAAAAAGATGAATGTTCAGGCAGCCGCCGTGTCCTCTGCAATCAGCAGGGATATCAGGATATCCTTGCTGGATTGTCCTTTTAGCTGTCCCCTGTCATGGGAAAAAGTTGCGGGAGGCAGGACGACTGTTTAGCCTGAAACTACTATCAGCTTTGCCGCTGAAAGAAAAGAAGCTGATTCAAGGCCGCAGGGACAGTGCCTTTTTGGGGCTGTTACCTGCGATCCCTGCTGTTTTGTTCATTTTTCTGGAAAATAAGGACTTGTCCAAAGACGTTTGCTTTTGCTAAAAAGCGTTCACAAGGCAAGGCAGATAAAGCCGCATGCGGCAAAGCTTAAGGCACAGCGTGCCCGCCGGCCGGGGAGGAGTCATGGAAGAAAAGCAGCGTTTGGAACAGGAACAAGCCGTTGCCCAGGACCGCAAGGAGACAGCTCCCCGTGAGAACATAACGGCGGTGCCTGCCTCACCTGATGCCGCAGGGGAAAAAACGGCAGCACAGGGGCAGGACAGCCTGCCGGATTCTGAAAGACCTGTCGTAGTCAGCAAGGAATGCCAGGATACGGCTGCGGAAGCCTCCTACGTGCATCCTGCTGACCTTGCAGATCACCTGGAAAACCTGGATTTGCAGTCCCAGGTCTGTGCCCTGCGGCGCATGAACAGGGAAGATGCGGCAGAGGCCCTGGCAGAACTGGATGAAAATGTGGCTGTTGACGTCCTGGAAAACCTGGACGCCGATGACGCCGCCCAGATTATTGCCGAAATGGACCCCGACGATGCCGCCGACGTTCTGGACGAGCTGGATGAGGGACACCGTGACGCCCTGCTGGGACGCCTGGCCAAGGAAGATTCAGAAGAGCTGCGCAACCTGCTGAACTTCTCCCCTGACTCGGCTGCCGGCGTCATGAATATTGAAATCATCATGCTGGAAGACGCCTGGACAGTGGACCAGGCCATCAGCCATATCCGCCATGAGATGGAGGAAGACAAGGAAAACCCCTATTACGGCTATGTGGTGGATGAGGAGGACAAGCTTGTGGGCGTCCTCTCCCTGCGCGACCTTATGCTGGCAAGGCCCGGGACCATCCTGGCTGATGCCGTGGCAGGGCAGAGCGTCATCAGCGTTCTCTACGATACGGACAAGCGCGATGTGGCAGGGGAGCTCAGCCACTACAATTTTATGGCCCTTCCTGTTGTGGACTATGAAAACCACCTTATGGGCGTTGTCACCTACGACGATATCATGGACATCATGCACGAGGAGGCAAGCTCGGACATGCTGGGCATGGTCGGTGCCGACCCTGAGGAAACTGTGGAGACGCCCTGGCTTGAGAGTGTCGGCAAGCGCCTGCCGTGGCTGTGCGTCAACATGTTCAATTCCGCCCTGTCTGCCTCTGTGGTCTACAAGTTTGACGGCACCATAGCCCAGATGGCAGTGCTGGCAGTGCTGATGCCCATGGTTGCCAACCAGGGCGGCAATTCCGGCCAGCAGGCCCTGGCTGTCATGATCAGGCAGCTGGCCACGGACCGCTTTGACGTGCGCAAGGCCTGGATGGCCGTGTTCCGCGAGTGCAAGATAGGCATGATGACCGGCCTTGCCATGGGGATCCTGGCCTTTATCGGGACCTGGATCTTTACCGGTCTTCCTGTTGTTGCCGGCGTCATGGGCGGCGCCCTGTGCTGCGACATGGTCCTGGGCGCCATTGCAGGCGGATCTATCCCGCTTATTTTCAGGGCCCTGGGACGAGATCCTGCCCAGGCATCGAGCATTTTCCTGACAACGATTACGGATGGTGCAGGCTTCTTTAT
>CAVLCT010000085.1:0-9128 GCA_963661665.1 Bulleidia sp. | reverse complement strand
GGCCTACCATTATCGGAACAGAGCTCCTCCCGGTCCTTTTGTACGTACAGTACCAATACGGGCTGCGCCAGGAACGGTATTTTAAGCGCTTCAAAAAAATATCGCACACACTCTTGACAGCGCAGGGCCCATTGACCTATAAGCAATAAAGCTTCCTTTCGTGGAAGAATTTTTGCCATTAACTTTACAGCATAAAGGTTTTGCCATGACTTCTCTTTCCTATAACAGCATATCTGCCACATCCGGCACCTGGTTTGCCGGCTGGTGGTGGCGTTGTGCCATGGAAGGGGAGGGCAGATAGCCCTTAGTCTGCTGTATTGTCCGAATATACACGCCGCCCTTCCTGGATATCAGGTACAAGGGCGGCGTTTTTATTTAAAAGGCTTTTCACAAGGATTCTGACATGACTTCTTTCCTGAACATCATTTTTACCACAAAGGCGGCTGACGGCCGATGGTGGTGGCGCTGTATCAGAGGGAAGGGAGCTCTGTTGCCTTTTATATGACAGAAGACAGCAATACTGATTACACAGGCGCCGCCCTTCCCGCCAGGGAGAGCGGCGCTTTTCAATTTTCATAAAGCTTTTCAGCACAACTATCTTCAAGAGGAGAGGAACAATGAACAGGGATGCCAGGGTACAGGGCATAACGCTGACACAGAAGGCACGCCTTCTGCCTGCTGATATGGAGACGCCCATCAGCCTGTTTATGGGCATGGTAGGAGCCGGCGATGGCATACTGCTTGAAAGCGCGCACGTTGACGGCAAATGGGGCCGCTACAGCCTGCTTGCCTGTGACATTATGCTTCGCGTCTTCTGCCGCAATGGCGAACTGCATCTCAGTATAGAAGACGACAGGCTGGCAAGCCTTGCCGAACTTGACGGCATGCCCTTTGTGGAGGGCTTGAAGAGCCTCATGGAGCTGATAACCATTGAGGCACCGGAAGAGGACATCTTTGATCTGCCGCCCATAACAAGGGCCCTGTACGGCTATCTGGGCTTTGAGATGGCAGGCCTCTTCAATCCCAAGCTTGCCGCTGTCCTTCCTAAGAAAGAGGCTGAGTGCCAGCTTGTCCTGCCAGGAACAGTGCTTGTCTTTGACCACCTCTACAACAGGCTCTGCCAGCTGAGCCTGGGAAATTTCAGGGAAATACGATCTGCCCATGAGTCCGGCTTCTTCGGGGCCGAAAAAGAGGACTTCCCCATACTGGCAGAACCTTCTGAAGAAGGCTTCAAGGACTGTGTGCGCCGCATCCAGGAAGAACTGCGCCAGGGCGAGGCCATACAGTGCGTGCCGTCCGTGCGCTTCTCCACGCCGTTTAGGGGCGACAGCTTTGCACACTACCGCCGCCTGCGCCGCCTCAATGCCTCTCCCTATCTTTTTTACATGCATTTTCCCTCCATGAGCCTCTTCGGATCATCGCCTGAGGTTATGGTGCGCTGTGACAAAAACCAGCTTTTGCTGGCACCCATAGCCGGGACGCGCCGCCGCGGCCGCACGGAAGAGGAAGATCAGAAGCTTGAGCTGGAGCTTCTGGCAGATCCCAAGGAAAGGGCAGAGCATGTCATGCTGGTGGACTTGGGGCGCAATGATCTTGGCAGGGTGGCAGTCAGGGGCAGCGTGCATGTAGAGCGCCTCATGCAGACAGAGCGCTTCAGCCATGTCATGCACCTCACAAGTTCGGTGACAGCCGAGCTGAAAAAAGGCCTTGGCCCTGTTGATGTCCTGGCAGCCACCTTTCCTGCCGGAACTGTCTCAGGCGCTCCCAAGCTGCGTGCCATAGAGATGCTGAGGGAAATGGAAGGGCAGCCGCGCGGACCATACGCAGGCTGTGTCGGCTGGATCGGCCTGGACAAGGACAGCGTCAATCTGGACATGGGCATCACCATTCGTTCCATGTGGACCAGGCAGGGGCGCCTGTACTGGCAGGCAGGCGCCGGAATAGTACATGATTCCGTGCCCGAGCTTGAATGGAAGGAAGTCAACAACAAATCAGCCATTATGCGTCTTGTCCTGTCTGACAAAGGGGAAAACAGCCATGTTTCTGCTCATAGATAACTACGATTCCTTTACCTATAACCTGGTCCAGGCCTTTCAGAACTTAGGCGAGGATCCTGTCGTCCTTTTTAATGACGATCCGAAGATTCTTGAGCTTGCTGCATCCGGAACGTTGAGCAAGGTTGTCCTGTCCCCCGGCCCCGGCCATCCCTCTGCCGCCGGCCTGTGCCTGGAATTTTTGCAGAAGCTTCCGCCCTCCGTCCCTGTGCTTGGCGTCTGCTTAGGCCATCAGATCCTGGGCCTTTTCGGCGGGGCAGAGGTAAAAACAGGCCCTGTCATCATGCACGGCATGCAGAGCGCCATACAGCATGACGGCACAGGTCTTTTCCAGGGCGTGCCCGATCCCTTCACTGTGGGGCGCTACCACAGTCTGGTGGTTTGTTGTGATGAAAAGGACGAGGACAAATATCCCTTCCGCGTGACTGCCAGGGGGCCTGAAAACGAGGTCATGGCCCTTGAATACAAGGACCGCCCCTGGGCCGGCGTGCAGTTTCATCCGGAGTCTGTCCTGACTCCCGACGGATTGCGCCTCTTAAGCAACTTCCCTGACAGCCTGCACTACTATCACAAGGACAAGCAAATGGACGAGAAGAAGCCCCAGACGGCGGCTGCGGCAGAGCAGGAAAAGCCCCAGCTGAAAACCATCATGGAACGCCTGGCCATGCGGCAGGATCTTGATGCCAGTATGGCACAGACGGCCTTTGATATGCTTATGGACGGTGATATGACGCCTGTCCAGACAGGAGCCTTCCTGATGGGGCTGAGAGCCAAGGGCGAGACTTCCTTGGAACTCAGGTGCGCCATACGATCTGTCCTTGCAAGAGCTGTGGCTGTTCCGCCCCTTCCTGCAGGCTGCATAGACGTGGTGGGCACAGGCGGCGACGGCAGATCCTCCTTCAACTGCTCTACCTGCTCCTGCCTGACCCTGGCCGGCATGGGCTACAAGGTGGCCAAGCACGGCAATGCGGCAGTGTCTTCCACCTCAGGAGCGGCCGACGCCCTCTCCCTTCTGGGAATTCCCCTGGAAAAGGAAGCGGACAAAATTGTTGAGCAGATTGAAAAGACCAACTTCGGCTTTTTCTTTGCCCCTAATTTCCATCCGTCCTTCAGGCATGTGGGGCCTGCCCGCAGGGAACTTGGCATCCGTACCCTGTTCAATATCTTAGGGCCCATGATTAACCCGTCCCGTCCTCCCTACCTGCTCATGGGCGTTGCCAGGCCCGAGCTTGTCAGGCTCATCGCCGATACGCTTTCCTCTTCTGAGACGTTAGAGCGTGCGGCCATAGCTTACGGTGCCGGAGGCTATGACGAGGTGACGCCCATGGGGCCTGCCACCATCATCATGCTGGACCACGGCAAACAGATTCCCATGACGCTGGATCCTGCCGAGTTCGGCATAGGTCCCTGCACGCCCGAGGACGTGGCAGTGCATTCCAAGGAAGAAGCCGTATCCTGCCTGCGCGAGCTTTTGCAGGGCAGGGGCAATTCCCATATGAAGGACATGGTTGTCTTAAACGTGGGGCTGGCCATCCATGTCATTGACGGCACAAAGAGTCTGGCTTCGTGCATGAAGGAAGCCAGGGATGCCGTGGAAGGCGGCGCCGGTAGCAGGTTTGTCAAAAACGCCTAGGCGTGTGGCAATATCTCAGGGTACAGAAATCATGGATATCTCTATGAACCAGGACAAGGCTCAGCAGGATGCCGGCATGAACCGCTTTGTGAAGGCAAAGCAGGCAGAGCTGGCAAGGCTTAAGACCAGAGATGGCGCACCCAGGCCCCGGGTCTTTGAGCGTCCCTCCTTTGCCAGGGCCCTTAAGGCAGGCTCGTCAGCAGGGCCTTTGCCTGTTATTGCCGAATACAAGCGCGCCTCTCCCTCAAGAGGGCGCATCTGCGATGCCGTCAGCGTCACTGACGCTGTGATCGCCTATGCCGGCAACGGAGCTTCTGCCCTTTCCATTCTTACAGAGGAGCAGTACTTTGACGGGAGCCTGAAGTATATTGATCTGGCCCGCCGGACGCTTGATGCCCGGGGCTTTGGTGCCGTGCCGATCTTGCGCAAGGATTTTCTCTTTGATCCCTTGCAGATAGAGGCAACTGCTGCCACTAGTGCCTCTGCCTTTTTGCTCATTGTCCGCATGCTCCCTGATGCAGCCGCCTTGCGGGATTTGCGCCTTCTTGGGCAAAAATACGGGCTTGAGGCTGTGGTGGAAGTCTTTGACGGGGATGACCTGGAACGTGCAAGGCTTGCCGGTGCAAAAATTATCCAGGTAAATGCCAGGGATCTTGTCACCTTTAAGGTCGAACGGCAGCTCTGCCTTGACGTTCTGCAAAAGGCAGGCAAAAGGGAGAACGAGGCCTGGATTGCAGCCTCAGGCATGGAAGAGCATGTCCACCTGCTTGAAGCAAAAGCAGCCGGATTTGATGCGGCGCTTGTGGGGACTGCGCTTATGCGCCATGGCACCCCTGGTCCGGATCTTGAGCGCCTGCTTAAAGGGGCTGGCCATGTTCTTTAAAATCTGCGGCATGACAAGGCAGAAGGATCTTGATATTGCCTCTGAGCTTGGTTTTGCCATAGCAGGCTTTATCTTCCATGCCAGAAGTCCCAGAAATGTTGCAGCCTCCCAGGTGCGGGCGCTTGACACTGGCCGCATGCTCAGGGCAGGCGTCTTTGTGGAGCAGGGTGCAGCGGAAATTCTTGAGACTGTTGAGGCAGCGCATCTTGATCTTGTGCAGGTGCACGGGAAGCAGGACGCAGCCTGCCTGAAGGAGCTTGCAGGGCATCTTGGAAAGGAACGCATGTTGCGCGTTGCCTGGCCTGAGACTTATGCCGCAAGAGGCGAACTGCTTGCCTTTATGGAGGCTTGTGCGCAGTATTGCGGCATGGTGCTGCTTGATGCTGGATATGGCGGAGGCGGGCACGGCACAGGGATACCTGCAAACATGATACAGGATCTTTCCTGTACGCTTCCCTGGATGCTGGCAGGCGGCCTGAACAGGGATTCCCTTGAAGCCGTACAGGCCATGCCGGAAAAGACCAGGCCTGCGGGACTTGATTTTAATTCCGGCCTTGAGAGTGCGCCAGGATGCAAGGACGAAGCCCTTATGCGTGACCTTGTTTTAAGGGCAGTGGAATACAGGCTTGGACCTGATATGCCTGCACTTTCCAGGCTGTGGTGACAAAGGCTTGCGTATTGCCTGTACTTGTGAAAGAAATGCAACCTGATGAACAATCTGCTTAATAATTTGCTTACGGAGTCGGTATAATGAATATCAAATACTATGGACGCTTTGGCGGCTGTTTTGTGCCGGAACTGCTCATTCCGCCGCTGATGGAAACGGAACAGGCCATGAACGAGGTCATGCCCACAAAACAGTTCCAGGCAGAGCTCAATGACCTGCTGACAAAGTATGCCGGCAGGAAGACGCCCCTGACCTTCTGCCCCAACCTTTCAAAGGAGCTTGGCTTTAACCTGTGGCTCAAGCGCGAGGACCTGGTGCATACAGGAGCCCACAAGATGAACAATACGCTGGGCCAGGCCCTGCTTGCCAAGTATATGGGCAAGACATGCCTTGTGGCAGAGACCGGTGCCGGCCAGCATGGCGTGGCCACGGCTGCCACGGCGGCCAGGCTCGGCATGAAGTGCATCATCTATATGGGGGCAGAGGATGTGGAGCGCCAGGCCATGAACGTCATGCGCATGCGTGTCTTCGGTGCCGAGGTGCATGCCGTTGAAAGCGGTACAAGGACCTTGAAGGATGCCATCAACGAGGCCCTGCGCTACTGGATCAGCTCCCAGGAGAGCACGCACTACTGCTTTGGCACGGCGGCAGGCCCGCATCCCTTCCCTGAACTGGTGGCCCGTTTCCAGAGCGTCATAGGCAGGGAAGCCAGGGAGCAGAGCCTGGAGAACTTCGGAAAGCTCCCTGATGCCGTCGTGGCCTGCGTTGGCGGCGGGTCCAATGCCATCGGCATTTTCAGGGGCTTTGTTGCCGACAAGGACGTGCGCCTCATCGGCGTGGAGGCAGCAGGCACAGGCGAGCCCGGCTGCTTTAATTCAGCCCCGCTGAACCTGGGAACGCCAGGTGTCCTGCATGGCAACTTGACGCAGCTTTTGCAGACAGAGGACGGCCAGATAGAGCCTTCCCATTCCATTGCAGCCGGCCTGGATTATCCTGGCGTCGGCCCCGAGCATGCCTATCTCAAGGAGTCCGGCAGGGCTGAATACGGCATGGTCAGGGATGCCAGGGCCCTGGAAGCCTTTGTGCGCCTGAGCAGGTCTGAGGGCATACTGCCTGCCATGGAGTCCTCCCATGCCCTGGCCTGGGTGTTTGACCATGCGGACAGGCTGCCAAAGGGCGGCAATGTTATCGTCAACCTTTCGGGACGCGGCGATAAGGATATGGGAATTGTGAAGAAGTATCTCGGCGCTCAGTTCGGCGTCGGCGGCGCAGATGAGGAGGCCTAGTCATGCATATCCTGGAAGAAAAGATCCGTACTGCAAAAGAGCAGGGCAGGTACGCCCTTATTCCCTTTCTGACAGCCTGCTATCCTGATGAGGACACGTTCTGGCAGAGTCTGGCCGAACTGGATGAGAACGGGGCGGACATTATTGAGATAGGCGTTCCTTTTTCGGATCCTGTGGCCGATGGGCCCGTGGTAGAGAATGCCAGTCGCCAGGTCCTGGCAGACGGCGTCTCTTTGAAGAAAATCCTGGAAGGACTCAAGGTCCGCAATGGTGTGTTTTCAGCAGGGCTTGTGCTCATGGGCTATCTCAATCCCTTCATGCAGTACGGCTTTGAGAAGCTGGCCCATGACGCCCATGAAGCCGGCGTGCACGGCATGATTATCCCTGATCTGCCCTATGATGAGGCTCATGACATACGTGAGATCCTGAAAAAAGAGGGTATAGCGCTTATCGCCCTTGTGGGACCAAATACCAGTGCAGAGCGCATGAATCTCTATGCGGAAGTGTCGCAGGGCTATGTCTATGTAGTTTCAGTCATGGGTGTGACAGGGGCAAGGGCCAAGGTGGCTCCCATGGTTGCCGCAACCATGGCGCGGGCTCGCTCATGCTTTGCCCTTCCCATAGCCATGGGCTTTGGCCTGAGTCGTCCTGAGCAGCTGGAAGTTCTGCCTGAAGAGGCCAGGCCTGATGCCGCTGTCTTTGGCAGTGCTCTTCTGACACATATCAAGGAAGGGCATCCTGTTGCAGAATTTATGGATTGCTGGACAAAGAAGTAGTCTGGCAGCCCGGCATATAAACAGAATATCCCGGACATGGGCGGAACTACAGGCCCATGCCCGGGATTTCTCGTATGTCTTGCTACTGGTGTGCGCGATAAAAAACCATGTTTGTGCGTGGCATGTTTTTTTCAGCTACGTTTGCGGGCCATACCCTGCTGTAGCCATTTTGTATGAGAAATTTCTGTATATTGCTGTCGTAGAATTTCTTCTGTACCACGATAACGCCTGGCAGTTCCTCTTTGAGGCCAGCGAAATATTCGTCTCTGATACCTGGCAATACGTTGGCAATGGGAAACTGGTAGGAATACCTGGTTGCGTGCATCCTTCTGGCCAGGACATAGATGATATCCCAGTTGCCGTAGACAGATATTCTTTCAGTATCCTTTGTCAGGCTTCTGACTTTGTCCACAACATTTTGTACGTCAGGATTCATTTTTTTTGCGTGAAACTGGGAATAATAGGTTGGAAGCGTCTGTATGAATGGCATGGCTGCCCAGACAAACCAAGCAGAGGCAAGGATGCAGACAGTCAGTTTTGTCGTGCGGCCAGTATTTGGCAATAGTGCAACCTCTTCGTCAATACTGCCAAATAACAGACTTATGGGATAGCAGGCTATGGGAATAAGAACCATGCCGTAGTGTCCATAACGCATGCCTGAGAGGCAGACGAGAATGACTGCCAGAAGCATAAGGACGATATATGCTGTATGGATGAAGTAGTTCTTTTTCAGGCAGATAAGGCAGCCTGCTGCAGCAAAAAGATATACCGGAGATGACGCAAAGTGCACAAAGGATGAAATCTGGTTTTGGATGGTCGCCCGCCCGCTTTCAGATGAGCAGTAGTGCCCGCTAAAAATGATATAGTCGGTAAAACATTGGGACAAGGCGTCATTGACATACAGCCAGAGAAGTATGGGAACGGCAACGACGCATATGCCCGCTATAAAGCATGATATAAATGCCTTGAGCAACTTCCAGTTCCTCTCCTGTATAACCATCCAGAGAATGACAAGACAGAACACAATCCAGACTGCTGTCATGTTAGGCCTCAAGAGGCATACGAAGGCAAAAGCCATCCCTGACAGAAGAATACGGAGAGAAGAACACTTTCTGTGCAGACAAAAGTCCAGAAAGAAATACAGGCTCATGGCAATGCATGGGAGGGCGTATTCTTCAGTGAGATTGCCTCCTTCAAAGCACTGAAAAAGAAGTGATGAGGATATGAGTACCGTCAGGACAGACGGAATAACGGATGCAGAAAGCCTTGCTATGCAGTAGAGCAGGAAAAATGTCGCTGTCATAAAGACAAGCTCTATAGCCCAGATGCCTTTGTAGTAGGAAATCTGCATCCCAAGCCAGTTGAGCAGATAGATGACGGGCCCTTTGTGATCGAAGGAGTCCTTATAGGGCATAAAACCCTCATTAATCATCATCGCAACAGTCTTGAAGACGCTTGAATCTGTGCCGGCTACTGCATAGCGCCATGGGTGCAGGGGACTGTCCAGCAGAAAAATGAAGGCAAGTACAGCGGCACAAAACAGGGCAATCAGATATTCCTTTTCAGAATGGCTTGTAATGGTTTGAGAGAACATATTGTGTTTCATTTTTTTTGTGGCGTGAGCTGTCGTGATGCAGGAGTAATTCTTTTGAGAAGGGCTACAGTGCAGTATGATGGGGCATGGTGACTACAGTGGGGCAGGCTTCTCAAATTCTGACACTATGACTTGTCTTTGATGGAGTGTTTTCTTGATGCATGCTCTTTGTACGGTGTGGTCCCTATTTCTTGAAAATAATCCATCTGCTGGCAATGTAGTTCATAATGATAAC
>CAVLCT010000084.1:1712-9131 GCA_963661665.1 Bulleidia sp. | reverse complement strand
GCCCTCTACTGCGTAAGCTCCCTGCTTGGGGCACGCAGGGTGGAAAAGGCCGATCCGGCTTCCCTGTAAGCTTTTTCTTAGTCCCTTAAAGTACCGCATTGCCATTGGGGCCTGCCGCTTGGCAGGCCCTTTTTCTTGCAGAAGGCTGCGCCTGGCAACAGGCAGGAAAAAACCGCCTCTAAACAGTTGTCATTACAGAAAGTTTTGACTACTATCTTTCCAAATGAGCGAAACGGAGACAGCAGGGAACAGCGTGGTCCCTGAGCTTCTTTTCGGGGGGGAGGATGATGATGGAGACAGTCGCTAATTCCACAGCCGTAGAAAGAGCCCTGAGCCTGTACGATCTGCTCCTGTTTACTGCAAAAAAATACAGTGCAGCCGACTTTATCAGCATGCTCGAATGCTCAAAATCGACGGTATCCCGTCTTTTGCAGCAGATAGACAAAAGACAGGGCATGATACTGCGTCGTGACAGCTATGACGGCAGGGAGTGGTATTCCCTTGAGGCTCCGGCCAGGCGGCCGCGCATTATATGCAGCCCCGAGGAATTCCAGGCTCTTTCAGCCTGCCTTGAAAAGGCTGACATTCCGGCAGAGGAAGCACAAAAAATGCGCAACATTCTGCGCAGGATCTCACTTCTCTGCTGCGACGACGGTTCGGCCATCACCTCTGCCATCAATCCGGTCAGCAAGTCATGCGTTGACCTAACGGACTCAGTGCCAATCCTCTCAGACTTGTGCCAGGCCATTGCAGAAAAAACTGTCTGCAATGTGCAGTGGCAGGACAGGCAGGGCAGGACAAAGGCATGGAAGATGGCTCCTGTCAGGCTCTTTGCCTCCGCAGACAGCGTCTATGTGGCAGGATGGCATATAGGCGATGCCATCAGGGATACGATGGTAACGCAGGATATCCTGGCGCAATACGGCAAACCTGAGCCTGTCTGTGTCTATATCCACCACCTGGACCAGGCAGAAAGGACAGCGCAGTCCTTTGCACTGCCCATGCCCCTGCCCTTCACGCAGCACTTTGGCTTTGCTAGCGGAGAGCCCTTTGCCCTGCGCGTCCTCTTCTCGCCTCTTGTGGCCGATTTCGTGCAGGAACGCCATTTCAGCGACGACGAAGTCAAAACATCCCGTGCAGACGGAAGCCTGGAGATGTCCTGCACAGCCACCAGCCGTTCCGAGGTCTTGAGCTGGTTGCTGGGCTTTGGCGCGGGTGCAAGGCTGCTTGAGCCTTCAGATCTCATTCCCCGCCTGGACCAGGAACTGGCAGACATCTACAAACAGTACCATGCTTAACTCTGCTATACAGGGCGCAGGCTGTACGGCTGCAAAAAAGCGCCCTTCCTCATGGACAAGGCCGGGATGGATGCGGACAGCAGTGCTGGCCATGGCAGCCTTCTTCCTTCTGGGCTGTCCTGAACCGTCTTCTGCCGAAGTTCATGAATACGGGCCCAGGTACCAGCGCTATGTCATGGATCTGCCGCCTGCCTGGGCAAAAACAGCTGTGACCGGCAATGACGGCTCCCTTATTGTGCAGTCCCCTGACAAAAAGTCTGTTGTCTGCGTGCGCGTCTGTCCCAGGGAAGGACGATCTGCCAGGGCTCTGGCCAGGCAGGCAGCAGGAAGCCTCTCTGTAAGCAGCATGGTGCGCAGGGATGACAATGCCTGGGTGCTCTATGTCACCTCGGAAAACACACGCCTTTCCAATATCATCCAGACCATGGACGAAGGCGTGCTTGTCATCACTGTCAGCGGGGAAAACGAGCAGACAGAAGCCATTCTTGCCTCCCTGCATGCTGTAAAGGAGCAGGCTCAGTAAGCCAGGCAGGGTTTAGATACCTGATCCTGGCATTTTGCCGGGCAGCTTTTGTCATGAAAGGCTATGCCCCAGTGCAGACAGGCAAATTCAAGGGGGTTCTTTTTCCTTTTTTACCAGCAGCCATAGGCAACACCTCCGTGCAGTTCCCTTTATTTCAGTATAGGGAGTACATTTCCTTCTGCAATTCTTTTGACCAGCCTAAAGTCGTGACAGCAATCAGCTATGGATATAGCCATTGTACTTTAGCCCTGGTTAAAATAACTGAGTCAGAATAGCTACAAACAGGGAGCCTCTTCCCTCAGCAATGCTTCAAGGAGCCTTGCTCTCTCCTCATCCTTCCTGTCCTGCTCATTCCATACGGAATCCGCCTTCCGGCTTGGACGATGCCGCAGGCTTTCAATGCAGTCAAACAGGTCCAGGACTTCTTCAGGGGAACATTCGCAAAGCCAGTCTTTCAGGTCATCTTTTAAGGCCCTGTCCGCTTCACTGTCTGCACTGCCTTCCTTTGAAAGCCTGGCAATAACCCTTTGCAGGGCTTCCTGAAAATAGGTGCAGTAGCCTAAGGCAACAAACCGGGCAAAGAGATACCCGTCATTTTCCTGCAAAGACCGGGAAGGAGTACAGATCTCCTCAAATATCGTATGTTTCTTATGGTGGAAAAAGGCTGAAATGGCATTGCGCTCAAGACTGTAGCGCAATGCCTCTCGGGGATCATCTGTCGTATTTGAGGCAAGGCAGAAAATGCCATAGTCTTTCTGCTCTTCAAGCAGGGCCTTTTCATTGCACTGTACGGACTTGTTTTTCCCTTTTGAAACAATAAGCAGCCTTTCTGCCATGCTTCCGGCTTCTTCCGGAAAACGGATAAAGCCTTGCTGTATCTGCCGGGACATCTCCTCTATCCAGAAGTGCAGGGCAGCTTTTTCATTACTGCAACCCAGGCTGTCAAAATAGAAATGCAGATACAGCCTGCCTCTTTTCTTCTCCCTTGAAGAAACGGCAGCATCACGGCCTTTTTCAGAAGAAAAGTCCGGTTCTGCAATGACGGTACAGGCTTTATACAGCCTGTTATCAAGGAAAAAGCTGTCTGCTTTTTCCAGCTCATGCCTGTGCGCTTCAAAAGCTTCATACACCCAGGGCGTATAAAGGATGATGCCGGAGATAAAGCTGATATCTTGCTCCATATACAGCGCCACATTGCCGGCATCATACAGGCCCCTGTCCGTGACAACCGGAAATGAGCCAGGGGTTGCTCTCTGAACTGCTCTCAGAAAGGCTCCTCTGGCCTCCCGCCAGATATCCAGATCTCCAAGATCCTCAAAGCCCTTTTCAAGGACTGCCGTCTCCTTAAGCTCATCATGCAGACGCACAAAGGCAACGGGCTGTCCGCTTCTCATGGAGCAGACTGTCAGAAGCCGTAAAAGAGACATATCGTCAGCCTCTTCCCCTTCTCTTTCTTCCGGCATGTCTGCTGTGTCCATTGCAGCAAGCCTTTCGCTGCTGCAGCGTGCGGCACGGGCCCTGAAATACCGCATGAACAAGAAATCCTGTTCTTCTCCAAGCTTATCAAAGAAGTCGCGCCACATGACTTCTGTTACAACCTGGTTTCCTAAGGGAGAGCCATGGTGCATCTGCCATCTTTCAAAGTCCGAGAATGAAAAGCGGCCTTCAGTAAGCCTCATGCGGGCAAGGGCAATGAGCAAGGCGCAAGTCTCTTCTCCGAACACCATGCCCAGGTCATGGTCTATGCCGCTTTTTTCCCCGATCCAGTCAAGGATGTCAGAAAGGCCAGCGGGACTTTTCACCTCCGGACTGCCGGTCTTTGCAGCTTTGGCAGAACTGCCATAGGCCTTTTTTGCCCTGGTCCGCACCATTTCCGATGTTCCTGCCGGAATTTTGCCAATGAGCTTGCAGGACAGGTTTCTGGTGTCGCCGACAGCAGGATCGTATTTTGTCTGGCGCTCATAGACGTATATGTCGCCGTTCTTTTGCTTCACACGTACTTCATCGGTGCTAATCTTTCCTGATACTGGTCTTGCCATAAACCCGTCCCCCGGACAGCAATGCGTCAGTTGCAAGAAAACAAATGCAGACAGCAGATTCCGGCCTGCTGTACTCAGCAGATTCTGGGAAGCAGAGCTCCTTCAAGCATGCCTAAGATTCTCTCGCCGCCAATGCGGGTCTTAAGCGTCACGCGGCCGGCCTTTTCTTCATGGACCCTGCCTATGATGGCGGCCTCCTGCCCATATGGATCAGAACGCATGGCCTTCAGGGCGGCATCTGCCTGATCTTCAGGCACTATGACAAGGCACTTGCCTTCATTGGCAAGATACAGAGGATCAAGCCCTAAGAAGGAACAGCCTCCTGCAACCTCGGGATGCACGGGAACAGAGGCATCGTCCAGCACAATGGCCACCCCTGACTGCTGCGCTATCTCATTGAGCGTTGTGGCAACGCCCCCGCGGGTGGGATCGCGCAGCACATGCACATCAGGACAGGCTTCCATGACCTTTGCGACAAGACCGTTGAGAGGGGCTGAGTCGGAGCGTACCTGCCCGTCCAGGGAGAGGCTTTCCCTGGCCGCCATGATGGTCAGCCCGTGATCGCCCACGGCACCGCTCACCAGGACCACGTCGCCAGGCTTTGCCGCATGGCCGGAGGGAGCAGGCTGGCGGCGCAGGCGCCCTACACCTGTCGTATTGATGAAAAGCTTGTCGCAGCACCCCTTAGGCACCACCTTGGTGTCCCCTGTCACAATGCGCACCTGGCAGTGTTCGGCAGCCTGTGCCATATCGGCAACGGCCTTTTCAAGGATATCCAGTTCAAGCCCTTCCTCTAGCACCATGGCGCAGGTGAGGTACAAAGGCTCTGCCCCAAGCATGGAAACATCGTTGACAGTGCCGTGTATGGCCAGGGAGCCGATGGAGCCGCCAGGGAAAAAGAGCGGCGTCACGGTATAGCTGTCGGTTGACATGGCAAGAGGGCCGTCTACGGCAGGCAGAAGGGCAGCGTCATCCATTACGTCCAGAATGGGGTTGGAAAAATACTTTCCCATCAAAGAGCTGATAAGGCGCTGAGAGGCCCTGCCGCCGCTGCCGGCATCCAGGAGAAGACGACGTTCCATAATGCTAGGACTCCTTAATCCAGATAAGACTGGCCTGCCTGCCACAGCCATGATCATGCCTGTACGAGAAGAAGTCCTCTGGCATGCTGGCCGTACACAAGTCAATGCTGAAAATATTGCGTGCCGGAATGCCTGCCGCACAAAGCTGGTCCTTGGTCATGGTCCACAGATCCATGGTCGTTGTGGCAAGATCCAGGTATTTGCTGAAATAGCCGCCCCATTCGGCGGCATAATGAATGAACTGGGCCTTGGAGGGGCCTAAGCTGGGTCCGCGGACAGCCAGGCAGTCAGCAGGCTGTATATTGTAGTGTTCGCAGAACCTGCGCACCGCAGTCATGGGAAAGAGCTGCCTGTTCCCGCGCCATCCTGCATGCAGGGCGGCTATATACCGGCCTGACTTGTGGGCCAGAAGGATGGGCTGGCAGTCTGCCGTCTTCACCATCAAAGCCATGCCTTTCCTGCTTAAGGCAAGCCCGTCCGCTTCTTCAAGAGGTCCTTTTTCCAGGGAGGAAGGCTCAGGCTCAAAAAGTATCCTGTCGCCGTGCACCTGGTGCATTTCACCAAGCAGGGAGACGCCAGTGCATTCAAGGAGGTCACGGCGGTTTTTGAGCACAACGTCGTCGGCTATGCCGTCTGTATAGCTGATGGTGCCGCCTGCAAGGGCGGAAGGCACGGCCGGGCCGGCATCGTCATGGCTGCGCATCTGAAAGGCACAGCCGACATTGGGAACACCTGGAAAGGAAAAAGGAAGGACTCTGACTGCCACGAAAATACTGCTCCTAAAAAAGATATCGCTCTTGCCGGGGCTACACAGCGCTCAGGCCGCATTCTGTGCAAATATGCGTCATGCTGACATCCCATGGCGCAATGGCAAGCTCTTCTACTATCTGAAAGGAATAGCAGAAGCCCACCAGCGCTTTTGTGCGGGTCCTGGCAAAATAGCGGTCATAAAAGCCGCCCCCGAACCCAAGCCTTGCTCCCATGGAGGAAAAGGCCACGCCCGGAATGACAGCCACGTCACAGATATAGTCCTCTGGCGCAATACGGGCAAGGGAGGGATGCGGTTCCAGGATGCCATAGGCACCCGGGACAAGATCATCTGGGCCGTATACCTCGACAAAGTCCATTATGCCGCGCTCGTTTTTGCGTACCCTTGGGAAGAAGACGTGCTTTTCAGAAGCCAGGGCATCGGCAAAAAAGAGGTCTGTAGCAATCTCCCCCTGGGTTGCCTGATAGAGGAAGACTGACTTAGCCTTGTGCCAGAGGGGGGATGAAAGCAGGGCCTTCTGGGCGGCACGCGAGGATGCTTCAGCCTTTTGGGCATCCTGCTGCATCCTGAGCCTGCGCATACGCTGCCTCAGTTCCTTTTTCTTCTCTGCCAGAGCATCTTCCTGTACTGTGGCCATCTGTACTCCCTCTGTCCAAGTTATTTTCACCCAAACCAAAGCTGGTACATGTGCACCTGCCGGAGCCACGGACCTTATGCTTCATTGGATGGTTTGTGCCCCACAATGGCGCTCTGTGTCAATTTTTAGAGGAGGTGCAGGGCAGTGACAGGTAAGATCAGATCTTGACTTTGCTTTTGCAGTGTGGGAAAAAACATAACAGATTTATCGACTATTTGTATTGTTATATCAAACATTTAATAGTGTTTTACTATTAAATCCAAACAAGAAAATGACAATACAGGTTTAAACTTGTAATAACAAAAACAATAGTTAATATTTTATTAACATGTTAATAATACCCCCCCATCAGACTGCCCTTTACAGGAAAAGGTACATAAAAAGAGTACGTTAAGACACAGTACTCTCTATACCCGTGTTCGCTTTTATACAGCAGGACATAAAGAAAACCAGCCTGCTAAACAGCTTGCAGAATATAACTCAGGTTATACACGGGGTAAAATCGCAGACGATGAGGTGAAACACAGAAGAAGACAACTTCTTGCAGTAAATCCGCATGAAAGCAGAACTGCTTTCAGCGGACTCTCTACCTGCGTCCAATGGTTATCTCTGCTAAAGAAACGATACCGCAGTTTTATCTGGGTAATGCATTAGAAAATAGAAGAATACCTTTTCAGACACAAATCATCGTTTAGTTTATTTTGCAAATACACAAGTGGAGGTACTTTCATGGTACGTTGGGTAGGTCTTTTGACCATCATTGCTGTCTTCGCTTCTATTTTACTGTATATGTTTTTAAAAGGCATTCAGCCATTAGGAGGCATCTTTGTTGGCATATATGGATGCTGTGTACTCTATAGTTTAGAACACTCTCTAAAAAAATATGATGATAATCCAGAAAAAGACGCTTTTAAATATTTTTTAATGTTTATTTCGTATTCAGCAGCATCAGGCGTAATTACATTTTGTACTTATTATTTCTTAAAAAAAATAGGATGGTAAACTTTTCACTTTGCTAATATATATTCATTTTAACTAAAGGATCATAACTTTGTTTCCTATGGAGGACGA
>CAVLCT010000084.1:0-1702 GCA_963661665.1 Bulleidia sp. | reverse complement strand
ATTAAAAAAAGTTACAAGTACTGAATATACTTTTGAAAATGTTGTTACAGATACATATATAATGACTGATAGCATATCTCATGCATTGCTTTTTAAAAATTCTAGAATTATTTTTGATTCATTTAATGAATTAATAGAGCAATGTACCAACGCTCGCAACAGCGGAAATGAAGATAAAGCAAATAGAATTTATCTAACTGCAAAAGATTATATATTAAATACTGTAAAGCGTATTAGCTATGAAGAAGATTTACAATATTCACAAATACAACCTATTGTATATTTAGCAATAGGAGATTTTGCTAGAATTATAGAAATAATAAAAAATATTGACGGTCAAAGGTCTCAGCAATATTTTTCCGGTTTTACCATACAAGAACAGACAGCGGACTCTCTGACACAAAATGTCTGCCAGATTATTTCACGGGAATATTCTATGTACTTACGTGATTATCTGGTAAATCTTGAAAATCTTCAACATTATGCGGAATACATGAATAATAGTCCGGCCCAAGGAGCCGGTGGCAGTTTATTAACAGGTGCCATGGGCGGTGCTGCAGCACTTGTGAATCCCATATTAGGCTTGGGAATTATTGCAAAGGCCTTCTATGATAATTATCAAAATGATCAGAACGAACAAGCTAAAATAGATAAATTTAATTCACTTGATAAAAAATGGTCTGATTCTTTTTTTGATCTTGACAAAACTCAAATTGAAATATGTAGCAAAGTTTCTGATTTTATCGTAGAAAAAATTGATTCTGCTTTTGGTGAACTTGCAAAAGCTATAGATAATTACTGTACTGAATACAATTTTAATTTAATAAATATAAATAATGCAGTTTATCAATATAGAATCAACTATGGTGAAATACCTACTTTTAATGATGAAGCAGAAAAAGAAATGTTTATTAAAATATCTAATATGATAATTTGCCATGAAAATACTCATCCAGACGTACTGAATTTCCATAAACAAGCACTGCAAAGACTCAGCTAAATACATTCTTTGGAGGATAACATGTTTGACTTCACTTCCTGGGACATGCTGAACGGCACTGCAGACGATGGCTCTTCCTTCAGCCATTCTGGTGCTGAGCATGCTGTTGGACCAACAGCCTACCACTACGACCAGTCAGGACTGCAAACCGGCTACAGCCAGCAACTTGGTGGCGATTTATACCATCACGACGCCAATGGCATGATCTCCGGCCACGACACCATGAATGGAGGCAGTCTTTTCCATCATGATGCCAACGGCATGGTTACTGGTCATGATACTGTGGCAGGAAACAGCCTCTTCCATTATGACGCCAATGGTATGCTCACTGGTCATGACACCATGGCAGGAAACAGCCTTTTTCATCATGATGCCAACGGCATGGTTACTGGCCATGATACCATGAACGGAAATAGTCTTTTCCACCATGATGCCAATGGACAGGTCACTGGACACACAGACGTTGCCGATAACACCCAGGACTCCGTGGCTCAGGCAGCAAACCGTTTTCAAAAAATCTTCTTTTAGTTCCTGAAAGTTTTTATTTCACGGCCACATACCAAGCTTCTCACACATTCTCTGCAAAGACTTCCCCGATTACTCAGCCAGGCATACCTGACATCAGTATACAGGGAAGTCTTTTCATTTGAACAGCCGGCTTCCTATCTGAGTTTCAAGCATCTGCCCTCGCGTATTCGCCAC